>JABDGN010000024.1 GCA_013285995.1 Gammaproteobacteria bacterium
AGCCACTAAAGATGCCGGTCGCATCGCTGGGCTAGAAGTGAAGCGGATTATCAACGAACCGACAGCCGCGGCTTTAGCCTACGGCATGGATAAAGGTGAAAAGAATAAAGATTCGATCATCGCCGTGTACGATTTAGGGGGCGGTACCTTCGACGTTTCGATCATCGAAATTGCCGATGTTGATGGCGAAAAACAATTTGAAGTATTGGCTACCAATGGTGACACTTTCTTGGGCGGTGAAGACTTTGACTTGCGCGTGATCGATTATTTAGTGGAAGAGTTTAAGAAAGAATCTGGCGTGAATTTGAAAAATGATCCGCTGGCTTTGCAACGCTTAAAAGAAGCCGCTGAAAAAGCGAAAATCGAATTGTCGTCTAGTCAACAAACCGATATCAATTTGCCATACATTACTGCTGATGCGAGTGGTCCTAAACACTTAAACATCAAAATGACGCGTGCGAAATTGGAATCTTTAGTTGATGACTTAATCACTCGCACCATTGAGCCTTGCAAAATCGCTTTGAAAGATGCCGGCAAAAAAATTGACGACATCCAAGAAGTGATTTTAGTCGGTGGTCAATCGCGTATGCCGAAAGTGCAAGATGCGGTAAAAGATTTCTTTGGTAAAGAACCGCGTCGCGATGTGAACCCTGATGAAGCGGTGGCGATTGGTGCTGCGATTCAAGGCGCGGTATTGTCGGGCCAAGTAAAAGATATTTTATTGCTGGACGTAACGCCTTTGTCTTTGGGTATCGAAACCATGGGTGGTGTGATGACGAAACTCATCGAAAAAAACACTACCATTCCAACCAAAGCCTCGCAAGTGTTTTCGACCGCCGATGATAACCAAACCGCGGTGACGGTGCATGTATTGCAAGGTGAACGCGAAATGGCATCAGCGAATAAATCGCTGGGTAAATTTGATTTAGCCGATATTCCGCCTGCGCCGCGTGGTGTGCCACAAGTCGAAGTGACGTTCGATATCGATGCCAACGGTATTTTGAATGTGTCGGCGAAAGATAAAGCGACGGGTAAGCAACAATCGATCGTCATTAAAGCGTCGAGCGGATTGTCAGAAGCGGAAATCCAACAAATGGTGAAAGACGCTGAATCACACAAGGAAGAAGATAAAAAATTCCATGAATTGGTGAATACGCGTAACCAAGCGGATGCGATGATTCATGCGACGGAAAAATCTTTGAAAGAAGTGAAAGATGTCAGTGATGATGAACGCAAGGCGATTGAAACGGCCATTGCTGATTTGAAAGAAGTCTTGAAAAAAGATGACAAAGAAGCCATCGAAGCGAAGACTAAAACTTTAGCAGAAGCCTCTGGTAAAATGGCCGAACGCGCTTACAAACAAACGCAAGAAAGCGCTGCAGCACCCGGTGCTGAAACCGCAAGCGATAACAAACCAAAAGATGATAACGTTGTCGATGCGCAGTTTGAAGAAGTAAAAGACGATAAAAAGCCAAGTTAAATACATAAAAATGTAGGGGCGGCTCGCGAGCCGCCCTTTTTAAATGTGGGCCGCTCTCGAGCGGCCCCTACATTTATGCGGAAAAGATAATATGTCCACCAAACGCGATTACTACGAAATCTTAGGCGTCTCCAAAGACGCCCAAGCCGAAGAAATAAAAAAATCCTTTCGTCGTTTAGCGATGAAATATCACCCCGATCGCAATCCGGATGATACCGACGCCGAGCACAAATTCAAAGAAGCCAAAGAAGCGTATGAAGTCTTGATGGATGAGAATAAACGTGCAGCTTACGATCGCTTTGGTCATGCTGGCGTAGAGCAACAAGGCTTTGGTGGTGGCAACGGTGGCTTTGGCGATATTTTTGGCGATATCTTCAGCGATATTTTTGGTGGCGGGCGTGGCGGTGCGTCGCGTGCTGCAGCGGGCGCGAGTTTACGTTATCGGATTGATTTAACGCTAGAAGAAGCGGTGGCCGGGCTTGAAAAAGAAATTGAAGTACCGGGCCTGGCTGAATGCGAAGTGTGCGCAGGCAGTGGCGCGAAAAAAGGTACCACACCTAAATCGTGTCCGACTTGTAAAGGCCATGGCCAGTTGCAAATGCAGCAAGGCTTTTTTGTGATTCAACAAACCTGCCCGCATTGTCAGGGCGAAGGTAATATTAAAGAACCGTGTCGCACTTGTAATGGACAAGGTCGCGTTAAGAAGCAAAAAACTATCAAAGTTAAAATCCCGGCCGGGATCGATGAAGGTGATAGAATTCGTGTGAGCGGCGAAGGCGAAGCGGGTCATAACGGCGGCCCGGCAGGTGATCTCTATTTAGAAGTTGCCTTAGAAAAACATGCGGTTTTCACCCGTGAAGGTAATGATTTGCATTGTGAAGTCCCCGTTTCTTTCGCTACTTGCGCGTTGGGCGGCAGCTTGGAAGTTCCCACCATCGGTGATAAAATGGAAATCAAAGTTCCGCCGGAAACGCAATCGGGTAAAGTGTTTCGTTTGCGCGGTAAAGGTATCAAATCAGTGCGCAGCGCAGCGGTGGGCGATTTGTTTTGCCAAGTGGTGATTGAAACGCCGGTACACTTGTCGGATGAGCAAAAAGACTTGCTGTGTAAATTTGAAGAAAGTTTACAACAAGATAAAAAAGATCATAGTCCACGTGCTAAAACCTGGTTTGAAAAAGTAAAAAGTTTTTTTGAAAACGTGTAATGTAAATCCCCCCTTTGCAAAAGGGGGGCAGGGGGGATTTTAAAATTGTTGAAAAATCCCCCTTAATCCCCCTTTTGCAAAGGGGGAAAATAAGCAGAGTTCATCATGCAAAAAGTTCCCATGACCAAACCAGGCGCTGCTGCCTTAGAAGCAGAATTAGATGATTTAAAACGCGTGCAACGCCCGAAAATTACCGCGGCAATTGCTGAAGCGCGTGCGCACGGTGATTTGAAAGAAAACGCTGAATATCATGCGGCGCGTGAGCAACAAGGCTTTAACGAAGCGCGTATCAAAGATATCGAAGGCAAATTAAGCAATGCGCAAATTATCGATATCACTGAAATTGAAAATACCGGCAAAGTCATTTTTGGTGCTACTGTTGAACTTTATAATTTAGAAACCGAAGCAACCGTCACTTATCAATTAGTCGGCGAAGACGAAGCCGATGTTGAAAAAGGTAAAATCTCGGTCAGCTCTCCCATTGCGCGCGGTTTAATCGGCAAACTGGAAGGCGATGCAGTGAAAGTGGTTACGCCGGGTGGTGAAGTTGAATATGAAATCAGCAAGGTAGAATACCGTTGATAGCTGAGAAGTATAGTTATCATGTTTAGGGCTCCATTTTTCGCCGTCATTCCCGCGAAAGCGGGAATTCAGCACTCAATTTAAAAAGCCTGGATCCCGTATAATAACGCAGCCCGTCCCCGTGAAAATGGGGATGATTTCCGGGATGACAAAACAGGAAACTTAACAATGACTTTGCAATTAAAACATATTTTAGAAGCCGCATTATTGGCTTATCATGAACCCTTGACCTCCCAACAATTAGCTGAACTCTTTCCTGAAGCGGAACGTCCTGCTGTGCATGAAATTGCTGCGGCGCTCGCAGAATTACAAACCGATTATGCCGAACGGGGCATTGAATTAAAGCATGTTGCCAGTGGTTATCGTTTTCAAGCGCGGGCTGAATCGGCGACGTGGATCAAAAATTTATGGGCTGAACGTGCACCCAAATACACCCGCGCGTTCTTAGAAACCTTAGCTTTGATTGCCTATCGTCAACCGATTACCCGTGCTGAAATTGAAGCCGTGCGCGGTGTCGCTGTGAATCCTAATGTGATTAAAACTTTATTAGAACGCAATTGGATCAAAGTGGTCGGTCATCGCGATGTGCCCGGCCGTCCCGAATTACTCGGTACCACCAAAGAATTCCTCGATTATTTCAATATTAAATCCCTAAGCGAATTACCCAGCCTACAAGAAATCCAAGATCTCGAAGCCACCGGCAGCGAATTGGAAGTGCAGTTGCAATTGTTGGATGCTGCTGAGGATGATAAATCCCCCCGAAAATCCCCCCTGCCCCCCTTTGCAAAAGGGGGGGATCCCTTTACGAAAGGGGGAGATGTTCGTGCAGATGAAGATCAGTTTGCAGATGACGCTGAGGTAGGTCGGTTTACGGAGGATTCTGCTGAAGAATCTGAGGTAGGTCGGTTTACGGAGGATTCTGCAATAGCAGAATCCTCCAAGCCGACATTGGAGGAAAAGCAAGATGTCCTCTGATATTACTCGCCATCCCCGCGCAGGCGGGGATCCAGAAAAACAAGCTTTAATTCAAAAACAGTCTGGATTCCCGCCTGCGCGGGAATGACGCAGGCCTTCGCGCCAAACTAATGAGCAAACAACTCCTCAAATCCACCAGTATTTTTTCCGCGATGACCTTCATCTCACGCATCTTAGGTTTTTTGCGTGACATGATCGTGGCGCACGTTTTCGGCGCCACGCTGATGACCGATGCGTTTTATGTCGCCTTTAAAATCCCCAATTTATTTCGTCGTTTATTTGCTGAAGGCTCTTTTTCACAAGCTTTTGTACCCGTGTTATCGGAATATAAAATTCAGCGTACGCCAGAAGAAATGCGCACGTTTATTAATCATTTAGCCGGCAACCTGGCGTTAATATTATTTATTTTTACCGCGGTTTGTATGGTGCTAGCGCCATTTATTGTTGATATCTTTGCGCCGGGTTTTGCTAACACGCCAGAAAAATACGATTTAGCCAGTACCATGCTGCGCATTACTTTCCCGTATTTATTCTTTATTTCTTTAACCGCCTTTGCCGGTGCGATTTTAAATACCCACAGTAAATTTGCTGCTGCTGCGTTTAATCCGGTATTGTTAAATATCGCCATGATCATCGCCGCTTTGTGGGGTGCCAAACATTTTCATGTGCCAATTTATGCGCTGGCATGGGGCGTATTTTTTGCGGGGATTATTCAGTTATTATTTTTATTACCGCATTTATATCGGCTTAAAGTGATGCCACGGCCACAAATTGCTTGGCACGATCCGGGCGTGAAACGCGTGTTAAAACTAATGGTACCGGCTTTATTTGGCGTGTCGCTCGCGCAAATTAGTATTTTAGTCGATACGATGTTCGCTTCATTTTTGGTGACGGGCAGTATTTCCTGGCTGTATAACTCTGAACGCTTGATGGAATTTCCCTTAGGCATATTTGGTGTGGCTTTATCTACTGTGATTTTGCCGCACCTCTCCAAACGCTTCGCCGCCAAATCAGAAACCGAATATTCCAACACCATTGAATGGGCGATTCGCGCCGTGTTGGTGATTGGTTTGCCGGCGATGTTAGCGCTCATTATTTTAGCCGGTCCGATGCTCGCGACCTTATTGAATTACGGTAAATTTAATGCCTTTGATGTGATCATGACCGAGCGCAGTTTAATGGCCTTCTCTATTGGTATTCCGTTTTTTATGTTGGTAAAAATTTTTGCGGCCAGTTTCTACGCCCGGCAAAATGTGAAAACGCCAGTGAAAATCGCCGCGATTGCTTTGGGTGTGAACATCGCTTTAAATTTTGCTTTGGTGTTTTCATTAAAACATGCGGGCTTAGCCTTAGCTTCTTCCATCGCCGCGATCGTCAATGCCGGCAGTTTATATTTTTTATTGCGCAAACAAAAAATTTATCAACCGGTTAACCAAACTAAACATTTTGTGTTACGAATTGTTATTGCCAATATTATTTTTGCCATCGTGCTGTTTTTTATGAGCCCGCATTTACAAGAATGGCTCGCCTGGCGCGCCTGGCATCGTGTCGGTGAATTGTGTTTGATATTATGCGTTGGTCTCATCGTTTATTTTGTGATGCTGTGGTTGTTGCGATTTAAAGTCAGGGATTTTATTACCAAAAGCTAAGGTGTGTCCCTAAACGATCTTTTTTCCCGCCGAACCTAAAATTAGTCTAAAATAACCCTGTTGTCATTGTGCAAATATAAATAATAAAAGGAATATTGCTATGCCGCTCTCCTATGAAGCAGAAACAAATGAACAGATCTTAACTTTTTTTCATTCTAGCCAAGATGGCATTGGCCGTAGACAGGGTGAGCTATTAAGATATTTAAATGAACGCTCTGTTTTAAATGAAGTCAATATTACTACCGCATTGCAACAGATAAATGCTCTTTCCGAACGCGACAAAAGCGTAGACCTCTCAAAATTTTTAATCCAGGAAAGCTTATATTTACTGCAAAAGGAAGCATATGCAGATCATATCTTTTCAGACCAAGGGATAAAACTTATACAGCAAATTAGTAAAATAGCGGAGATTAAACGTCATCCAGACTATCAAAGCTTGGTATCTGCTTGTTTGGTTTACGTGTCGAAAATTTTGTATCCTACGACAAAATATGCCTTAATAAGAACACTAGAAAAACACGGCATCGGGGTAGGGGAATTAATCGCCATCTTATTTAATAGCTTACCTCCTCTCTTGCCTGACTTGAAAGTCCATGATTATGTGGAATATTCCACTATTTTGCTTGATGGCAAACCACAAACTTATTGTGACTGCATTTTTAATTTAATCAATTTGGTAGATACGCTATTGCCACACCGTCGATTTGATGATTCTGCGCTTGTTACCATCATGGGGAATTTGCCGAAATTATTAAAACCAGCGGACTTGGTTTTAAGATCGCGTTCTATTAAAAATATTTTTACTGCGGTATTGTCCCGAATTCGATATTTAAAAAATATAGAGCTTGGTCTAGTGTTTAATGCGACCCCAAAATTATTATTCATCAATCTGGAAGAATATAAGCAAATAAGTGCAATAAGTTTAATGGAACAACGCCCTTTTATAAACGCCCTGGTGCAGCGTGCAGAGGAAGTGTTACAAGCAAAAGAAGAGCGGAATAAATTTGATGGTGAAAGTATTTCTCATATTACCAATAGTCTGTGGAAGCTATTCAACTGGTCAGAGTTAACTCAACATGCTGCATTTATTGATAGGCTTTTGCAGCGCGCAGCACAACTTTTGCGGGTTTTATCTCCTCAAAGCGCAGTAAATATTTTAGATGCTATGCCGAAACTTGCACCCTTAGAAAGAATAAATAGGCAGCATGATTATTTGAAACGCAATTTATTGCAGGTAGTCAGTCAGTTTGTGGCGCACGGGCAAATTCAGGCTATATCGTTAGTTGGTTCAATTATTCTAAACCTGGGAAAAATGTTGAAATCAGAGGCGGAGGTAAGCGAGTGTCTTCCATTAATACCGCAATTAATCGAACTTTATCAAGCCAAACAAACTGATTTAACTCCTTCTGATTTAATGGTATTGACCGTTGCAATCAACGTTTTAAAACAACAACACTGTTTAGTTTACTATGGACAGTTTATTCAGCAGCTACTTTCACGTGCCGTTATTCTACTGCGTGAACCCACGCCCCAATTTAAGCTAATTGAAATTACTAACCCCTTACGCCTTATAAAATTACTTCCCAAGCGGATTAGAAATAATTATGATAATTTAGTACAGCAGGTTTTTAATTACATTTGCCGCTTCATTTCTCCGCAAACAGACATCTCCTTTATAGCTGAGGTGATACATCTTTTGGGTGGAAAAGAATTGCCTATAGAATTAAGCCTGCACTCTGAACTGATCGACAAATTATTAGGATTCCTGAATCAACCCCAGCAACAAAATGATCTTTTCCGTCAAAGCCAAAGCCATAAGGTTTTTAGCAAAATAATGGCGGGAGTCCCCGATATATTAACTAATTCCACCAGGGATTTAACGCCACACAAAGCATTAATGGAAAATTTACTCCTCAATGCGGAATATTATTTTGGGGAAAGCGATGGTGAATTATCTTTTTCTTCGCTTAAAGAGGCGCTGACTATAAGTTATGGTGTCCCGCTTTTGATGCTGGCCTTGGCGAACATTTATGAAAGCATTCCAGATAGTTCACAAAGTCCTTTTGTTGGACCACGTGGAAAAATTGAACATCCTTATTTACGGTTTTATAATTTAATTAGGACGGCGTTTGAACAACTAATAAGTTTTAGTGGTGACAGAGTGGAGGGTGAGACCAGCCAAATTTGGATCGTGGGACATGCTTGCTTGTGTTTTTATAATCCCGAATTTTTGCAAACTTGCAGAAGTAACCCCTATGCTGCAGCTTTTTTAGGTCCTCAGCA
The DNA here is from genome assembly GCA_013285995.1 of Gammaproteobacteria bacterium. Taxonomy (GTDB): domain Bacteria; phylum Pseudomonadota; class Gammaproteobacteria; order JABDGN01; family JABDGN01; genus JABDGN01. The sequence continues at coordinate 8,174 of JABDGN010000024.1, forward strand.
GGAGTCCGCTATCCAACATTTTATTGGGCAAGTGCAAAGGGTTTTGGCAAATCTGGATACCCGTCAAATAAAAAACGATATTGAAGAATTTTTAGTTTCGGAAAACCATTATTACCATCTTATCTGCCCATTTTTGCCTGTTGATATGGTCATTGAAAGAAATGTGACGCAACTCAATGGCAAAAAAATAGCTTATGAACTGGATGTGCGCGGAGTTTGGTGTGGACGTACGCTGAATATAGAGTTAGATAGTCATTATCATTATATTAGAAGAGATGGGACTGCTTATTTATGTCTGGCAGACCAGTTACGAGATCTGATTTTATCTTATGTCGGAAGAGGTGAACAGTTAGAGATAGTAAGATTTTCGTATTCTGATATAAAAGCTCATCAAAGAGCAGGAGATATGCAACAAAGAGCAGGAGATATGCAACAATATATAAATAGCAGGCTGGAAAATTTCTACTCTCGAGGATAAAATGCCAATAGTTTTATGAAGCCGCAGGTACAAGCCTGGCGGGCCTGGCACCGTGTCGGTGAATTGTGTTTGATATTATGCGTTGGTCTCATCGTTTATTTTGTGATGCTGTGGTTGTTGCGATTCAAAGTCAGGGATTTTGTGATGAGGGATTAGGATTGAGGAATGAGGATTGAGGGCTGTGGAACCAAAAATTTTGAGCGATTTGAAAAGAATTGATGCGATGCGAGATGAGGATATTGATTATTCTGATTGTCCTGCTTTGGATGATAGTTTTTTTGAACAACCTCTCATACATTTCAACTTTCGACCTGTAAGCTATAAACCTATAATTGGCCATTTTTTAAGTCTCAATCCTCAGCACGGCTGTGTTGCCACTATCGGCAATTTCGATGGTGTGCATCGCGGGCATCAAGCTTTGCTGCGGCAATTGCAAGCAATTGCGCAAGAAAAAAATTTGCCGGCGGTAATCGTATTATTTGAACCACAACCACAAGAATTTTTCTGCCCTGATAAAGCGCCCGCGCGTTTGACGACGTGGAAAGAGAAAGTTGTGAATGTAGGTCGGTTTACGAATGATTCCCCCCCTTTGAAAAAGGGGGGCAGGGGGGATTTTGCAGCAGCGTCCAAGCCGACACAAAGCCTGGATTCCCGCCTGCGCGGGAATGACGAAATAATCCCTCCCTGTGAAAAAGAAGATGTAGGTCGGTTTACGGACCCTTCTGCTGCAGCAGAAGGGTCCAAGCCGACACAGCTGCTCAATTGTAGGAATGACGAACTGTCAATTCTCACGCTCCGTTTTAACGAAAAGCTCGCCAACTTGACAGCACAAGAATTCATCCAACAAATTCTCATCGACAAACTTAATGTCAAACATTTACTGATAGGGAAAGATTTTAAATTTGGTAAAGATCGAAGCGGTAATTTAGCGACTTTAGAAACAGCAGGGCAAACATCCGGTTTTGAAGTGGAGGCATTCCCCGATTTTATCTGGCACGGTGAGCGAGTCAGCAGCACCCGCATTCGTGCGGCATTGGCAAGTGGCGATTTAAAACTGGCTGCAGATTTATTAGGTCGCTCCTACAGCATCACCGGCCGCGTGATGCACGGCGCACAGCGTGGTCGCACGCTTGGCTTTCCTACTGCTAATATTGCTTTAAAACGCTTGAAAAGCCCTTTGGCTGGAGTCTATGCTGTACGTGTACAAGTTGTGAGTTGTGAGTTGTCAGTTGTGAGTAACAACAATACTTTTCCCACAACCCACAACCCACAACTCACCACCCATTGCGGCGTCGCCAATCTCGGCACCCGCCCCACCGTCGACGGCACCCGTGTTTTTTTAGAAGTCCATTTATTCGATTTCAATGAAGATATTTACGGCCGCGAACTGCAAGTTGAATTCTTACATTTTCTCCGCCCGGAAAAGCGTTTTGAATCTTTGGATGCTTTAAAAGCGCAAATTGCACGTGACGCAGAACAAGCGCGGCAACTTTTTAAAGATTGAATATTTATTGAGGCATCGTAGCAGGATGTGGGATACGAGCTTGAATATCATTCAATGCCTTCTCTATGCGGTAATAGTCGATATTCTTCCATAAGAAACGCAGGTTAACTATTTTTAAAATACTTGCAATCACTGGTAAGATGGGTACGTTTGCAGGATAAATATCATTCCTGCCATTCAGCCAAGCACCAACGCTATCAAGATTAGAATGAATGAGCGGAATATTATTCCTAAGATCTTGTAACGCATCGGGGGGTTGAAGAGCAGTAAAATAGTTATTGATTGTATCAATAATTTTTGTACACCGTGGTTGAGCTACCTCAAAAATATCTTGTAGTAGCTGAGGGAAGGGGGAAGTTGGCAATGTTCTACTAAAGTCTTGAGGATTACTAAAAATTTCTAGATTAAGTAACCAGCTTAAACTATCATCTACAACTTGTTCATAAAAGTTCAATAAATCACTGTTAAGATGCAAATTCTGAAGTGGGAAAGGAGGGCCAACTTGTAAAGCGGGGAGCAAGCATTGTTCGCGTACCCGTTGTAAACAAGCTGCTGTAAAAACTACCTTCATCAGCAAAAGAGGACTTGCTAGGTTATTGTTATTGTTTATCAAGAATAGCGACCGAATGAAATCAAGCTGTTGTATTACTTGTGATTCGAGGCCTGCAGGTGGTTGCAGGGGTGAGTGTAGATAGGAACTAAATATATGAGTTAAGTGCCCGCCAAAATACTGGCAGATTCTGGTTATGTTATGGAGACTAAATTCATTAAACGCAAGGGAAGATTTATACATAATATCACCTGTTATTTAAATGAAAAAATGTAACTTATCTTTTACCAACACAAACGAACCTTAATGTATACTATTTTTTATGACACATCAACTCGCCCAACTTCTTATTGACAAACACTGGCAACTCGCCACGGCAGAATCTTGCACCGGTGGTTTAGTCGCTAAATTGTTGACTGATGTTGCGGGAAGCTCAGAATGGTTTGAGCGCGGTTTTGTGACTTATTCCAATGCCGCTAAAACAGAATTATTAGGCGTGCCAGCAGCATTGATTGAACAACATGGCGCAGTGAGTGAAGAGGTCGTGCGCGCGATGGCCGAAGGCGCTTTGCAACACAGCCACGCGCAAGCAAGTTTAGCGATCACGGGGATTGCCGGGCCCAGCGGCGGCAGCGCGGAAAAACCGGTGGGTTTAGTGTGGTTTGCGTTTGCCGCAAAAGATCGCGCAACGCAAAGTGTAAGTAAAGTTTTCACCGGCGATCGCGCCGCCATTCGTGAGCAAGCAGCAGAGTTTGCGTTAGAGCAACTAATAAATTTTATTTTAGAGAAACACTAAGACGTAATTTTTTTATTTTTTGTACGGCATGAAAAATAGCAAATAAAGATTTGCTGGTTGGATTACCGGCAGGGCTTAACATACGCATTAAACTTTTTGTGTTTTTGTTCATTTCATTGGATAAAATTTCAAATGAAATAGTGGCGTTAATATAATCACGCAAAGCAGAAGTGATTCTATTTAAACCTGGATTGTTGAAAACCATCCCTGGTTTTCATCGCTTCGCGACGCGCTAAGGCGCGACTCGAAATTCGTTCCAGACGAATTTGTCCCGCTTGCGCGGGAGTGACGAGAATTCAATTTAGCCTTATTTAAGCCCTTTCAAAGCCTCAGGATAATTGGCCTGCAGCACTGCACGCACTTGCACCGCATCGCTCGTCAATTGCAACTGCTGGTACGATTGATACATCAACACCAGGGCCGCTTCTACGGAATCACTGTGCGGGTATTGCGTGACCACGACGCGGCCGCGTTCGGCAGCACCTACATAGGCTTTACGCGAGTAGTAATATTGGCCGATTTGCAATTGTTGTTCGGCTAATAAATTGCGTAAAAAGACCATCCGTTGTCGCGCATCGGGAGCATAAACGCTGGTGGGGTAACGCGTTAAGAAGTCATTGAAATCGTTAAAAGCTTGTTGGATAGAGGCATTATCGCGCGCCGAAATATTCAGCGGTAAATAACGTTCAAAAAAGCCTTCATTGCGGCTAAATTCAGCTAAGCCTTTCATGTAATAGGCGTAATCCGTGGCTGGCCCTTGTGGATACAAATGGGTATAACGATCAGCCGCGGCAATGGCAGAATCATAATCGCGATCTTTATAATAACTGTAAATGATATTTAATTCGGTTTGCTGCGCATAATCACCATAGGGATACAAAGCTTCTAAGGCTTCATAACGATCACTGGCGTCTTTATAATCGCCTTTTTGCAGCGATTTTTCCGCGCCCACAAAAATTTGCTGAGCCGATTGTCCTTCGTATTTTTCTAAGCCAGTTTTGGTGGCGCAAGCCGATAGCAATAAAACGACGGCGCAGCCTAGGGTAAGGTAGTATTTTTTCATGGGGGAGATTATAACCGAAAGCTGCTACTTAAATACAGCTATCTGACTAGCTATTCTTTGATTTTTTAAAAACTTCACTAAGGTCGGTAAGGCAATAAAAAAGCCGGTAATTAAATTTAAACTGAGCATTAAGCTATTGTAACTATGTAATGCATAAGCTTCGATAATATAAGTAATCGCCGGTGTTAAACCGCAAAGAATGGCATTTTTTTCCGGTCCTATTTTAATAACAGCTTTCATAAAGAAGAAAATAGGAATAATCAGTGAAACAAGCGCAACAATGATGACAATGCCCGCATTCTGCCAACTTAAAGAATTTAGAATATGATGTGGCTCAGGAGCTAAAATAGCGGTAAGCGGTAATATTAACCAGAAACGAATTGCCACTATTTGGGTAGCTTTTAAGTTGCTTTTGGTTGCCAAATGATAACTTTGTTTGCTATAAACAAACACAGCAATGCCGCCTATTAAGCTTAATAAAATACCTAAATAAGTTAGGTGAGTTATTTGATTAAAATGTAAGAAACAACCCACTAGAGCGATAGTGCAGATAATTAACATAGCGCCCATTAATAATAAATAAGGGGTTTTATTTTTGTAATAATCAAAGCAAATACCCAGTAAACAATTCATCGCAAAATAAAGCAAAACAAAAACGGATGGGGCAACGAAATTTAATCCATATACACTTGCTAGCCATATGACAGCAACGGCGAGCATAGAACCTATCCAATATTTTTTGGCTTGCCAGGCGGTGCGATACATAAAGCCTAATTGATGGAGATTAATGCAATGAAAATAAACAATTGCTAAGATAGTGCTACAAAACAGCATCAACGCGGGATGTAAATAATTGTTAGTTGCGCCGTGGATGAAGACAGCTGAAAATGCGGTTAATAATATATACAATAAACTATAAGTCATGGGCGACTCCTCGAGGCAAGCTATTCTTTGAATTTAACCATACTATGAGAAAAAAACTTAAATTGCAAATTAATTTTTCAGACTTAATTTTGTTAAAAAATAAGGTAAAATGTCAAACTCATCTCTGGGGACACGCTCTAGTTTAACCCCACATAGGAAGGATTAATATGAAATACGCCGTCGAACTTAGCAAGATAGCGGAATACAATACGCATCACTTTAAAATCAATCCAAAGCGGGCGGCTTTATTAGTGATAGAAATGCAGAATGTTTTTTTAAAGGACTTGAGTATTATTAGTGAGCGCCAGATAGACAATATTCAGCAGCTTATTGCGCTGGCTGAAACAGTGGGAATTAAAGTTATTTATGTTAGGCACAATGATAGCTCGGAGCTATCCAAACCCATGGTCGATTGGTGGGGTGGCGACAAAATAGAAAAAGAGAGTGAGGGCTGGCAAATAATTGCTGGGTTTAATACGGATGGAAAAACCATTATCGATAAAAACCAATACAGTGCTTTTTTTAAAACCAATTTGGATGAAGTACTAAAAGCGGCGCACATTGAAGATATTATTATTACCGGTGTGATGACCAATTGCTGTTGCGAAACCGCGGCGCGGGATGCTTTTATGCGCGGTTACCGGGTGTTTTTTGTAAATGATGCCACCGCGACAGTTAACGAAGAGTTACATCTGGCTACCTTAAAAAATTTAGCGTTTGGGTTTGCGTGTGTGCAAAATACACGGGAGTTGATTGGCGATATTAAATTGGCCTAAGCGGCTTGTGCCAAATTAAAATCGGGAAATAAAAGCACTGCCGGATGGACTTTCAAGGCTTTAGCAAAAATTAAAGCACGTTCACGACCCAACTGGGTAATATCACCTTCCAGCGCCGAGATATTAGATTGCTTAATGCCGGTTAAATTAGCTAGCTCTAATTGGCTTAAACCTTGCAATTGACGCAGTATTTTTAATGCTTCGCCCGGAGCTACTGCACAATGAGTTTGCGCTTTTACAAAATCTTTTTTCACGGTTGCCATGGTTGAACCTAATTATTAATGTTAACAAAATATTGCAACTAAGAATAGTTGCACTTTGGAACAGTATAAGCTAAACTTATATTCATGTCAAAGCAAGAAAAATTAATTGCTCGATTACTCACTAAACCTAAAGATTTTACCTGGGATGAATTAACCAAGGTTTTAAATCATTTTGAGTATAAACAAATTAGTGCTGGAAAAACCGGTGGTTCACGAACACGATTTATTCATGCTAAATATCCGCCGATTATTTTACATAAACCACATCCCGGCTCTATTTTGAAGCGTTATCAATTAGAAGATATTATCAATTTACTAAAACAGGAGGGGTTAGTATGAAAGATATAATGCAATACAAAGATTATTATGGATCAGTACATTTTGATGCTGAAGCATTAATATTCCATGGGAAAATTGAGTTTGTTCGCGCCTTAATTAACTATGAAGGGACCACCGCTAAAGGTTTAAAACGAGCGTTTGAAGAAGCGGTAGATGATTATTTAGAAATGTGTGAAAGTGAAAATATCGAACCTGAAAAACCTTTTAAAGGTAGTTTAAATGTGCGCTTAGGGCCCGAGTTGCATCGGCTCGTGGCGGTTGCTGCAAGCCAAAAAGAAGCCAGTGTTAATAAATATATTGTTGATACCTTAACAGAAGCAACAGCAGCAGTTAGTGCTTAATTCCTCGCGTCACCCGCTCATGCCCCGCTAAATCGGTGTGAGTGGCAATATCGATAAAACCACACTCTTGCAAAATCGCGCGTACGGCAGGGCCTTGTTCGTAACCGTGCTCAAAAAATAAAGCTCCGCCGGGTGTTAATATTTTTCGAGCTTGTGCAGCAATCAAGCGAAAATCGTGCAGGCCATTTTGGGCGGCCATTAAAGCCTCCTGCGGCTCAAACCGTAAATCGCCTTGCTGCAAATGCGGGTCATCTGGTGCTAAATAAGGCGGATTGCTGACGATGATGTTGACACTCTGTGGCGCTAATTTTTCGCCCCAATTGCTGTGTAGAAATTCCACGTTGCTGATTTTTAAAGCGGTCGCATTTTGACGCGCTAAATCCAGAGCCGGCAAACTTTTATCGACTGCGATAATCGACCACTGCGGCCGTTCATGTGCTAAAGCTAAAGCAATCGCACCTGAGCCGGTGCCTAAATCGGCAAGCCTGATTATTTTATTGGCTGCAAATTGTTGCAAAATGAGTTCGACTAATAATTCCGTTTCGGGGCGGGGAATTAATACGGCTGAGTTCACGTGCAAAGGCAGCGACCAAAATTCTTTTGTGCCAGTTAAATAGGCAATCGGTTCACCTTTTAAACGTCGTTCTACTAATTCAAGAAATTGTTGTTGCTGGGTTGGACTGATTGCTTGCTCACCAAAAGCGCGCAAATAACTGCGTGGTTTTTGCAGGACGAAGGCGAGTAAGATTTCGGCTTCAAAGGCAGGAATTTGCTGCTTTGCTTGGGTAAGAGTTTGCTGAATAGATTTTTGCATTTGAGCCTGCTCTATACCCATCGTACTTCAACCTGCGAGTTTCTAATACATCGCCTTTTAGGCCAAATTAAAATTTTTTTCATCTCACCCTATGAATAACTAGGGATTCATGAAAAAAATTTAATTTGTCGCTAAAATGCTCGATTATAATTCTCGCATCTTGAAGTACGATGGGCATATGATTAGCAATTGTGCTTTATAAAATAAAATGGCATAAAAAAATAACAAAAAAATCTAACAAAAATTTTTTACTTTCCCATGGGAAAAGCCTATAATAAACACCGACGGGTAAGTCCTACGATATGCCTGCTGGATCCCTTCCATAGGTTGGCCTTGAAAGCAGGAATGAGGTATCTTAGGGGCCGTCTTTTTTTATGTCTTCAGAGACAAAGTGAACAGCCATTTTGTGTTCGTAAACAGAAAACCATTCCTTATCCCCATATTCAAAGTAACGAAAAACACCCCAACAAAATAAATCAACCGCTTGTAGAGTAGGTTTCTCGTGAGAGCGTTCATGAGATATATCACAAACTGTATTGAGCGGTGCAAAACCTTCCAAATAATTTTTAAGATAAGTATTAAAAATTTCGATTTCTTTTCTTTTTTTGCTTCTATCCACAATAAGTAAAATGCTATCACTATGGGACAAATCCACCTGGCTGACTATCTGTGCAGACATAAAATTATAGAGCCGATGCTTAGAGTGATTTTTTAGACTCTCTTTTAATTTCAGTTTATCCAGCACAATAGTATGAAGAGTGTAATCTCCTTGATGGCTAATTTGTGTGTAAAAATATTTCTTGATTTTGAATGAAGTTTTCGTACCTTTCAATTCGTTAATCGCACAATTTTTTGCATGTATTTTATTTTTAAGGGTACGTTTAACTGCTTTATCAAACATCACCATACTATTTCTGTTGCGGCAAGCCAATAGTGTAATTACGAAAAAACGGGATGAGTTTTTATTTTCAAAATCAAATCCAAGATCACCTGATTCGTCCAAAAAAATAATCATTATAGACACCTGAAAGTTTAATCAAAATCCGTTGCTGCCTGCGGATCTTGCACTAATTCATACATGCGGTGAATATGTTCCGGAATAATGCGGTGCAAAGACAAAGGCGGTAAATTATCTAGTGCGAAAAAATCCACGGCTGTCGTTTCAATGCTGGTATGCGGTTCGCCACCGATTATTTCGCAGAGAAAAAACGCTTTATAAATATGCGGCCATTGCGGTGGATAAGGATGTTGCAATTTATCGTACAAAGCCAATAATTTAACCGCTTTGGCGATAAAGCCTGACTCTTGCACAATTTCTTTTTCTATCGCAACCGAAGGCGCATCGCCGGCATCGACCCAACCGCCGGGCAAACTCCAGCGACCATCTTGCTGTTCGCGGACTAATAAAATTTTTTTATCTTTAAACACGACGCCGCGCACGTCAATTTTAGGTGTGGCATAACCGGTTTCATTGGCAAAAATCGCTTCAACTTTATTAACGTTGTGCTCAGAATGATGCGCTAGAATTTCGGCGCTCAAATGGCGGATTTGTTCATAGCGCTCGCGATCGAAATTATCTTGCGAAAAATATAGGCCATTTTGTGCGATGGCTTGTAATTGTTTGGCCCAGCGCAGCCATTGGTTATGTGTGTCCATAATATGATAAAATTGGCAGTTTTCTTATGCCCTATCTTAACATAAACCAAATCGAACTTTATTACGAAATCCACGGCGAGGGGGAGCCTTTGCTGTTGATCACCGGTCTTGGCGGCGATGCGGGCTATTGGTCGCCGGTGTTGGCGCGTTTAAGCAAACATTATAAAGTGATTATTTTCGATAACCGTGGTTCGGGGCGCAGTCAGGCGCCAGATGAAGCCTGCACTTTGGAAACGCTAGTCAATGATACGTTGGGGCTGTTGGATCATTTAGGCATTCAGCAAACTAATATCATCGGCCATTCCTTGGGTAGCATGATCGCGCAATATATTGCGCATTATCATCCTGAACGCGTTAAAAAATTGGTTTTATATGCAAGCTCGTCTCGCTTAAGCCCTTTTATGCGTTTAGGGGCGCGGTTTATGGTCGCGGTAAAATTGGCAAAACAGCAACAGCAGTTAACTGGTAAAGCTTCTGGCTTATTAAAGATGGCACGTTTATTTAAGCTGGATAATACTAAGCACGTGTTACCGGTGACAAACTATAATGCGGCCCCTGAATCGTTAACGGGTTATGTGCATAAAGCGCGGGTGGCGATGGGTTTTGATAGCCGCAAATGGGTCGGGCAAATTACGCAGCCAACGCTGATTATTGCTTGTGGTGCGGATAAAATTTTTCCAATTTGGCATGGTTTTTGGTTGCACAAGCGCATTAAGATTAGTCAATTGCAAGTGGCCGCGGGAGCGCAACATTGGTTTCATTTGGAAAATCCAGCGTTGTTTGCGGAGTATGTGTTGAAATTTTTGGGAACGATCTGATGAACATTCTCGACGAAAAAGCCTCTCGCGTAAAATTGCTGCTGCTCGATGTCGACGGCGTAATGACCAACGGGCAAATTATTTTAGGTAATGCTGGCGAAGAATTTAAAGCTTTCAATATCCATGATGGATTGGGCATTAATTTATTACAAAAAAGTGGTGTGCCGGTGGGTATTATTACGAAACGCGAATCGCGGGTGGTAACGCGCCGGGCAGAAGAATTAAAAATTCAGTATGTCTATCAAGCGCAGCAAGATAAATTAACAGCGTTTGAAGAGTTATGTGCAAAATTAACTTTGCAGCCTGAGCAAGTCGCTTATATGGGCGATGATTTGCCCGATTTAGCACTGCTCAAGCGCGTTGGTTTCAGTGCGACAGTAAAAAACGCAGTGGCAGAAGTACGGGCACAAGTCGATTTTATCAGCCAATTTAACGGCGGTGAGGGGGCAGTGCGGGAGATTTGCGAACTCATTATGCGGGCGCAAAATACTTATCAACGGATGGTAAGTACACTATGACATGGGCGCGGTGGGCTTTGATTGTCTTATTTTTCGCAGCGGCTATTAGTTTGGTGTACCGTTTTTTTCCTGAAAGTCCTCAGCTAACGTTAATAACTAATACAGTATTACCCGATTCTTATGCAACTAATGTAAATGCTTTGCAAATGGCTACCGATGGCTTACCCAGTTCGCGTTTGCAAACACCGAGTCTTATCCATTATCAACAGGATGACGCTGCAGATTTTGAGCAACCGGTTGTAACACTCTATGAAATTGATCAACCCAGTTGGCAAATTACTGCGAATTACGGTCGCAGCGTTAACGCTGCGCAAACGATTTATGTGTGGGATAATGTCAAAGCCCATCAAGCGGGCGATGCCAAACATTTAGAGACGACCTTAACAACGAGTCAAGCCACTGTTTATCCGCACGACAAAATTATTTTCACTACGCAACCAGTAGAATTAATACGTCCGGGTTTGCAAGTGCAATCTAAGGGTGTCCGTGCTAATATAAAAGATAATGAAATTACCCTGTTCTCACAGGCCCAAGCTTACTATGACCCAAACACCAAACCAGCAGCAGCAACCAGTAAATAAAATTAGTACGCTTGCCGCGAATAATTTGCAGAAAGCTTACAAAGGCCGCAAAGTGGTGCGCGACGTATCGTTTAAAATTTCCAGCGGCGAAATCATTGGCTTGCTCGGGCCTAATGGTGCGGGTAAAACCACTAGTTTTTATATGGTGGTAGGCCTTGTGAATGCCGATGCCGGCAACGCTATGCTTGATGAGCGGGATATTACCCATCTACCGATTCATAAACGGTCGCGCTTAGGGATTAGCTATTTGCCGCAAGAACCCTCCATTTTCCGCAAATTGACCGTCACTGAAAATATTATGGCGATTTTGCAATTGCGGCGGCATTTAAAGCGTGCCGAGCGGGAAGAAATTTTAGAGCAATTATTACAAGAATTTCATATCACCCATATTCGCGATAATATTGGCATTAGTTTATCGGGTGGTGAACGGCGTCGGGTGGAAATTGCCCGGGCAGTCGCATGCGAGCCAAAATTTATTTTGTTGGATGAGCCTTTTGCTGGGATCGACCCGATTTCCATCATCGATTTGAAGCAAACTATTGAACATCTAAGCAAACGTGGTATAGGTATTTTAATTACTGACCATAATGTGCGCGAAACGCTGGATATTTGCGAGCGTAGCTATATTATCAGCGATGGTAAGGTATTGTGTGAGGGTACGCCTGACGAGATTTTGAACAATCAACAGGTAAAAGAAGTGTACCTGGGGCACAGTTTTAGTTTGTAGAAGAGAGAATTTGGATCTATAGTTATGGATATGGTGTAGGGGCGGGTCGCGAGCGGCCCCTACAAAATGAAAATTCATCATTAGCAGGAGAATAAAATGGAAATCACTATCAGCGGCCATCACGTCGAAATCACCCCCGCCATTAATGCGTATACCAAAGAAAAATTATCGATTTTAGAAAAGTTTGATGCTATTACCTCTCTGGATGTAGTACTCAGCGTTGAAAAAGAACGTCAAAAAGCCGAAGCTAATATCCACGTGACAGGTAGCACGTTTCACGCCGAAGCGATCACCGAAGACATGTATCATTCGATCGATGCGCTGGAGCAAAAGTTAGCCAAGCAATTGAAAAAGCATCGCGAAAAAAATACTGAACACAGCGCGAAGAAAAAGCCCGCTAAAAAACAAGTAGAGTCTGCCTAAAAAAGTAAGAGAGTTTATGCGATTTATTATCATCAGCGGGCGTTCAGGCTCGGGAAAAAGTGTTTGCCTAAACATACTCGAGGACTTCGGTTTTTATTGCATCAGCAATTTGCCGCTGGGTTTATTGACGAGCCTGCCTGAACAATTAGAAAATGCGCATCCGGAAGTGGCCATCAGTATTGATGCGCGTAATTTGGAAGGCAACAGTCCGCGTTACGAAGAAATTATTGCCGAATTAGATAAAAAAAATATTCGTCACGAAACTATTTTCCTAGATGCTGATGATAAAAAATTATTAGAACGTTTCAGCGAAACCCGCCGCAAACATCCGCTCAGCAACAAAAAAACCTCTTTGCAGGAAGCCTTGCGCAATGAACAAAAATTATTGCTACCGATTGCCGCGCAAGCGGAACTGCGCATCGATACCAGCAAATTAAGCGTCAGCGCCCTGCGCGATACGTTACGCACGCGTGTGGCGCCGGAAAAAGAATCTTTATCGTTACTCTTTCAATCTTTTGCTTACAAAAGCGGTGTGCCACGTGACAGCGATTATATATTTGACGTACGCTGTTTGCCCAACCCGTATTGGGAACCTCATCTGCGCAAAATGACGGGCCAAGAACAACCGATTATCGATTTTCTCGAAGCACAACCGCCGGTGAAATTATTGCTGACTGATATGATTAAATTTTTAGAAAATTGGATCCCACAACACAAATTAAACGAACGGAATTATTTAACCGTTTCCATTGGTTGCACCGGTGGGCAGCATCGCTCGGTTTATATCACTGAAAAATTGTATGCGCATTTTGCGAAAACCAATCCGCTGGCGCAGTTGCGGCATTTGGAATTGCCGACGGTAATGGGTCAACCAGTCACCCTATAATAATTAAGTTCGAATTTTTGTGACGAAAGATTTTTTAAAAATGTCGGCTTGGATCATTTTGCTGCTGCAAAATGATCCGTAAATCGACCTACGGCATTCAATATTGAAGTAGGTCGGTTTACGCGAAATCTCGCGTTAGCGAGATGAAGCAAGCCGACAAAATTAATTCGTATCTGAAAAATATATCCACTTCGAATGCACCATATCTAAATGATTATTAGTTGGATCATAACCTTTCACATACGGTTTTACTAAACGGGAATACGTAAATTGAAATAAAGGAATGATGGGATATTCATTCATCGCCAAGGTTTGCGCTTGCTCAATTAATTTAATTCGCAATTGTGGATCGGTCGTGGCCTCTGCTGCAACGATTAACTTATCATAAGCGGGGTTGCAGTAACGGGCATTATTTTCCGGGTTATTACACATGGCTAATTCATTAAACTCATCCACTGAATCATAATCGGCGATCCAATCATCACGCACCAGTTCATAATTACCCGCAGTACGATCCGTAAGCAACACATTCCATTCTTCATTATTTAACTTAACTTGTATCGCATTGCCAAACGCTTGTTGCCACATGCTGACCATTGCGATGGCAACCTTTTTGTGTAAATCATTCGTGTTGTAACTCAAGGTAAAGACTAAAGGATGTTGCGCCGAATAGCCGGCTTGCGTAAATAATTTTTGCGCGATCGCCACACGTTCGGGATAAGACAAAGCTTGCCAACTATAAGGCTTAAATTGATCAAAAGTGCCTTGTTCCACTAAGTGTGGCAACATGGAATAAATGGGCTGATTATTTTCTGCAACCACTTCATTGACGAGCGTATCGCGATCAATTGCCATCGATAAAGCTTGGCGCAAGGGTAAATTATTTTTAAACACACCTTTTGCCATATTAAAATCATAAAAATAAGTGCCGATATATTGCACAGTGTGAAACTGAGTAGGATAATCTTTTTGTATTTGTTGATATTGATCGACCGGCACGGCAAACGTCATATCCAGACCGCCGCTTTTATATTGCTGAAACTCCGCGCTGGTATCGGTAATCGGTAAAAATTTCACATTGTCGATTTTGACGTCTTTTGCATCGTAGTAATATGGATTTTTCGTTAATAAAATATAGCCATTGGGCACCCACTCTTTCAGCATATAAGCGCCATCTGACACCATTCTGCCAGGTTGAATGAACGCATCGCCGTATTGTTTTACCGCCGGTTCATACAGCGGATACATTACGGGCAAATATAAAGTGCGTAAAAAATAAGAGGTAGGTTGTTGCAAAGTGATTTGCAGCGTATAAGGATCAATAATTTTAACGCCTAAACTACTGGCGGGCATTTTGCCGGCACTAATGGCCGCGCCATTTTTAATTTTAGCCACGACAAAGCTATAGGGTGAAGCCGTTTTAGGATCTAAAGCGCGTTGCCAGGAATAAACAAAATCTTTCGCAGTGAGGGGCTCGCCATTGGACCATTTCGCATCATGCCGCAAGTGAAAAGTGTAAACTTTACCGTCTTTACTAATCTCCCAACTTTGCGCGATGCCAGGCACCGGTTGATCGGCTTGATCAAAATCCACTAAACCTTCATAGGCATCATAAAGCACATTCATGTCGAATGAATCCTGCACTTTCGCAATATCGAGTGTCGGTGGCTCCGCTTGATTGCCGCGGACTAAAGTAGTAGGGTCGTGTCGCTCGGATTTGCTGCAAGCACTTAATAAGCTCACGGCCAATAAACCCATCACCACAGTCGATAAAAACGATTTTGTTTGCATGCTTACCCCTTAATTGAGCCGAGAAAAGAAGGTGAGATAGTATCATAAATATTTATCGCATAGTTCCATCTTTTGTCAGGTGGATGTAGGTCGGATTACGAGAGTTTCGCGTTAGCGAAACGAACAAGCCGACAAATTTTAAAATGTCGGCTTGCTGCGTTTTACCTTCGTAAAACTTCACGTAAACCGACCTACGCATATTTATCTACATAGTGGGCGCAATCTCATCCTGTGATCCCTCTGTAGCCTCAACCCGACACAATTCACTGCGATATATTTTGATTTGCTTAGGCGCGATAATGCCAAGTTTCACTTGCCTTCTGTGAACTCTGATGATGGTGATTTCAATGTCAGGCGCAATAATTAATTTTTCGCCAACGGAACGGGTGAGTGTGAGCACGATAATTCTCCTCGAGTTAATTAAGCGTGTCACCTGACAAAAGAGAGCCTGGGTGTTAGTAAACTGACCAACGGAACAGCTGTGCTGCCTTACGGTTGAGCACCACCCAGGCGAGAAGTAATTATATCCGCGCCTGGGGATTATGGTGCCGTTTAGCAAACGGTTACAACCATCCAGGCAGGAAAATACAACAGGCGTAAAAAAAGCCAATCTGTCGGGATGGCGGAAACCGCCGTTACGTAAGCGTTACTACACGCTAGCATATGTTTTCATATGCCGTAAATGATTATACGCGCCAATCAGACGTTGTCAAATCAATTTTGGTAAAGAGGGGCGTGTTAGTTTGCGCGAATTAAAAGTTGGCGCGTAGGGGTGGGGCTTGACCCGCCAACATTAAGCAAAACGAACAAGCCGACATTTTTTTATAATGTAAGCTCCGCGTTATTTGTCATTCCCGCGAAGGCGGGAATCCAGGCTGTTATTTATAAATATAAAAATTAAATAGAGCGCCGGACAGACTATAGTTTTTGCTTATTCTGCCGTTGTGCTAGGAAAAGGGAATTTGACTATCTTGCCCAAGCTGCTTCTAAGTGCCTCTCTACATTGCTTGGAAAATTCTAGATCATTTGTTTCTTGAATATATTTCACGACTCTAAATAGATCCGATGTTTTTATTAAAATGTATTGATAACGGTTTGACATTTGTAAGCAATGTTCGGTGAACTCTTCAACCCTTTCATCTGGTGGGGTTAACCTAAAAGCATTTGCAAATAAGATGCCATGAATAGCACCATCACATTCAAATTTATTATCATAATCTTGGATATTTGACATTAACTGTCTTGATTTTTCAAGGTTTATTGCTTTATTGTCTTTGCCTTCTATTTCACCTATAAATTTATCTCCCTCTGGAGAATCTATTACCAAATCAATTTCTAACGAGCCATCATTATAGTTATCAACGCTATAACCCAAAACACACAAAGCTTTTTTAACGGAATTTTCAAGAGCTTTTCCATTTTTAAACAATAACCCTTGCAAATCTTGCTCTTCTATAAGTGAATTGTGCAATGTTTTTTTGGTGGCCTCTAATGCGGCTATTTGTCCTATAACCTCAGCTATTTTCCGTTGAACTTTAACTTCATTTGGTAAAGAATAAATTTTTCCCTTCAACCATGAAGGCATAGGTTCTTCCTCAAAAGTAGGCCGTAATAGCTCATCTATTTTTATGATTTCGATAATGAATTTTTCACAATCTACCACATGCGTATCATGTTCTTCTGGACTATAATAGTTATGTTTCTCAATACTTACAGCCGGTAAAAGAAACAGGTGCCCATTTCCTCTTTTATCTAATGCACCAACAATCCCCTCGCCATTTTTTGTCTCAAATATTGGCGTTGGTATAATTTTTCTATCCGTACTATAACACTCATAGTTAAAGTATTTTTTTAAGATTTCAAAAGGAGCTTTAAGTTTTTGAGGGCCGATAAATTTAATTTCTTTTCCATTTTTTGGGGTGTTTATTGGCATATTCTTTAAAAATTTATAGTTATGAAATGATACGAAGCGTCCATTTTCAAGCACGAAGAAGTCATAAAATTTCTTCAGAAAAATAAAAATTGTATGCCCGGCATCTAATAAAGCGTAAATTTCATCTTGCCATCGTTTAGTATCTTGAAGTAATTCATCACTGCTCTTGCCGGCATAGCAAATTTTGTGTGTATGCCTGAAATGAGAGCTTGAATAGCCAGAAAAATCAGGTTGAAACAAAACTATATCAGCATCGAATAGAGATTGAGAAGAACTGTAATTACAACATTGTACTTTATCATTGTTAATATTCAAGCCTACAGAAATAATTTTCTTATTCATAATAAATTTGCAGCCAAATGTAATTTTAAAGTGTCCTGTCAAAACTTTTCCAATACTGTAAGCTAAGTTTGAGAACAATAGCCAAATGCCACAGCCCAGTTTGTTTGGTGAAAATTAAAAACAGTTGTCAAAACATCATTATTTAATAAACTGCCCATCAGAACTA
>JABDGN010000025.1 GCA_013285995.1 Gammaproteobacteria bacterium
TACTCACTAATGACCAATGCGCCTCACGGAGTTCTTTATACTTATAAGCAAAAGCCGGAAGACGGTAAGAAATAGCATTGGATATGTTTGCTTTTTGGTTAATACTTAAGCTATCAATTCTAACTAAAAGTTTTTCTGCTATGGCGTAGTATTCTTTGTGGTAGGAGTCTGCATTAAAATTCAAGGCTACGCTAATGATCAGTAAGTTTTCTATATTAGGTTTAAGTGATGTTTCAGGAAGCCGATCAAACTTAGCTACTAAAGCAAGGAATAAATGGTTGCATAAATCAGAGTTTTGTGAAGATTTCTTATGTATTGTAGTAGAAACCTCTCTCGCGATTTGAATAACGTTTTCACAGCTTACGTTTGATAAAATAGGGGTAATTTGTTGCAATATACTCTGTTGTAATTCTGATCTATGAAATTCATATTGACAATATGCATTGGTCTTTGCGGGAGTATTCCTCATTTGAGATATAGCTTCTCCTTCATCAAATAGCCTTTTAAGATCTACTAAAATGTCTTGGACTATCTTCTCTTCTGATAATGAGCTCTCCTGTGGTGCTAAAGTTGGTGGTGTCGAACTCGCCATGCGTGGTGGAGCAGATGGCGGAGGCGCAGGACCAAACACGTGGGGTGGAGAAGGTGGTGGCGCGGGGCCGAACATATGCGGTGGAGAAGATGGTCTTTCGGGGCCAAAATCGATTTTTGAAGATAAAGGTCGTTGGCGCGGATGTTGATCATCATATTCAGCAATCGCCCGCCGTAATTCCGGCGGAAGCGGTGGAGGTGATGGACCAAAAGGTGTCAAGGAAACAGGCGCTGGAAGCGGTGGAGGTGGTGGTTCAAAGGGTATTCGTGAAACAGGTTGAGATGCACGGGCTGGCTGCATCAGGTCAAGGTAATCCATCTGTATTTGGTGACCATTAGCGATAGTGCCAGAGACATATCTCACTTTTAAGCATTCAATAGCCCACGCATGTTTTGCATCGAACTTACTAAATGCGGGACTACGGTTAGAGGGTTTATATTCGGCATCTAAAGCTTGCCAATACTCTTCAGTAAGCGGAATAGGAGCAGGAAACATATTATTTTTGTCACTTTATTATTGAATAAATATATTAAAACAACTGCTACTAAGCTTAGCTGCTTTTAAACAAAAAGTAAAATCACAATCAAAACAATTAAAATCCCACTCGCCCAACGCCAGCGACGGCGGCTGTTGAATAATTTATTTTGTTGTGTTTGCAGATTAGCGATTTCAGTTTGCAACTTTTCTTGTTGCGGTTTGCTATGTAAATTTTGTTGCAATAGCAAAGGTAAATCCGGCAGCACTTCCAACCACAGCGGCAAGCGCTCACGCAGTTTTTGCAAAAAGCCACGCAGGCCTAATTGCTTTTTCATCAAAGCTTCTAAATGTGGTTTGGCAGTTTCCCATAAATTTAAATCAGGGTAAAGTTGGCGGCCTAAACCTTCGACATTCAATAAAGTTTTTTGCAATAACACCAGTTGTGGTTGCACCGGCATTTGGAAACGTTCGGCGACTTGAAACAAACGGATGAGTACCATCGCAAAGGAAATGTCGCTTAAGGGTTTATTGAAAATCGGTTCGCATACGGTGCGCACCGCCGCTTCAAATTCATCGACGCGCGTATTGCTCGGCACCCAGGCCGAATCAATGTGTAATTGCGCCACTTGCCGATAATCGCGGTTAAAAAACGCTAAAAAATTACGCGCTAAATAATATTGATCAGCATCGCTTAAAGTACCCATGATGCCAAAATCGACGCCGATATATTTTGGATCAGCGGGATCGGTGACATCGACAAATAAATTGCCGGGGTGCATATCAGCGTGAAAAAATTTATCGCGAAACACTTGCGAATAAAAAATCTCCACGCCGCGCTCAGCCAATTTTTTCATATCGGTGCCGAGGGTTTTTAAAGTATCGATGTCGGAAATGCGCACGCCGTGAATCCGTTCCAAGACCAAAATATTCAGCTGGCAATAATCCCAATAGACTTTCGGCACATACATGATTTTGGAATCGATAAAATTGCGCCGCAGTTGTGTGGCATTGGCCGCTTCGCGCATCATGTCGAGTTCATCGAAAATGGTTTTTTCAAATTCTTGCACCACTTCGATAGGGCGCAAGCGCTTGGCATCAGGCCAGCGTTTTAAAATAATCTTTGCTAAAAAATATAATAAGGCAATATTACTTTTTATCGCTGTGTTAATTTCAGGACGAATGATTTTGATAACGACTTCTTCACCGGCCCATAAAGTCGCGGTATGCACTTGCGCAACGGAGGCAGAAGCTAGAGGCGTGCTGGAAAAATCTTTAAACACTTCGTTGGCGGGTTTGCCATAGGCAGTGCGCAAAATATCTTCCACCAGTGCGCCGGAAAAGGGTGGCACTTGATCTTGCAATTTGCTGAGTTCAGCGATTAAATCCGGCGGCAATAAATCGGGGCGCGTCGAAAGGGTTTGGCCGAATTTTACAAAAATCGGGCCTAATTTTTCCAAACTCAAACGCAAGCGTTCGCCACGCGTCATCGCGCTGTGATTAAACCACGCAGTGGGATTTAATAGCACAAAAATTTTTAACAAGCGCCGCGCTTTTGGAACAGGTAATAAGGTGTCGACCCGATAATGAGCGAGGGTGAATAAAACGGATAAAAGGCGGAAGTGTTGTTTCATGATTATGTAGGTCGGCTTACGAGAGCCGAGTATATCTTAGCTTACTTTTCTGTCCTATCAGATAAATTAAAAATTTCAAAAAAATTCGCGGCGAACAAGTCGACATAATTCATTAGCTCGCCTATGTGTCGGCTTGTTCGTTTCGTTTGGTGGGCGGCTCAAGCGCCGCCCCTACAAATCGACATCTACCAACTCGGTAAGTACCGAGTTGGTGATCACCGAGTCAGATCGAACCCGTTCAATGCGGGCTATCAAAATAAAGTTGCAACAAGGTGTTGATCATCGGATCAATTAAATAATATTTTTTATCGTCACGCTGTTCAATATAATCTTTTTCTTGCAAAATTTTTAACGCTTCCACAACCGCCGAACTACTCATGTTAATTTTTTTCAAGAACGCTTTAGCAGTTGGCGCTTGATTATCTCCTTGCGCAATAGCGAGCAATAATTTTCGTTGCCCCTGACTTAAAGACATCAACTCCCGAATGACTTCCAAGCGCTCTTCTCTCACCAAGATGTGCCAGGTTTGCTGAACTTTTTCTGCGCTGGGTATCGATTTTTCATTCCAAAGTTTAGCGCAAAGTAAATTCATGTAATAGGGATGCAAGTCGGTGCACGTAAATAAAGTAGTGAGCGACTTTTCTGTTAAAGTTGATTTCCATTTTAATTTTGCCAGGCGATTTAAGTGCGGCAAATAACCTTCTGGCTCAATGCGATCTAGCGTGATTTTGTCACAGAGCTTGTACAACGGCCGAGCTTTGTCAAAAAAACATGCTGGTTAACAGATGCCGCTGACTGCCGGAAAATACTAAGGATAAATACTTGGTTTCCTGTGCCACATGTCGGATGGCACCTTCAATCCCTTTTCCAGCTGCCACTTGGCCTACTTCTTGTACTTCGTCAATAAATAACACGGCACGTTGCTTTTTTTTAGTGAGCACGGCTTCTAAAGCGGTTAAGGCTTCTAAAATAGCGGTGGCGGGGTCGTAATCTTTGCCGGGTAATAAGCTTAGTTGAACACCTTGCGTGCCTACCGTCCATTGTGAATGGTGTTTTTTAAAATGATCACGAATAATGCCTAGCACTTGTTCGATGGGCGAATTAATTTTTTCCAGTATGGTTTTTATGCCGGCTATTAAGCGCTGCTGAATGCGCTCCGCATCAATGGCGACAAATAAATCTGCTTCACCATAAAGTACTTTCATTTCTTCAGCAGCATATTTCACTAAACTGGTTTTGCCATAACGGCGCGGTGAAATAAGGAGGGTATGCTGACCGGTTTTAATATTTTTAGCCAGTCGGCTGCGTTCCGCTTTACGGTTGCAAAATGATTTTCCAAAAGCAATGCCGCGGGGAAAAAAGGTTTCATAGTCCATGGTAGGTCTCAAGAAATATATACGCCTTATTATAACTCGGTACTTACCAACTCGGCAAGTACCAACTCGGTAATCACCGAGTTGGTACTTGCCGAGTTATTTGCTATAGAAACTCTACTAACTGCTTCACAAACTTTTCGGGTTCTTCTAACGCTAAAATATGCCCACAGTCTTTAAAAATAACCGCTTTAGCGCCGTTAATATGTTCGGCAAGAAACAGTGCTTCGTGTGAATCTACCGTTAAATCATCATCACCCGCTAACACCAAAGTAGGGGCTTTAATACGGGCTAATTCCCGTTCACTGCAGTGATGATTGACAATCGCTGCAAATTGACCGGCTCTGCCTTCAGGTTTAGCAAGCTTAGCTTGTTCCACTGCAAATTTTAAAACCGTTTCAACTCGCGCTTCATCTTGCAAAAATTTGCGGCTCATGAGTGAAAAGAATACGTTGCGTAGCACTAACTCTATCGGCAAACCATTGGCGACCATCAAGCCATTTAATTTATTTAAATAAGTAAAACGATAACTAATGGGGCGCGCGGTGGTACTACTTAAAATTAGTTTGTTCAGATGCTGTGGATAATGAATCGCGAAATACTGTGCGATCATCCCTCCCATCGATTGGCCGCACACATGGGTGCGATTAATTTTTAACGCCTCTAATAGCTCGGCTAAGTCCGCAGCCAACGTGGCGATGTCATAAGGACCCGCTGGTGCATCCGATTGACCCGCACCACGTGGATCAAAAATAGTGACTAAAAAATGTTGTTGTAATTGCGGCACAATTCCCAGCCAATTAGCGTGTGTGCCACCAAAACCGGGGATTAAAACCAAAGATTCGCCTTGGCCGTGTTGTTCATAATAAAGGTTAATGTTGTTTGCTTTGAGAAATGGCATGTTATTTCCGGGTTGCGAGTCGCGCGCTTAAGCGTTCCACATCGTCACGCAAGCGGCTGACTTCACGGGTGAAGTGATCCATTTCAACGCGGGTTGGCAACACACGAATTTCTTCTTGGCAATATTCTTTACTGGCTTGTTGTAAATTTTCGTGCGTGCGTTGTAACCATTGCATGCCGCCACGCACCGCTTTGCCGATGTGAT
Organism: Gammaproteobacteria bacterium; assembly: GCA_013285995.1. GTDB lineage: Bacteria > Pseudomonadota > Gammaproteobacteria > JABDGN01 > JABDGN01 > JABDGN01. The sequence goes on from JABDGN010000025.1 coordinate 5,179, forward strand.
AAGCCGCAGTTTCGCCAGTATATTGGCTTAAGCCGCCTTCCCAATCGATATCCAAACGACTAAAAATTTTGCGTAATTCATCGGCTAAGCCCATATCGCCGGTAATTTTGACATCGCTTTTATAAAGGTTCATCGATTGTTGCGCGCGCAATTTAATAAACGCCAGCGTAGTGCCAGTAATGGTGATATCGGCTGTTTGATCATTTTGATCAGCCACTTTAAAACCCTTTTCCGTGAGCGATAAAAATAAAGTGAGTTTGAGATTCGTTAATTCGATAGCAAGCGTTTTACCCGCCAATTGTTTGAGGCGTTCAAAGGTGTCGGGATCCAGCGCCAAAACTTTATTTAACGCTGTTGAGAGAGTTTTTAAGAAAATATTTTTTAACATGATTTGTTTGTATCTTGCAGATTTTTGCGAATTTTGGCTTGCGCTTTAATACTTTCCCAATCGATTTCTTTGTCGCATTCCTCAAAAGGTGTTCTCATACCTTCAATAATAGATTCTTTCATGCCAGGAGCAGATAAAAAAACAGATGTGTTTTCCGATGTTTCCTTTCTGGCCTCAATATGCCGCGCAATCGCCTGACAAAGCTCCGTGGTGCCAATATTCGCAACCGCGGAAATTTCAAATATCGGCCCGGTCCATTTTAAGGCTTTAATAATGCGTTTGCGTTGTTTGGCGATTGCCTCAGGCGTGAGCGCATCAATTTTATTGAGCACTAACCAACGCGGTTTATTGACTAATTCTTCGCTGTATTTTTCTAACTCTTGAATGAGAATCAAAGCTGCTTGCGCGGGATCCGTATCATCGATCGGTGCGATGTCTATCACGTGTAATAATAATTTAGTGCGACTTAAATGTTTTAAAAATTGGATGCCAAGGCCCGCACCCTCTGCTGCACCTTCGATGAGGCCGGGAATGTCGGCCATTACAAAGCTATTACCTTCGGCAACTTTTATAACGCCTAAATGCGGATGCAAGGTAGTAAACGGATAATCGGCAATTTTGGGGCGCGCTTGAGAAACAGCGCTGATTAACGTCGATTTACCGGCATTGGGAAAACCGAGCAAACCCACATCGGCTAAAACTTTTAATTCTAAACGTAAGAAGCGATGATCGCCGGAGGTACCATCCGTGGTGCGGCGCGGGGCACGATTGACGCTACTTTTAAAACGCGCATTGCCCAAACCGTGAAAGCCACCTTGTGCGACTAACAATTGTTGTCCGGCGAAAGTGACATCGCCCATCGCTTCATCCGTGTCGGCATCAAATATCATCGTGCCGATCGGAACCGGAATAAAACAATCTTCACCTTTGTAGCCGGTGCAATTGCTACCCAAACCGCCTTGGCCAGATTGCGCGCGGAAAATTTTTTGGTGTCGATAATCAACTAAAGTATTTAAATCTTTATTACCCACTAAATAAACCGAACCACCATCACCACCATCGCCACCATCCGGTCCGCCAAACGGCACGCACTTTTCGCGGCGAAAACTCATGCAGCCATTGCCGCCTTTACCCGCGGTAACTTCAATGGTGACTTCGTCGACGAATTTCATGGTTAGCTCTTATTGAATTAGAAAGTGAAAAAAAACCCCGTTCAGCACGAGGTTTTTATTTAAATTGGTTAAACCAACCTAACTTACGCAGCTGCCGCGAGCGGTTTCACGCTCACTTGCTTACGGCTTTTCGCGCCTTTCACTTCAAATACAACGACGCCATCGGCTTTAGCGAATAAAGTGTGGTCTTTACCCAAACCTACATTTTCACCGGGGTGAAATTTGGTGCCGCGTTGACGCACGATGATGTTGCCAGCGATCACGTTTTCACCGCCATAACATTTAACGCCTAAATACTTAGGATTGGAATCGCGACCATTGCGGGTACTACCGCCTGCTTTTTTGTGTGCCATTTCTTTTTACCTCTAACTTTAATACTTTAGTTCGGCTGTCGGCTTGTTCGTTTCGCTTTGCGAAACTCTCGTAAGCCGACCTACGTCCTATTACAATCCCCCCTTTTGTAAAGGGGGGCAGGGGGGATTTAACCCATGATGCTACGCCGCAATCTTTTCAATCTTCACCGCGGTGAAAGATTGACGATGCCCCATTCTTTTCAAAGAATGTTTACGACGACGAAATTTAATGATTTTAACTTTCGGGTGACGAGCTTGATCAACCACCACTGCGCTGATTTTAGCGCCAGCGACGGTCGGCGCGCCGACTTTAATGTCATCCCCGTTGGCAACCAACATGACTTCATTGAATTCAACATTGCTGCCGACTTCTAATTCTAATTTTTCTAATTTAATGGTTTGGCCTTCCATCACACGATGTTGTTTGCCACCACTTTTGAAAACCGCGTACATATTAAACTCCGTTTAGTTGTTCGTTGTTAGTTGTTCGTTGTTAGAATTGAAAACACCAACACTCAGCAACTAAACTAAAAACCAGCAACTATAATTTTAGCTGTTCTTGGTTATTGAGTTGTTGCTAACAACTAACAGCCAAGAACTAACAACTATTTATAAAGGGGCTAATATTTTAGGCTAAATTTTGGTTTCGCGCAAGTAGCAATTTCCATTATAATAGGGAAATGTACCTCGATACCCTCAAGAGCCTCATTAGCCAAGACCTGGCTGAGGTTAATCAGCTGATTCAAACTCGTCTGCACTCCCCGATTGAATTGATTAATACCATCAGCGGCCACTTAATTAATAGTGGTGGCAAGCGGATTCGGCCGCAATTAGTCATTTTGAGTGCCCGCGCCTTTGGCTGCAAAAACGCTAAGCCACTTGAACTGGCAGCGATTATCGAATTTATCCACACCGCGACTTTATTACACGATGACGTGGTTGATGGCTCATTATTGCGTCGTAGTTCACCCACCGCCAACGCCGTGTGGGGTAATGAGGCGAGCGTGTTGGTGGGAGACTTCCTTTATTCGCGCGCCTTTCAAATGATGGTCAGTCTGCAAAATATGCGCGTGATGGATATTTTGGCCAACACTACCAATTTAATTTCCGAAGGTGAAGTGCTGCAATTATTGCACGTGCATAATCCTGACACTGATGAAGCGCATTATTTCGAAGTGATTCGCCGCAAAACGGCGGAATTATTTCGCGCGGCGACCGAGTTAGGTGCTGTGATTGCTGGTTGCATCGAGCCCGAGATTCAAGCCCTGGCAGAATATGGTTTAAATTTAGGTCTGGCTTACCAATTGATTGACGATGTGTTAGATTACAGTGCTGATACGGCTGAGTTAGGTAAAAATATCGGCGATGATTTAGCCGAAGGTAAACCCACCCTGCCCTTAATTTATGCCTTACAAAAAGCTGCACCAAAAGAACAAGCTTTAATTCGTGCGGCGATTTTGGGAGAAGGCGAAACCGATTTAAGTGCTATTCAAGCGGCGATCAAAAATACTGGCGCACTTGAATATACGCAGCAAATGGCGGAACAAAAAATTGCTCGTGCGATTGCTTGTTTAGAACCAGTGCCCGCTTCTGAATACAAAACTGCGTTGATTAACTTGGCGCAATTTGCGGTGCAGCGGACGCATTAATTGTTGGGTTTCTGTCATCCCGGAAATTGCGCAGCAATTATCCGGGATCCAGGTATTATCCCCGCGAAAGCGGGGACCCAGCATTAAAAACAACCTGGATTCCCGCTTTCGCGGGAATGACGATATTAAACCTAGAAAACGCAGCTGAATCGCGATTTATAACGCATCATCTTGATTCGTCTAGGATTATAAAAATTTGCTCTACACCAATAAGGTGGGGTCACAAATTTTTATTTCCCTATCCAAATCAATCTGGTACGCTCTAAATTCGCGCTCAACTGCGTTTTCTAGGTTAAAAAGTAAAACTTATGTTTCTTAAAATCTTTTTCTTTCTTTTTACAATCTTATTAAGCATCAACACATTTGCTGATAGCGCCACGCCCGCCAGTGCCACCTCTGTAATGCCGGCGATGGGCACGCCAGCTTATTATTTGGTGTTAGCGCGGCAGCAAACGGGTGCCACACAACAACATTCGCTTTTATTAGCGGCGACTGAATATGTAAAACGCAAACGTTATCCTAAAGCGCTGCAAATATTGCAAGTTATTGTGCCGACGCAATTAAACGCGGAAGATGTCGCGCCTTACCAATTGCTGGTCGCACGAGTCAATTTATTGCTAAGCAAACCAGCTATCGCGATTAATATTTTGCAAACCATGGGGCCGGTGAATAATTTATCGATCGATGCGCAAACGGCCCGCGATAATTTGCTAGCGGTTGCTTACGAACAAGTGAATCGTCCTTTAGATAGCATTACGACGCGTTTGGATTTAGCTTTATTATTGAGTGACCCACAAGCTGAAAAGCAAAATCTGCAAGAGATTTGGAAATTATCACAGCAACTTTCCGATACCACACTGAATCAACTAGCGAGTGATCCCACGCAACCGGAATTGCAGGGTTGGGCGGCGCTGACTTTAATTGCTCGCCAAGATCATGCTAATCCGCAACGCCTGATCCAAGATTTACGCAATTGGCAAACTACGTTTCCTAAGCATCCGGCATCGGTCATGTTAGCGCAAGTCTTGCCCGATGCAGAAAAATTATTAACGGTACCCAAACATATTGCAGTGCTGTTGCCCATGCAAGGTGATTGGGCGCCGCAGGCACAAGCGATATGGCAAGGCTTTTTATATGCTTATTATCAAACCGATCCAAGCCTGCGTCCCATGCTTTCTGTCTATGACACGCAAGGTGCCGACATTACCGATGTTTATGAGCATGCCGTAAAAGACGGTGCTGATTTTATTGTCGGGCCTTTGTTAGCGGCAGATGTTACAAAAATTGTGGATAGTTCTGACACTATTTCCACGTTAGCGCTCAATTACAGCAGCGATAAAGCCAACAACAATGTCTACGAATTTGGTTTATCGTCTGAAAATGATGCTAATCAAATTGCCGATCGCATGACTCAAGATGGCCTCTCGCGCATTATTACCATCACGCTCGATAGCCCCGCCAGCCAAGCCCTGCGTGATAATTTTATTCAACAATTTAACCAACGTGGCGGCACTGTTATTACCAATATCAATGTTAATAATCAAACCGATTTAGATGAAGCCATTAAAGATAGCTTAGATATCCCGCAAAGTTATGCTCGCAAAAATCAAGTGCAAGCAATCGTGGGAGGCAAATTAGTTTTTACACCACGGCGGCGACAAGATGTTGATGGCATTTTCTTAAATGTTTTACCCGCGCAAGGGCGACAAATTATTCCGCTATTGCAATACTATTACGCCAGTGAGGTACCGGTGTATGCAACGTCTTTAATTTATAATGGTGTGCCGCTTGCTATTCAAGACAGTGATTTAAATGGCATTATATTTCCGGATATGCCCTGGGTGAATGCACCAACGAAAGCGATGCGCAAAGCGCAACAAGATTTACAAAATTTATGGCCGCAGAGTTATCAGAATTATGCCAAATTGTATGCGATAGGCATCGATGCGTATAATTTAATCCCAGAATTAAATCGCTTAAAAATTTTCCCGCAAAGTATGTATGCGGGCGATACGGGTGACATTTATTTAAGTAATGATCAGCATTTATATCGCCAATTAAGTTGGGCGCAATTTGATAATGGTCGCATTGTGAGTTTGCCCGCTACCAAGGCGCAAGCATGATGTGGTACGGTATCTGTTCAATTTTGCCGTTCGTCATCCCCGCGAAGGCGGGGATCCAGATGGTTCGTTTAAAAACTGGATTCCCGCTTGTGCGGGAATGACAGCTGAGTTTTTCACTGAGTCTCACAAAATTAAACAAATGCTGTACTAGTAAAAATTTATGAGTACACGTCAAATTGGACAAATTACAGAACAGATCGCCTGCGATTTTTTGCAAGCCCAAGGCTGCAAAATTCGCGAACATAACTTTCGTTGCCAAATGGGTGAAATTGATTTAGTGATGGACGATGGTGATTGTTTGGTATTTGTGGAAGTGCGTTATCGCGGTAAAGAAGATTTTGGTAGCGGCGCGGCGACAGTCAGCCAAACCAAGCAAAATAAAATCATTCGTGCTGCCAAATTTTTTTTGCAAAAACATGCGATCAATCACACTGTTTATTGCCGTTTTGATGTGGTGAGCATCACGGTTGATAAAGAAAATCCTAAAAACCATAAAATAGATTGGATTAAGGATGCTTTTCAAGTAAAATCCGCTTTTTAAAGAGGTAAGGTATAACATGTCAGCGCTTGAACGTATTAAGAATCATTTTATTGATAGCATTGCCACCAAACAGGCCGCTTTGGAATGTTTGCCAGAAGTGATCGCCAAAGCGGGCGCGTTGATGACCAGCGCCTTGTTAAACGGCAATAAAATCATGAGTTGCGGTAATGGTGGATCGGCTGCCGATGCGCAACATTTTTCGGCGGAATTATTAAATCGTTTTGAACGCGAACGGCCCAGTTTGCCCGGCATTGCGTTAACAACGGATGCTTCAACGCTGACTTCGATCGCCAATGACTATTGCTACGAAGAAGTATTTGCCAAGCAAGTGCGAGCTCTAGGACAACAAGGTGATGTATTACTAGCGATTTCAACCAGCGGCAATTCACCGAGCATTGTCGCCGCAGTAAAAGCAGCGCACGATCGCGGTGTGCCAGTGGTTGCTTTAACCGGCCGCGATGGTGGAGTGTTAGCTTCGCATTTGAGTGACACCGATATCGAAATTCGCGTACCGGCGCAAAAAACCACCCGGATTCAAGAAACTCATATTGTCGTGATCCATTGTTTGTGCGATTATATGGATGAGCAACTATTCAACAGCTAAAATTATGAAAAAATTATTTACCCGCTTTACTGTTATTATTTTTATGTTGAGTTGCTTGTCTGGCTTAACCGGTTGTATCGCTGCTGCGGTGACAGGCGGCGTGGTTGTCGCGGGCACTTTAGTGTATTACCACAAGCGTATTCAAGGTTATGTTTCGGATAAAACCATTGCATTCATTGCCAATAATCGTCTCTATGGCAATAAAGAATTGTATGCTGAGAATCATATTGTCATCGGCGTTTACAATGGCACGGTGTTATTAGTCGGCCAAGTGAGTGATGAAAAATATAAACAACAAGCGGAAGATTTAGTAAAGAATATTGATGGCGTTGAGCGCGTGTATGATGAAATTGTGATCGGTCCTAACACTTCTGTTTGGCGGCAAAGTAAAGATGATGCCATCACTGCGCAAATCAAATCGAAAATGTTGGTGCAATCTAATTTTGATGTCAGCGCTGTGAAAGTCATTACCGAAGATAGCGTGGTCTACTTAATGGGTGTGGTTTCGCCTTCGCAAGCGGATATGGCTATCAACATCGCGCGCGATACAGCCGGTGTCACTAAAGTCGTGAAAGTATTTCAATATATCAACAGCTGATGAAATCATAAGGTCTATTTATTTGCTATAAGAATAATGACGACCAGCTAAAGCGGCACTGAACCCGTTTTGCATCTCTTCACGAGTCAACGCATTCCAATCGGGAGCTTCTTCTACAAAAAACTTTCCCACCGAGCGAGACAGATTAAGCAACTGTGTTGCTGCCTGGCAACGCGCATTACTCCATTGTTGTAAATCTGTTTCCAAATTGTTGCTGCTGGTTAAGACTTTTTCCAATTCGAAAGCATCTTGAAAACCCTTTACAGCACCAGAGCCCGCATGAGGGCGGATTAAAATGCCCGCATCTCCTACTAAACACACTCTATCCTGATAATAGGCAGAAGCATCTCTATCCTCAATGGCTTGCATAAAAGGTGGTAATGTTCCTGCTAAAACTTCTCGTATAAAAGGAGAGAATTCTTTACTTAAAACTTCTTTAAAATAGTTTAGGTAAGACGCTGGCATTTTATCAGGCGCGATATTTTTATGGGCATCCGAGGGTTGAGGAAATAAAGGATGCTGCTGATTGCTTTTTTCGTACACGGCCCAGTTTATAAAAAGTTTATCTTTATTATCTAGAGTAGGTGCGCCTAAAATAGGATAAATAGCAGCTACTCCGCGCGTATAAAAACTAAAGGTAAATATTTCCAGAAAGCGGGCTGGATCGGTTATTTTTTCAATAGGGGTAAGACCACGCCATAAAATGTAATTGGCAAAATTAATTTTGCTATCGGGGAATAACCAGCGATGTCCTATAGAGTCATAACCATCGGCAAAAATAACTAAATCAAATGCTTGTGTTTCATGGTTATTGATAGTTAATTTTATCGCGTCATTTTCTCGCGAAATAGCGGTGACTTGCGAATTATAATGTACTTGTTCCCGCATTAATCGTTTGGTTAGTTGTGCATATAACGTTGCCCAGTTGACAGCATATAGTATGAGTTTACTATCATTTAATAATCGTTCTTGATCGATAGCTTTTTCGTAAACGAAACTTGGGTTATAAGTAAGATCTAAATAGGGGAAATCTTGATCTATCAAATCATGTTCTTTCAGTTGTTGAGTTATCGCTGGAGAAAAACCGATACCTGCACCTTGTGATAACATTGCATCGGCAGCGCGTTTTTCGAAAATTGAAATATCAAATTTTTTGCTGCGCTGTAATAAAATTCCACATGCACTACCCGCGATGGAAGCACCTACAATCGCAATTCTTAATTTGTCCATTTCTGACTCCTCTAAATTTGCTTTAAAGTATAGAATATGAATCGTTTAACGCAAGAAAAAGCCGTATACCCATAATACTGCAAAATGCGAGAATTATAATCGAGCATTTTGCAGTGTTATGAGTATAAAAATGGAAATTCTTCTATATATTTGCTATATTGCAAAATACAAAAACTATTTATAAGGATGGCAATCATGGTCAAAAAATTTCGGCGAGTCGTTATTGGAACTGATAAGAGTGGCGATTCGACGGTGGTTGAAGATACTTTAGTGGCGGGGGTTAATCCTCTTGAACGTGTTTCGGCTGATGCTACGCTGGCTGATATGTGGTGTACTCGGGAAGCGCCTGCCAAAATGCAGGACTTTTATGATCCGAATCAAACTCCCGTAGCATTAGCGCCTGCCAAAGCAGGAACAATTCTACGCATGTTCGAACTTCCACCCGAAGCAACTTATTGGCATAAACTTACTGATAAGGTATTAAATGAAATATGGGGTAATCTTGATGCTGAGATTGAGATTGATATAAAAAAAATGCGGCATCCTTTCATGCATACAACTAAAACGATAGATTATATTATTATCTTATCGGGCGAAATTTATGCTATTTTAGAAAAAGGGGAAGTTTGTTTAAAGGCGGGAGATGTGTTAATCCAGCGTGGTACCAGCCATGCTTGGGCAAATCGTTCTGACAAACCTTGTATCATGGCTGCAATATTAATTGATGCAGAATAGCGGAGAGAATAAAACATGAGTATATTAAACGGGATGTGGCAACTGAAAAGTATGGAGCTTGTTAATCCTAATGGGGTTAAGTGTTATCCGCATGGAGAAAATCCTATAGGGTGTATCTTTTATCTGCCAAATGGTTATATGTCTGTCCATCATGGTTGCAAAGAGCGACGCAATTCTAGCGTGAAGGCAAGCATCGAGATAACTTCAGGCGATGAAGCAATTGAAATAGTTAAAACTTACATGAGCTATTATGGAAAATATGAAATTAAAGGGGATACGGTTTTTCACCATGTTGAAATTGCCATGTTCCCTAATTGGAAAGGAGCAACAGAGGTCCGGCACTTTAAGATTAATAACAAAGAATTAATTTTAAGCACCTCATTTGAGCTAGCAGATGGTAAGAATGATTTTGCTGCCTACTGGGAATTGGTAAATAAACTCTGAAATAGTGGATATTTCTGCGCCAATTTGCTATTGTCGCATCGTTGCATAGTGCAACTAACCCAAGGAGATATTTCATGAAGAAAAGTTTATTAGCCATGTTGGTGAGTTTAGCTTGTTTAAGTGCGCAACAAAATGCGCTGGCATGTACGGATATTTTTATTAATAAAGGCGGATTTCACGTCGAAGGCCGCACCATGGATTTTCCGATCAACATGGCCGTCACGCCATTAGTTGGTTTTGTCGGTCAGCAGAATACGACGAATCCCGTGGTGAATGCTAATCAAATTCCCGCCAAACAACTCACCAGTTGGAAAAATAAATATGGTTATTTTGGCCGCTCGGCGTTTAAAGGGCCCGATATGATCGACGGCATGAACAGCCAGGGTTTTTCGATTGGGATTTTGTATTTACCCGGCGGTGAGTATCCCACCTATAACGCAGCAGATTCACGTCCCGCATTATCCGCTTATGATTTAGGCAGCTATTTATTAGCCGAAGCAAAAAATGTTGACCAAGCTTTACAATTAATTAATTCTCACCAACTCGTGACTGGAGCTGTGGAAGTAGCGCCCGGCTATTTTGTTAAAGATATTCCGATTCACTATATATTGCGTGATGCTTCGGGTAACAGTGCAGTGATTGGATTTGTCGATGGTAAAACTGTGGTGTATAAAAATTCCGGCAATGTGTTAGCCAATGAACCTACTTTTGATTGGAACGTGAAAAACGCTGCGTATTATGATTCCTTACACATTAATAATAAAGAAGCTAATCCGGATTTTGTTAATCGCGTGTATCAATACATGGATATTTATAATTCTGATTTTCGTCATGCTGAATCAAACTTATTAGGTGTGCCCGGTGATTTCACTTCGCCCTCGCGGTTTGCGCGCGCCAAAGTGATTTTGGATAATTACCCTGCGCCGACCACGACAGCGCAAGCTTTATATCAAGCCGAATTGGTGAATGATTCGATGGCCACGCCTTTATTTGCCAATGCCACGGCAACCATTTGGGCCACGATAAAAGATTTAGACAATCGCGTTGTGTATTACAAGGATTATGGCTATTACCAAGGGGATGGTAGTTTTTATGCCTTGCCGATTACCAGTGGTTATACCGCTGTTAATTTGAAAAACATTCATTTCAACGCGATTCCGCAAGGTTATAACGCGAGCGTGATTCAAGCTACTCCGGCAAGCGAGATTAAAAACTTGATGTCGGCTAACGATATGCCGGTGTTTAAGGGCGTGGATTAATAAAATAACTTAACTTAACTTTAAAAGCCACCTACTTAGGTGGCTTTTTCATTTGCCTCGCGTATAATTACTCCTATGCATTGCCCCTTTTGTCCCGCCACCGATACCAAAGTCATCGATTCACGCTTAAGCAGTGAAGGCACGCAAGTGCGTCGCCGTCGCGAATGTTTAGAATGTGGCGAACGTTTTAATACTTATGAAACCGCTGAATTAGAAATGCCACATGTGATTAAAAGTGATGGCACTCGCGTGGCTTTTGATGAGCATAAATTACGAGCAGGTTTAGATAAAGCCTTGGAAAAACGACCAGTTGAAATCGATGCGATCGACAATGTAGTGAGTCACCTCAAAAATAAAGCGCGTGCTTATCCAGAAAAAGAAATTCCCGCCACACAAATTGGTGAGTGGGTAATGGATGAATTGCGGATTTTGGATGAAGTGGCTTATGTGCGATTTGCGTCGGTGTACCGCAGTTTTCAAGATGTGGATGAATTCAGTGAAGAAATTAAAAAGTTGCAGAATAAAACTAAGTTGAAACGAAAAGTAATTGAGAAACATTAGGGTCTGTTTACAATTACAAAATCGTCGCGAAAATGCAGATGATTGAGCGCTAATTTGGGCAAATTTGAGGAAATATAGTCATTCTATACGACGAAAATTTGCGTAAATTAGAGCCAATCACGCTGCATTTGCAGCAGGTTTTGTAATTGTAAACAGACCCTAGGGTTTTGTCATCCCGGAATTTGCGCAGCAAATATCCGGGATCCAGGCTGTAAATGTTAAAAAGTGCAAAGGGTTTAATAATACTAGATTCCCGCTTTCGCGGGAATGACTTAAGCGGTTAAGGTTGTGAGAAACTTTAGAGAGATGAACCCCCAAAAAAAATCCTTCATGCAACGCGCGCTCGAACTCGCCAAGCGCGGCTTATTTACTACGCAACCTAATCCGCGTGTAGGCTGTGTGCTTGTCAAAGATAACAAAATTATTGCCGAAGCTTGGCACGCAAAAGCCGGTGAAGCACACGCGGAAATTCATGCTTTAAAGCAAGCGGGTGAACATGCGCGCGGTGCGGATTGTTATGTCACGCTGGAGCCATGCTCGCATCATGGCCGCACCGGGCCGTGTTGTGAAGCCTTAATCAAAGCCGGTATTAAACGCGTGTTTGTCGCCATGCAAGATCCCAATCCTTTAGTTGCGGGGCAAGGTCTACAGCGGTTGCAACAAGCAGGTGTTGAAGTAAATATTGGTTTATGTGAGCAAGCAGCGCACGCCCTAAATCCCGGCTTTATCAAGCGCATGGAAACAGGTATGCCATATGTGCGGGCCAAGCTTGCTATGAGTTTAGATGGCCGCACTGCATTGAAGAATGGCGTCAGTCAATGGATTACCGGGCCCGAGGCGCGGGCTGATGGGCATCGCTTACGCGCCCAAAGCTCAGCCATTATCACCGGCATTGGAACGTTATTAGCTGATGATCCGCAACTAACAGCGCGAGTTGATAGTGAAACTTATTATCCCTTGCGCGTGATTGTTGATAGCCACTTACGTACGCCACCTACGGCACGCTGCTTAAGTTTACCTGGTAAAACTCTGATTGCGACTTGCAGCAAAGATACTGTTAAACAAACCGCATTGACGCAAGCCGGTGCCGAAATTTTAGTGTTGCCACAGCGCAACGATAAAATTTATTTGCAAGCCTTGCTTGCCGAATTAGCCCGCCGCGAATGCAATGAAGTGCATATCGAAGCGGGTGCTATTTTAACCGGCGCTTTGTTGCAAGAAAATTTAGTTGATGAATTGGTGTGCTACATCGCACCGAAATTATTGGGTGATCAAGCACGGGCGGCTTTTCAGCTGCCGGAGTTTTTGCAGTTGAGTGAGGTACCACAATTAAAAATTGTGAACGCGGAAATAATAGGAGAAGATGTTAAAGTCTTCTTACAATTACAAAACTGTTTAGATGGCAGTTAAAATGATATAATTTCAAAAACAGAGGAAAGAAAAATGCCTGTTATCTCGATGTTTTATGGAATTGTAATCACAATGTTTTTTTTCGATGATGACCAACATCATGCTCCCCATGTTCATGTTCGTTATCAGGGAAAAAAAGCATCCTTATCTATTTCAGATGGGGAAGTTCTTGCAGGTTCTTTACCAAAAAAGCAGTTAAAATTGGTTCAAGCATGGCTGGAAATTCATAATGATGAGTTACTTGCTAATTGGGAGCTTGCAGCTAATGGCGAACAAATATTTAAAATTGATCCCTTAAAATAAGGAGTTTATTATGTCAACAGATCTTGAATATTTAGAAGTCACTAAAGTAAATGTTAAAGAAGATTTTCTGCTTGATATTACCTTTTCAAGTGGTGAAAATCGAATATTTGATATGAAACCTTATCTTGATAAAGGTATTTTTCATGAATTGAAAAATTTTGATTATTTCAAGCAAGTTTCCATTAATTACGGAACAGTTACATGGCCACATGAACAAGATATGTCGCCTATTACGCTATATTTGAAAGGAAAATAACTCTATATCCATCGTACTTCAAGATGGGAAAATTCTAACCGAGCATTTTAGCGACAAATTAAATTTTTTTTAGGAATCCATAGTTATTCATATGGTGAGCTAAAAAAAATTTTAATTTGGCCTAAAAGGCGATGTATTAGAAACTCGCAGGTTGAAGTACGATGGGTACATACTACGAGACGCACCATGTTTACCGGCATTATCGAAACCTTAGCAACTATTACCGAAATAACGCAGCGCGGCATTGATGTGCGGTTGAGTTTGGAATTGCCCAGCTTGCCGACGCCAACGATTCAACTCGGCGAGAGCATTGCGATTAACGGTGCCTGCATGACGGTGGTTGCTCTCGAAAATAAAACCGTGAGCTTCGATATCTCAGCAGAAAGTTTGCGTTGCACCAATTTAGGCAGCTTGAAAAAAGGCTCGCATGTTAATATCGAGTTTGCCATGTTACCCCAAACGCGCTTTGGCGGGCATATCGTCAGCGGTCATGTCGATGGTTTGGCAGAACTTATCAGTATGCAAACGGTTGGTGAATGTTGGGAATTAAAGTTTAAAGTGCCCGGCGAATTACAGCGCTATATTGCCGCGAAAGGCTCAATCTGCGTCGATGGTGTGAGTCTCACCGTTAACACAGTAGAAAAAAATATTTTCAGCGTCAACATCATTCCGCATACCTTTCATCACACTATCGTTCAGTTTTATCAAGTGAGCCAGCGCGTTAACCTGGAAGTTGATATAATTGCTCGATATTTAGAGAGACTCAGGAATTAGTTGTCAGTTATGAGGGGTGAGTTGTGAGATCTCACAACCCACAACTGACAACCCACAACCCAATCATGAATAGTATCCCCGAACTTATTGACGACTTGCGCGACGGCAAAATGGTCATCATTTTAGACGACGAAGATCGCGAAAATGAAGGCGATCTCATCATGTCTGCCGAATGCGTCACCGCTGCCAGTGTGAACTTTATGATCACCCATGGGCGCGGTTTATTTTGCCTGCCGATGGATGAATTACTGTGTGATAAATTGGGCTTAAAACCGATGGCGGCAGTGAACCGCTGCAAATTTGGCACTAATTTTACTGTTTCAATTGAAGCCGCTGAAGGCGTTAGCACCGGCATTTCCGCCTCTGATCGCGCTACTACGGTGTTAACGGCGGTGAGCGATCACGTCAAACCAGAAGATCTCGTTTCGCCCGGGCATGTATTTCCCATCGCCGCCAAACATAATGGTGTATTGGCGCGGCGCGGCCATACCGAAGCGGTGTGTGATTTAATGCGCTTAGCCGGTTTCAAGCCTGCGGGTGTGCTGATTGAAATTTTAAATGCTGATGGCACCATGGCGCGTCGCCCGCAGTGCGAAATCTTTGCTAAGCAGCATGGTTTGAAAATGGGTACAATTGCCGATTTAATTAAATTTAGAATTGAAGATTAATATGTCCACTATCACCTCTTTCACCGGCAACACCTTTTCCAGCGATTTAAAAATCGGTATCGTCGCGAGCGAATTTAATGGCGAAATTGTCGATAAACTTTTGCAAGATGCGAAAAAAACTCTGCTCGCGCATCAAATCGAAAATATTACTATCGTGCGGGTGCCAGGCGCATTTGAATTGCCGTTTGCAGCGCAACAAATCGCCAAAAATCACGATGCTGTGATTGCGTTAGGCGCGGTGATTCGCGGTGAAACGCCGCACTTTGATTATGTCTGTGATGGCTGTGTTCAAGGCTTAACGCGCGTGATTCACGATACCAACACACCGGTTGTGTTAGGTGTACTGACCACCGATACACTCGAGCAAGCGCAAGCGCGCGCCAATGGCACGGTGTCAGATGATTCCACCGGCAAGCAGCCTACTGGCGGTGGTACATCCGCTGCGATTGTGGCGCTTAGAATGGCGAGTCTTGCCAGACAGTTAAAAAAGTAATGTAGGTCGGTTTACGGCTTCGCTATGCGAAGCCAAGCCGACAAACGACCGCAGGTCGTCCCTACGAAGTCAGGAAACCAGATTTAAAATAATTGTCGGCTTGGATGATTTTGCTTTTGCAAAATCATCCGTAAACCGACCTACGTCAAAATATGAAATCCAATAAATCCTCCAAAACCCTCGCCCGCCACCAAGCCCGCGAATACGCCGTGCAAGCGATGTATCAATGGCAAATGGCGGGCACCGATATTGCCACCATCGAAACAGAATTCTTTGAAGACAATGATTTTAAAACTACCGATGTCGAATATTTCAAAGAATTACTCTATGGCATTCCACAACAAGCCAGTGAGCTCGATGAAAAATTTAAACCTTATTTAGTCGAACGCAGCTTAGCAGAACTCGGCATGGTTGAATTGGCGATTCTCCGCCTCGCGAGTTTTGAACTCATCCATCGTTTGGATGTGCCACATAAAGTCATTCTCAACGAAGCTGTCGAACTGGCCAAAACTTTTGGCGCCACGGAATCGCATAAATTTATTAATGGTGTACTGGATAAGTTGGCGCAGGTAGTTAGGGTTGATGTGTAATATTGGTTACAATTGTAACAATTAATGTGCTATAATTTATCTGTGCCTACTAGAGAGGTGTATGATGAGTATCGCTATCAGAATTAGCAAAATCACCTATGACGCAGCAGCCAAAATGGCCGCAACAGAATGTCGTACGACTGCGTTGCAGGTTGAGTATTGGGCAAAAATTGGGAAAATTGCTTTAGAAAACCCAGATTTGCCGATTGAGTTTATTAAAGACATATTAATAGCCCGTTCTCAAGATCGTGCTTTAGCAGAGCCTTTTACTCCGGAAGGAAAAGGTAAAGTGCATGCGAAACATTAGCATTCTGCAAATGCCCTTATTTAAACGGGCTTATAAAAAATTGCACCAGAATCAAAAAGTCGCTGTTGATGAAGCGATCGGTGATATTGTGCGAGATCCTTTTTTGGGCCAAGCTAAGAAAGGAGATTTAAATGGCGTTTATGTCCATAAGTTTGATTGTGTGCATCAGCAATTTCTTTTGGCCTATGAGTTTGATCCCCAAACACGTATTTTGTTAGCCTTAGGCGTGCATGAAAATTTTTATCGTGATCTGAAACAGAGCAGATAATCGTGAATCCTCCCAACGAATTCTCCCTCATCAAAAAATACTTTGCCCGCACCTACTCGCGCGATGACATAGTTTTAGGCTCTGGTGATGATGCGGCCATTGTCAAACCGCCACTGCACGAAGAGTTAGTTTTTACGATTGATACACTGGTTGCTGGTGTGCATTTCCCGCTCGAAACCTCTGCTTTTGATATCGGCTATAAAGCCATTGCCGTCAATTTAAGCGATATTGCGGCCATGGGTGCCAAGCCTTTATGGATGACCGGGACGCTGACCTTACCTTCAGTCGATGAAAACTGGATCGCTGAATTTGCCCGCGGCATGTTTACCTTGCTCGATCAACATAATGTCGCGTTAATTGGCGGTGATTTAACCCGTGGCCCTACTTTAACGATTACTTTCCAGGCGCACGGTTCAGTGCCCGCTGGTAAAGCCTTGCGACGCGATGGTGCCAAAGTAGGTGATTTGATTTATGTGAGTGGGACGCTGGGCGACGCGGGGATGGGGTTGCAGATGTTGTCATCGAAAGATGTAGGGGCGGTTCGCGAACCGCCCGCGGGCCGCTCGCGAGCGGCCCCTACATCTTTCCTCGATCGCCTCAACCGCCCCACCCCACGCATTGAACTTGGCCTGCTAGCCCGCGATTACGCCCACGCCGCGATCGACATTTCTGATGGTTTTGCCCAAGATTTAGGCCATATTTTGCAGCGTAGTGGTGTGGGTGCGGAAGTGGAAATAAACAAATTGCCTTTGTCAAAAATCCCCCCTTTTGTAAAGGGGGGTAGGGGGGATTTTTCTGCTTTGCAACTCGCCTTAACCGCCGGCGATGATTACGAACTCTGCTTAACCGTGCCACCCACAAAGGCCCAAGCGTTTGAAACCGCTGCTGCACAAATAAATTGTCCAATCACTTGCATCGGAAAAATCACGAACGGTAATGAACTAATTTTATTGGACGAAAAAGGGGAAAGGGTTGATTTAGATTTGCGGGGCTATCAGCATTTCTAAAATTAAGGCGTAGGTCGGTTTACGGATGAGCCGCAGCAGCGGCTCATCCAAGCCGACATTCAGCTAACCATGCACCGAAATTCTTTCGACTAAGGTCGCAAAAATTTTTACATGCGGTTCACAGTGTAAAGATTCATGTCGCGTATTCAACGCCTCTAAGTGGCCGCCGTTGGAGCCACCGATATATTTACGGAACACGATTTGCGGTAATTTCGCCAGCACATAACTGCCATCGTGTGCTTGCTTGTTTGGATCCATAATTAAAATATCATCGCGCATAAAACTGATTTTCGTTTTTTCGCTACACATCGAATCATCAGGGACACGTACTGCAAACGCTTTATTGGTATTAGGAATTAAACATGGAATACGTTTTCGATCCGGATTATTTTCTTGCGCGATAATTTCTGCCATTTTCGGTAATTCACTCCATTCGAGCAAAGGCACGGTGGGGAATTCACTGCTGTAATGGGTGTTCGATTCGCGTACTTCGGCATGCGCAGGGATCGGTTCATCGCCTGGGCCGCTTGCCAACCAATCAGGCGATACTTCCAACGCACGCGCAATTTGTACTAAGAAGGTAGTGCTTTTCGCTTTACCTGCTTCAATACGTTGAATTGCTTGCTGTTTAACGCCGACCATTTCGGCAAGACGTTGTTGAGTAAGACCTTTGCGATTACGCGCTTTTTTTAGACGGATGCGAAGAGACATGGTTGTTGGATTTTGTTGGAGATTTGTGGTAGGAGCAAACAAACAGCATTGTTTATTCATTAAGCGATGGCTGCGCTGCGTTTTTTCTAAACGTAAACCTTCTGTTCTGAGTGTGATAAAATTGCGCCCCAAGGATTATAACATCATGACTACCAATTCTATCATTAATATTGCCGCCTACAAGTTTATTACCTTAACAGATCTACCTACGCTGCGCGAAAATTTTTTAACAGAGTGCGAGCAGCTTGCTATTAAAGGCACCATTTTGTTGAGTGCCGAAGGAATCAATTTAATTTTAGCGGGTGAAGCAGACGCCATTGAAAAATTTATTGAAACGCTGCGTGCTGATGCGCGCTTTGCCGATATGGACTTTAAAAAAAGCACTTCAGCGAAGCGTCCGTTTCGGCGTTTGAAAGTGCGCCTAAAAGAGGAAATTATTACCTTGCGGCAAAACGATATTGACCCGGAAAAATTGACTGGCGCTCACATTAGCGCGCAAGAATTAAAAACCTGGCTCGATGAAGGTCGCGAATTTAATTTATTAGACACGCGCAATGATTACGAAGTTGAAATGGGTACCTTTGAAAAAGCCGTGACGCTCCCCATCAAATTTTTTACTGAATTTCCAGACGCAGTTGAAGCAGCAGCACTTCCCAAAGACAAACCTATTGTGATGTTTTGTACTGGCGGCGTGCGCTGTGAAAAAGCCTCCGCTGTGATGCTGAAACAGGGTTATCAAGCAGTGCATCAATTAGACGGCGGCATTTTAAAATATTTTGAAGAGTGTGGCGGCGAACATTATCAAGGTAATTGCTTTGTATTTGATGAACGCACTGCGATTACGCCTGAATTTGCTGAAACCGGCATGGCGCAATGCCCGCGCTGCAAAAATTTTGTGTCGCCACAAGAGCAGCGCCATCCGCAATATAATGCTTGGCATAGTTGCCAATTTTGCCAGGCTAATAGCGTAGGTCGGTTTACGGAAGCATCTACGCAAGTAGATGCTTCCAAGCCGACATAATCTAGCAGGATGGCCTGCGGCCATTTGTCGGCTCAAAATTTTACTGTGCTGATAAGCGATAGAATGGCAAGCTGAAAATGCGAAAATTTGATTGAGCAATATTCTTAAAAATTTTGAACCGACCTACATGAGGAGAACCCATGAGCTTACGCGACGTACCCGCTGGTAAAGATGTGCCCAATAATATCAATGTGATCATTGAAATCCCTGCTAATTCACCGCCGGTGAAATATGAAGTCGATAAAGAATCGGATGCGATTTTTGTCGATCGCTTCATGACCACGGCGATGTTTTATCCGTGCAATTACGGTTATGTGCCGCATACTTTATCGGAAGATGGTGATCCGGTGGATGTGTTAGTCGTAACACCAGTGCCTTTGATCACCGGTTGCGTAGTGCGCGCGCGTCCGGTTGGTATGTTGAAAATGACCGATGAAGCCGGTGTCGATACCAAAGTGATTGCGGTGCCCATCACGAAACTTTACAAAGAATATGAAGCGATAAAATCGTATGAAGATTTATCCCCCGCTTTATTAAAAAGTATTGAACACTTTTTCAATCACTATAAAGATTTAGAGCCTAATAAATGGGTGAAGACCGAAGGCTGGGCTGATGTAGAAGCGGCGCGCGCGGAAATTTTGGCGGGCGTAGCGCGGTATAAAGAACCCAAAGCAGTG
>JABDGN010000026.1 GCA_013285995.1 Gammaproteobacteria bacterium
GTCGATGCCACGCAAGTTAATTTACAAACCACTGAAACCACCAGTCCTAACTATCCAGTAGTGCTTGTTTTGGACAGCACCATCAGCCAAAGCTTGACCATGGGCGCAACGGGCGCAGGCTTAGCCATGGTGGCGATAGTGAATACGCCAACGATCAACGTTACCAGCAATGCCGATACGATCCAATTAAGCGGCACGGGTATTACCAGCAACGATTACGCTTTGAATCTGACGGAGAATGGCGACAATGCCGCCCATAATCTGGTACCTACTCTTGAGTTTGACAATAACACTACCTTAAACAGCTTTAGTCTCACCGCGCCGCATTATAATTCTGGCGACGGTTCATTAGAAAGCTTTGTGAATGCCAAGATTGTTCCCCTTGAAGCTGCGCCTTCCGGTTTCAATTTAAGTTTAGATTTACCTGCTGATACCAATGCCTTGACCGTCAACAATAAAACCTCTACCAGTGGTATTGTGTTGAATAGCCAAAGCATCGGTAATTTAAGAGTGCAATCGGCAGGGGATATTACTTTCAACAATAGTGGCTCAAGTGAGTTTGATGCCAATAACATAAGCCTCGCGACCACGGGTGGTAACTTGGATGTTGAATCTCCTAACGCTAATTTAGTGGCGAGTACGGCGTTGACTTTAAGCAACAGCAATTTAGCTGGTACAACCACAGTCAATAGTGCGGCGGCTGAGGTTGAAACACCGACTCTAAACCTAGAGGACAATGCCGGCACGATTAACTTAACGAATGTTGCAGGCACAGCAGGCAGCAGTGGTTTCTACACCTTGAACATAACGGAAGACAGCAATGGAGTGCCAACGTTCAATTCTACTAATAGCTCAAATGTAGATGGTTTTAGCTTTACAGCGCCAGCGTTTAATCAAGCACCGGGTGCTTTAGAAAATTTCTTGAATAACATTATTTTTTCTATCATGCTGCCATCGGGTGCTCCCAATCTAACCGTGGATGTGTCTAATGATAGCAGTGCGATTGAAATTGGCGATGATGTGGATGCGTCAGGCCCCATCATTAATCTGCAAACCTTTGGTGCTGAAGGAACTGATGCGGTGGGAGCTGTCACCGTTAAATCGGCAGGCAACATCAGTTTTATTGCCAATAGTGGCGGTTCTGGAGTGACTATCAATGCCAATAGTATTGATCTCGAAACGACTGGACAAGGTGCAACGGTGAATGTTGGTGCGCTGGCAGAGAATGATACAATCAACGCGACGGAATCTATCACCGCTAAAGCGACTGGTATAAATGGTGGTGTAAATACACAGCCATATAGTGCAATAGGTGCATTGATTACTCCCGTTTTAAATATGGAAACCAATGGTGGTACAGCTGAGATGAGTGGCATAAGCAGTACTACTTTCGCTTTCAACCTGACTGAAGATTCGGATAATACCCCCAATCTTTTTGCAGCCAATTATAATAGTACGCTAAGTAGCTGGACAGTTAATTTACCGCATTATAATTTGGGCAATGACGTTGTTGACAATCTTTCCCTGACGACTTGGATGAATTATATGTTTAACAGGGGTAATTTGCCAATTGCGAGTCCATTTAGCTTAGGCGTCAATACACCGATTGATCCACACACGATTCAAATGGGTTGGGCACCTACTGCCAGCAACGCGATTGATTTGAGTCAAATTGATTCCGGTGGAACTGACGGTATGTTTGGAGATTTAAGCATTCAATCGGCCGGCGAAGTTGATTTTGCGACGACCGGCAGCATTACAGCAAGCTCTTTAGATTTAGAAACCACTGGAGTTTTATCCAATGTCAAGGTGCAAACCGCTAATGACTCAACGCTTACTTTGAACGGTGATACCCATGCGCCACTGACTTTAGTGGCCTCTGGTGGTGGAGATATTTCAGTGACTGACAGTAACAGTCAGTTTAGTGTGATTGCTTCAAGAGTGGATACTACCACGGCAGGCGGAGCAGTTGATCTTAGTTCGGTGAAGGGTGATTTCTATAACATACCCTTGCATAATTTAAATATGACTGATGTATCAGGGCTTATTCCTAGTTTAAATTTGGGAGCCGGTGAATTAGAAAATTTTTCCTACATCGCTCCCAATTTAGTGTGGGATGTAAATGGTAGTGTGGAAAGTTTCCTCAATGATAATATTATTTTACATTACCAATCTAATCCAGGAGATTTTAATTTAAGCTGGAACACTTCGCAACTGAGAGATGCATTTAGTCTGGCTGATCAAACTACGGGGCCACTCACGCTCGGCACGCTTAACATAAGCTCTTTCGGCGAAGTGACACAAGGCGCTGCTTTGCAACCAACGGGTACGACCACCGTCAGCACCCGCGGTGATATTGATTTCAATCTCGATGGCGCCAGCAATAATTTTAATGCTCAAGTCGTCACCCTCACGGGCGATAATATCAATCTCACTGATAGCAATTCTCCGGTCGGCTTGGTGCTGGGTGCGATCAATGCGGGAGGCAGTGTTACGTTGCTTGAAACAGGCCCCATGAGTTTAGATTCGATCGCGGCGACAGGCGATGTAACACTCGCGGCGAGTACTCTGGATAATCTCAATGGAAATAATTCGATTACCGGTGCTGCACAATGGGATATTTATCTCTCTGATCCAAACCTGAGTGATAATACATTGACGGGATTGAACAGCGATAATCAAGCGATTTGGGGCACTGCGTATGGCGATACCTTGCCCAGTGGTGCAATCGGTAATCGCTATATCTTTAGTAAATCGGAAATCCTCACTACTACGCCGATTACCGGCGGTTACAACGTGACTGGCACGGTGGGCACCACTACGACATTGGCAGCTCCTGCAGGTGGCGCTAATTATGCTGTGAGTGGGTTTATACCGTCTGTTGATGGCGCATTTACAGCGGATACGGCGGCAAATACTAGCGATACTATTACTGGTTTTACCTCAACCGGCACGCCCGCTTCTGCTGCAGCTGGCACCTATCACATTAACCTGGTTCAAACCGGTGATCCAAGCACCGGCTACACTTTGGTGATCAGCGATAATCCCTATGGGATGCTGACCAAGCAAGGTGGTGGATCCGTCATTCCGCCGTTGAAGTCTCCTGCAGCGGATGATCCTGCTGTCGTCAGCAACTGGATTCAAAACAGCGATGAGACACAACAGCCCTGGCAAGGCGAAGGTTGTGTGACCTATCCCGCAGGCGTCAGTGTTTGTACCAATGAGAAAGAGACTTAATTTTTTAGCCTTCCAAAAATAGATTTTAAATGGTAACATCCTTGTCTGATGTCTTAATAGGAAAGTTATCACGTGAAAAAAATTATTGTTATTGGATTTATTATCGGCAGTTTTAGTAGTACCGTATTGGCGGCAGATGATGCTACGCACCCCTCCAACAATCCCGCCAATGTAATGAACACCTTGAATCAAACCTTGCCGGGCGCGCAAACGCCGACGCAGGATCAATTTCAAAGCACCACTAATCCGCAATATATTAAGCATGCGGAATCAGTAACCCACAAAGTGAAATTAAAAGACGTGCAATTGCTGGATGCGAAAGTAATTCCTGCCACTGTTAAAGCTTTGTATCAAAATAAAATCGGGCAGCAAGTAACTTTCAAAGATATTCAACAATTAGCCGCACAAATTCAACAAACCTATCGCAATGAAGGTTATATTTTAGTGCAAGTTATTTTGCCGCCGCAGGAAATCAATATTGATTCAGGCGTGGTGCAATTACAGGTGGTTAACGGTGTCATCAAAAACATTATTTTCACTGGTGACAATCCACGCGGTGCCAAAGCGCAGTTGCAGCGTTATGCTGAACAAGTGGAAGTGCAAGATCCAATTTCTTATCAAAGCATCGATCATTTTTTAGCGCTTGCCAATCAACTACCAGGTATTGATGTATCGGCGACTTTGATGCCGGATAAAACGGTCACCGGAGCGGCTGATTTAGTAGTGAATGTGCAACAAAAAATGGTAGGTGGATTTATCAACTTCAATAATCGTGGCACGCAAACGATAGGACCTTATCAAACCAGCGTGGGTGTGACAGGGTATGATTTATTTATGGCCGATGCCTTGAGTTTAACCGGTGCGACTTCATTAAACGCGTTTGAGCAAATGAAATATGGCAGCGTGAGTTATGATTGGGTTATCGGTTCGCATGCCACCGAAATTGATCCTTCTATTACACAAACTTACACTGAACCAGGCAGCACTTTAGCACCGCTTAATATGAGTGGTATTGCTACGAAATATAATTTAAGCGTTAATCAACCTTTGTATACCACGACGCAACAAAATCTCACTTGGCAAACGGCGTTTTACCATGTCAACAGCACCAACAATATTGATAACGATGCCATCGCTTTATACAGTGATCAGGTGACTGCGTTAGATCTGGGTTTAAACTATCAAGGTTCGAAATGGCAAATGTATCACGATGTCACTTTATCAGTGACGACGGGCATGCCGATTTTAGGTACACCTAATACTTTGAATATGCCATCGGTGGTGGGCGCACAAACTTCCTTCGTGCACTTTAATTTGCAGACTTCCGAAATTCATTATTTCACCCAACATATTAGTGGCGCAGTGGGTACGCAGTTTCAATACAGTCCTAACACATTAGTTGCTTCCGAACAAATTGGATATGGTGGACAACAATTCGGTCAAGCGTTTACGCCGTACATCATCAGCGGCAATAGCGGCATAATGGGATCGCTGGCGCTGCGTTATGATTTACCACTACGCTGGCATTTTGAACAAATTCAACCAGAAATTTTCTACGATCCCGGTATGGTGTTTTATAACACGGTGCCAGGCACTAATAACAGCAGCGCTGGTGCGCAGTCGATGGGGCTGGGTTTAAACCTGCAATGGCTGAAAAATATTAATGCAAATTTAGTGTTAGCTAAACCAGTTAGCATCACCGAAACGCCTAATACGAATATGGGCTGGGCAGGGTTTTTTAGTGTTACTGCGATGATGTAGAAAATTAACTATATGCTATAATGAATATACTTCTTCCGAATTAAATTTTGGGAGGGGTGTATACAGCGTCCGGGAGAACGCTATGACAACTACAAAATTAGCAACACAGCAAAAATTATCATTAGAAGAATGGCAAATTGCGCGTATAAAAGCCGCTATCGCTCAAGCAGACGCTAACCCTGACAGCTTAATCCCTCATGAAGAAGTCGTTAACATGATGGAGAAAAGATTTGCAGCTAGAATGGTCCAATTTCGCGCAAGAAAGTCTGATAGCGATTGAAGAATATATCGCTGCAGATAATCCGATTGCAGCCAAAAAAATTACTGATAGGATTTCAGCTTCAACAAAAATTTTGTTAACTTACCCGTATCTCGGGAGAATAGGGCGTGTTTTGAGCACGCGAGAGCTGGTTGTTTCTAAAACTAAATATATAGTTTCTTATCGTATAAGAGCTAATAAAATTCAAATTTTGGATATTATCCATTCTTCCAGGCAATGGCCTGATACATTCTAAAGCTTCCATATCCCATAGCCTTTCCCGGTAAAAAAGCGTAAAATATGCGCCAAGTTCTTAGCGGAGAAATCAATGACAAATAAGTATTATCAAGGTCGCGATGTTTATGTGGTGGCGGGCACGCGCACGCCGTTTTTAAAGGCTAAAGGCAAGCCTGGCCCTTTTAGTGCCGCCGATTTAGCGGTGGCAGCCGGCAAAAAATTATTTGAAAATTTACCGATTGAACCTAATCAAGTCGACGAAACTGTGTTTGGTTGTATGATGCCGAGCCCCGATGAAGCGAATATTGGTCGGGTGATTGGTTATCGCTTAGGTTGCGGTAAAAAGGTGCCGGGCTTTACCGTGCAACGCAACTGTGCCTCGGGCATGCAAGCTTTAGATGAAGGCTTAAAAGATATCGCTTTAGGCCGCCATGATATCGTGTTGGCCGGTGGTGTTGACGCGATGAGCCATGCTCCTCTTATTTACAATCGTCAAGCGACTAATTGGTTTGCTGAAATGGCCGCTTGTAAAACTGCGCCACAACGCATTGCCCACTTATTAAAATGGCGCCCACAAATGTTTTTTAATCCGGTGATTAGTTTACTGCGCGGATTAACCGATCCGATGGTGTGTTTGGGCATGGGACAAACTGCCGAGAAAGTCGCGCACCAATTTAACATTACCCGTCGCGAAATGGATGAATTTTCGGTAACCAGTCACCAACGTGTCGCAGCGGGAATGGATGCTGGCTATTTTAAAGAGGAAATCGCTGTAGCCTATGATAAAAATGGCAACGTTTACGAAACGGATGACGGCGTACGACGCGATTCCACGGTTGAAAAATTAGGTACACTCAAACCTTTTTTTGATAAAAAATTTGGGTTAGTGACAGCCGCGAACAGTTCGCAAATAACCGATGGTGCCGCTGCCTTAATTTTAGCCAGTGGCGATGCCGTAAAAAAATATAATCTCCCGGTGATGGGCCGCATTCTCGATGTGAATTGGGCAGGCTTAGATCCTTCCGTAATGGGCTTAGGACCCGTGCATGCCACCACGCCGATGTTGATGCGCAATAATTTAACCTTCGATGATATCGATTTTATGGAATTGAACGAAGCATTTGCGACGCAAGTATTGGGCTGTTTGAAAGCTTGGGAAAGCAAAGAATTTTGCGAAAAAGAATTTGGTTTAAGTGCAGCCTTTGGTTCATTTGATCGGGCGCGTTTAAATGTCGATGGCGGTGCCGTGGCCTTAGGTCACCCAGTCGGTGCCAGTGGGGCGCGGATTGTGATGCACTTGTTGCGCGTGTTGCGTCGTAACAATGCCAAATTAGGTGTGGCAACCATTTGTATCGGCGGTGGTTTAGGCGGTGCGATGTTGCTGGAGAATGTGGATCACGTAATTTAAAACAACGCTGTCATTCCCGCGCAAGCGGGAATCCAGTTTTAAAGATTGGTAAAAACCTTGGATTCCCAGCCTCTCTGCGTTCGGCTGAGAATGACAAGCCAGGGTGTTACAAAAAAATTAAAAGCTCAGAGGAAAAAACATGTCTGATTATAAACACTGGAAACTTGATACAGATGAAAATAAAATTTTATGGTTGACGATTGATCGTCAAGATTCCAAAGTCAATTCATTAAACGACGAAGTGTTAAGTGAATTCAACACGATTTTAGATCATA
The DNA here is from genome assembly GCA_013285995.1 of Gammaproteobacteria bacterium. GTDB lineage: Bacteria > Pseudomonadota > Gammaproteobacteria > JABDGN01 > JABDGN01 > JABDGN01. The sequence goes on from JABDGN010000026.1 coordinate 7,178, forward strand.
TCCCCTCCCAAAAGCCTGCCGGTGTGGTAATTCGCTCCGCAAAAAAATCTGGCTTTATTGCGGGTGCTGATATCGAACAATTCGTGCAAATTAAAGATATCAATGAAGCGATTAGTCTGCTTCGTAAAGGGCAGAAAGTGTTTGATAAGCTTGAGCGTTTGCCAGTCAAAACGGTGGCGATGATCAAAGGTTTTTGCATGGGCGGTGGTACGGAATTGTCCCTGGCTTGTAAATATCGTGTCGCATTAGATGATGACAGCACCCGCATTGGTTTGCCGGAAGTGAAGTTAGGCATCCATCCCGGTTGGGGTGGTTCAGTGCGCTTACCGCGTTTAATTGGGGCTGTGAAAGCGATGTCGGTGATGTTGCCAGGCAGTGCCATTCGCGCGAAAGCAGCGCAACGCATGGGGATGGTCGACGCAGCCGTCCCTGAGCGACATTTAGAACGCGCAGCAGTGAGTTACATTTTAGGTAAAACGCCGCCCCGGCAATTGAGTTTTAGCGAAAAATTACCGAGTTTTCCGCTGGTACGCTCATTTGTTGTCAACATGTTGAATAAACAATTGCGGGCCAAAAAGGTCAATCCAACACATTATCCTGCGCCTTATGCCTTAGTGAAAAGTTGGGCTGCGGAAGCGAGTGGTGGTGAATCGGCCTATATTACTGAAGCGAATTCGGTTGGTGAATTATTAATTACCCCGACGTCACGTAATTTAGTGAAAGTATTTTTCTTACAAAATAAATTAAAAGAATTAGCTAAAGGTGTGAGCTTTGCGCCGAAACACGTGCACGTGATTGGTGCGGGCACCATGGGTGGCGACATCGCTGCGTGGTGTGCATTGAAAGGTTTCACCGTCACGCTGCAAGATCGTGAACCCAAATTTATTGCCCCTGCCATTAAACGCGCTTATAAATTATATGAAAAGCAATTGAAAGAATGGCGCCCCGTGCAAGAAGCGATGGATCGTTTAACACCGGATCCAGAAGGTTTAGGCGTGAAAAAGGCCGATCTCATCATTGAAGCAATTTATGAAAATCTAGAAGCGAAACAAAAATTATTTAAAGAGTTAGAAGAAAAAGCCAAACCTACCGCGGTATTAGCATCGAATACCTCAAGTATTCCGTTGGCTGAAATCAGCACGGTGATGAAAGATGCCTCACGTTTAGTGGGGATTCACTTTTTCAATCCAGTGGCAATGATGCCGCTGGTGGAAGTGGTGAAGAGTGCTAGTACCGATCCGGAAGTCGTAAAGCAAGCGATTAAATTTGTGAGCCTCATTAGCAAATCACCGATTCCGGTAAAAAGTAGCCCTGGCTTTTTAGTCAATCGCGTGTTGTTGGCTTATATGACTGAAGCGATGAGCATGCTGGATGAAGGCGTGTCAGGCCCAATGATCGATAAAGCGGCAACCGATTTTGGTATGCCGATGGGTCCGATTGAATTAGGTGATACAGTAGGCTTAGATATTTGTTTATCCGTAGTGAAAAATCTAACTGCTGCGTTTGGCGGCACTGTACCTACAACTTTAGTAACCTATGTTGAAAAAGGCGATCTCGGTAAAAAAACCGGCCGTGGTTTTTATGCCTTTGATAAAGCGGGCAAACCAATTAAAGCAGCGGTTAGCGGGACAGCACCTGCTGACTTACAAACGCGGATGTTTGGTCGCATGTTGAATGAATGTGTGGCGTGTTTGCGTGAAGGGGTGGTTGAAAATACCGAATTGCTCGATGCGGGCATGATTTTTGGTACTGGCTTTGCACCGTTCCGTGGTGGCCCGATTCAATACGCGCGCGATCGTGGTGTGCAAAATATTGTGCATGAATTGCAAGAGTTGGCGAGTCGGTATGGTGACAGGTTCAAACCAGATCAAGGCTGGGAAATGGTTAAATAGGATTGAGGATTGAGGGAAAAACCGTCGTCATTCCCGCGCAAGCGGGAATCCAGGCCCAATCATAAGAAGCCTGGATCCCGGATATCCCGCACTTAAATTTCTATAAGAAAATCAATTCGTTTAAATTAACTGAGTTACTTCTTACCAATTGATTTAAGTGCGGGATTTCGGGATGACGAAAATAAAAAATTTGAGTATTTATTATGGAAAAAAACGAAATTACAGTGAATGAGCCGCCTAGCCCTCAATCCTCAATCCTCGTTCCTCAATCCTCGAAAAAACCTACCTTAGTCGTGACCACCCGTCCCAACGACGCGAATCCTGACGGCGATATCTTTGGGGGTTGGTTACTCTCGCAAATTGATATCGCCGGGCAAATTGTGGCAACCAAACGCGCCAAAGGGAGTGTTGCAACGGTTGCCGTTAAAGACATGTTATTCTTACAACCCTTATTTGTGCAGGATGTGGTGAGTTTTTATTGTGAGCTTGCGAAGGTAGGTAAAACTTCAATTGCAGTGTCCGTTAAGGTTTATTCGGATCGTAAATTGGGTGAAGGCGAGAAGAATGTGCATGTGGCCGATGCAACATTTATTTATGTGGCGATTGAAAAGCCTGGTGTAAAACGAGAAGTACCCGCTGAGAGCCTTGGGTAAATCGCTGGAGGCAGCCTGGATATTTCATGTCTGAATCTATAAACTCACAATCAGCATTAGGTGCTCCTGTTTTAATTGTGATGCCACAAGCAGAAGATGCGTTTAGTGAAAATGGCGTGATTAAAGGCGGTTGGTTAATGTCACAAATTGACATCGCCGGAGCCATTGCCGCAAGTAACCATACTCAAGGGCGAATTGCCACTATTGCAGTACCTGATTTATGTTTTACTAAATCGGTTTTTGTTTGTGATGTATTAAAAATTTATGCAACAGTTGCTAAAATAGGCAAGTCATCTATTACCATGCAGCTGCATGTATTTGTGGATCGTGCTTTGGGATTAGGCGAGAAGCATGTTCCTGTTGCACAAGCTACGTTTGTGTATGTAGCGATTGAAAAGCCAGGCGTGAAGCGCTTGATTGAGAGTAGGTCGGCTTGTAGGGGCGGCGCTTGAGCCGCCCGCATTAACCGAAACGAACAAGCCGACACTAAACTGTGAGAAATATAAAATGTTGAGAATCTGTATAGCTTTACTAAGTCTGTTTTTAATCACCAACCTTTACGCAAGCAGTGCAACCACTACCAATAACCCACTTATGAAAAAACCTGCTGCCACCGCAAATATCACTTACGCCGATGTCAATAGACCGATTATGGTGACACAAAATGCGCCGCATTTTGTAATTAAATTGGCAGCTAATCCTACTACTGGCTATCAATGGTTTTACCTGCCGGAAAAAAGTGATGGCTTAGCAGTACCCGTCAAACAAGAATATATTGCCCCGGATGTTAAAATGCCGGGAGCCGGCGGTTTTAGTGTGTGGCATTTTGAAGTCGATCCGGCTGCTTTTAAAGTGCCGACTATCAGTCGTGTGACCTTGATTTACGCGCGCGGTTTTGAAATGGCCGAGCCGATTAAAATACTTGAGCTTAAAGTGATAACGCAATGAAGCAATTAACCGATGTGTTTCAACAACATGTGCAAGCTGAATTAGATGGCGATCTCGATACTACTATGGCCACCATGACGGATGCACCACATTTAGTCAATGTACCCACACTCATGGGTGGCGATGGTTTTGCAGGCGTCAAGAGTTTTTATAAAAATCATTTAGTGGGAAAATTTTTTCCGCCGGATGTCGAAATGATGAGTGTCGCGCGTCATGTAGGCTCGGATCATATCGTTGAAGAAGTGGTGATTAAATTTACCCACACAACGATGATCGATTGGATGTTACCGAATATCGCGCCGACCAATAAACCTGTTGAAGTTGCTGTGGCTGTGGTGGTTAAGTTTGATGGCGATAAAATAGCCTATGAACATATTTATTGGGATCAAGCTGCGGTACTGGTGCAACTTGGCTTACTTGATCCAAAACATCTACCAGTGCAAGGCGCTGAGAGCGCTCGTAAAATATTAACTTATAAGGAATAAAATCCTGTAAAAAATCCCCCTTAATCCCCCTTTTGCAAAGGGGGAAATCAGAATAATATATTTTTACAGGGTTTAAATTTAATAAGGAGATCCCCCCTTTGAAAAAGGGGGGGCAGGGGGGATTTAAAATATTCAAATCTGGAGCACCATATACCATGGCCGCAACACCCAAAACCATTTACTTAAAAGATTACCAAGCGCCGCATTATTTGGTAGAAACCATCGATTTAATTTTTGATCTGCACGAAGATTTCACCACGGTTAAAGCACAACTGCAGATCCGCGCCAACGGACATGATGGCAAAACCTTGCCGCTGATTTTAGATGGGCAAGAGTTAGAGTTAAGCTCTATCGCGCTCGATGGTCACGCATTAGAAAAAACCGATTATCAACTTGATAAAGAACATTTAACTATCCCGGCACCGGGTGCAAGTTTTGAATTAGCCACCGAGGTGCGCATCAAACCGCAACTCAATACGTCGCTAATGGGCTTATATAAATCCAGCGGAAATTTCTGTACGCAATGCGAAGCCGAAGGCTTTCGTAGGATCACTTATTTTATCGATCGACCTGATAATTTAGCAATCTTTACCGTCACCATTATTGGCGATAAAGATCGTTATCCGGTATTAATGTCAAATGGTAATTTTACAGATCGCGGTGATTTACCGGCTAATCGTATTTGGCGCAAATGGCACGATCCGTTTAAGAAAGCAGGTCATTTATTTGCTTTAGTGGCTGGTAATTTTGATATTTTACGCGATCATTTTGTGACGCAATCGGGTCGCAATGTCACTTTATCTTTATATCTTGAACATGGCAATTTAAACAAAGGCTATCACGCGATGAATGCGTTAAAGCAAGCCATGCGTTGGGATGAGCAAGTCTATGGTCGTGAATATGATCTGGATATTTTTATGACGGTTGCTGTGTCTGATTTTAACATGGGAGCGATGGAAAATAAGGGGCTCAATATTTTCAACAGCGCTGCCATTTTAGCCAGCCCCGAAACGGCCACGGATGCAGATTACGAACGCATCACCCGCGTGGTGGGACACGAATATTTTCACAATTGGTCAGGCAATCGCGTTGGTTGTCGCGATTGGTTTCAATTGAGTTTGAAAGAAGGCTTTACCGTTTTTCGCGATCAAAGTTTTACTGCTGACATGACTTCAGCTCCGGTAAAGCGCATTGAAGACGTTAAAATGTTGCGCACCTTGCAGTTTAATGAAGATGCAGGACCATTAGCGCATCCCGTACGGCCCGCTTCTTATATGGAAATCAATAATTTTTATACGCTAACGGTTTACGAAAAAGGTGCGGAACTTATTCATATGTTGCACACTTTATTGGGTGCGGAAGATTTTCGTACCGCCACCGATTTATATTTTTCGCGCTTTGATGGTAAAGTTGCTACGACTGATGATTTTGTTGATTGTATGCAAGAGGTAAGCAAAATCGATTTGCAACAGTTCCGTTTGTGGTATGACCAGGCCGGCACACCGGAATTAACCGTGCATGATAGCTACGATGCGGCGGCACAAGAATACACCTTAAGCATCAAGCAAATGACACCGCCGACACCGGGGCAAGCTGAGAAAAAACCCTTGCATATTCCTGTTGCGATGGGTTTGGTAAATGAGCAAGGTGGGGCTTGGGATCTGATTATTAATGGCACAGATCTTGGTAAAACGACGGTATTAAATGTACGGGAATTTGATAATACTTTTATTTTTTCCGGGATAAAAGAAAAGCCAGTACCCTCTCTATTGCGGGGTTTTTCGGCACCGGTGAAGTGTCATTATGATTACGATGAATTGCAATTAAAAGTGTTGCTCTTGTATGACACCGATCCTTTTACGCGTTGGGAAGCATCGCAAACATTGGCTCTGCGACAATTATTGCATTTGGTAGGTTGTTTGCAGGAACAAAAAGTTTTGTTCGTTGAGCCTGCCTATATTCTGATAGTTAAACGCTTATTATCGCACACAGAATTAGATCCGGCTTTCTTAGCTTTATTATTGATGTTACCGAGTGAAGCGTATTTAACGGAATTTGTCAATCCGATTGATCCGATTATTATCCATCAGGCGCGTGAAGTTTTGCGTTTGCAGTTAGCTGAACAATTACGCAGTGAATGGTTAATTTGCTATACTGAAAATCATGATGCGGGAGCTTATCAATATAATAATGTAGCCAGCGGCAAACGCATGCTAAAAAACGTAGCGCTAAGTTATTTATTGGCCCTGCCCGATGAAAGTTTGCAAACTATGGCTTACAATCAATATCAAGGCGCCAGCAATATGACCGATCGTTTTGCAGCTTTGAGTTTATTAGCGAATTCTCAAGCTGTACAGCGCGACAAAGCTTTAAGCAATTTTTATGAGCTATTTGAAAAAGATGCTTTAGTACTCGATAAATGGTTTGCGGTGCAAGCAACGAGCATGTTGCCCAACACGTTTAAAAATGTGCAACGCTTAACGAAACACAAGGCATTTAATATTAAAAACCCGAACAAAGTGCGGGCTCTGATTGGTAATTTTAGTAAAAATAATCCCTTGCATTTTCATGCCTTAAATGGCAGTGGTTACGAATTTTTAGCCGACTATGTGTTGCAATTAGATGCTTTAAATCCACAAATTGCTTCGCGCCTGGTTGAGCCCTTAACTCATTGGCGGCGTTATAAACTCGAACATGCGCAACTGATGAAAGCGCAGCTGGAGCGCATCATGCTAACCAAGCTTTCGAAAGATACGTATGAAGTAGTGTCGAAGGCGTTGGTTTAATTACTACATGTAGGTCGGCTTACGCGAAGCGCAGCGTAGCAAGCCGACATTATTTTAAAACTGAATGCTTACTTTCGTGAGGATGAGCTTTGATTGTTTGTCGGCTTGGTCGTTTCGCTTGCAGCGAAACTCTCGTAAGCCGACCTACGATAATTGCTGAAAACCACCTTACATAATTCCCTTTTCCCGTAACAATTTTTTAATCGCGGGCAATTCTGCTGCAGTCGCTTGTTCACCAGCTAAAATCATCGCCGGGCGAGCACTGAAATCGAAGGTCCCAGTCATACCGACTTGTGGCTGAATTAAAATATCAGCTTGCTCCGCTTGATACAGCGAATAATTTTTGGCACGCAAAATACTATATCGCCCGGCAATATCGAACATGGTTTTGCCAGTAATATCGGTTGGTGGTGTTCTTTCCACATCGACCGCAATAATGACTTTTGGATGATAACGTTCAGCAATTTCTACTGGAACAACTTCACTGGCGCCACCATCAGCTAAGGTATAGCCATATAATTTTACCGGTCTGAAAACAGGTGGGATGGCAGAGGAAGCATTAATAGCCGGTGCAATGGGGCCACTGCTCAGTGCGACAGCATTACCATTAGATAAATCCGTTGCGACCACCACCAATTTAATTTTTAATTGATCAAACTCTTTGGCTTGCACATTTTTCAAAATAAATTTTTGCAAAGTGTAGCCATTATCAAATCCACCTTCTTGACTAAATACGCTGGCATCTATCATATCGCTGCGTTTTAATTTCATGAAGCGTTCATTTAACTCATCGGCATTGGGATCATCGGCATATAATACGCCAACGATGCTGCCAGAACTGGTGCCGACAATTAAATCAATCGGGATATGATTTTCTTCTAATACTTTAATGACACCCAAATGTGCAGCGCCGCGCATCCCACCACCGCCTAAAACCAACGCAACGCGAGGTTGTTGCTGCGGGATTACGTCTGGTGGCATGTGAGCAGGAACAGTAATATCTGGTGCTTTTGGCACGCAGGCGGTGAGAAGTAAGGTGAAAGAAATTAAGGCAATAAAGTGTGTGATAAATCTTGAAAAAGAATTTGTCGTCATTCCCGCGTAGGCGGGGATCCAGTTTTTGAAATTTGTGATTGGTTTTTTATCTGGATCCCCGCTTTCGCGGGGATGACAAAGGAGAAGCTTTGTTAACATAAAAACTCAGTCAACTCCTTAACCGTTGGAAAAATAAACTCTGCTCCCCATTCTTCAGGCTTCACGCCATCTTCTGGAATGTATCCATACGTTACCACGGCAGCGGGCATCCCAGCCGCATGTGCGGCAGCAACATCATGTTCAGCATCACCAATGTAAATAGTATCTTGCGGCTTGCAACCGATTTTTTTGCAAGCGTAGAGCATGGGTTCAGGATGCGGTTTTTTATGCGCGGTAGTATCAGAGCAAACGATAGTACCAGCACGGTCGAGCAAATTAACAGATTTTAAAATGGTTTTGGTAAGACTCGTGATTTTGTTAGTGACAATGCCCCATTTAACATTCTGTGTTTCTAATTGATCAAGTAAATCAATCGTGCCTGGGAAAAATTCTGAATGATCTAAAATGTAGCGCTCATAGGCTTTAAAAAATTCTTGCCGATAGCTTTCATAATTTTCATCGCCGACGGTTTTATTAATGGCGAGTTTTAAGAGAACAGGGCTGCCGAGTGAAACGATCGGGCGTACAGCTTCATAGCTAAGCGGCGGTAAATCACGCACTTTACGCAAATGATTGAGTGCATGCGTGATGTCCATAGCGCTGTCGAGCAAAGTGCCATCGAGATCAAAGAGGACGTGAGTATATTTGGTAGCTGACATAGGCGCGGATTATAACGTATTTTTGTAGGGGCGACTCGTGAGTCGCCCGTGGGCCGTTCGCGAACGGCCCCTACAATATGTTGTTCTTAACTTTTTTACAATGCACAATATAGTTCACCTTCACATCGCTTGATAAAAAGAAATGTTTAGTTAAGGGATTATATTCGATGCCACTGATAGCTTTAATTTCTAAACCATTGGCGCGTACCCACGTGTCGAGTTCAGAAGGGCGAATAAATTTGCCATAATCATGCGTACCGCGCGGTACTAATTTTAATAAATATTCAGCGCCAAGAATTGCCATTAAATACGATTTAGGATGGCGATTAAGCGTAGAAAAAAATACATCGCCATTGGGTTTGACGAGATCGCTACAGGCTTTTACAATCGCAGCCGGATCCGGTACGTGTTCTAATAATTCTAAGCAGGTGATGACATCGAATGTTTGCGGATGTTTGGTGGCCAGGTCTTCGGCGCTTAAAAATTGATAATCAATTTTTAATTTGCTTTCCAACAAATGTAGCTTGGCGGTTTGCAAAGAATCTTCGCTTAAATCGATACCCGTGACACTCGCCCCTTCGGCAGCGAGAGCTTCACTCAAAATGCCACCACCACAGGCCACATCTAAGGCTTTTTTCTCCACTAAACCATTGGCACGTTCGCGAATAAATTGCAGACGCAGAGGATTCATGCGATGCAACATGCCAAAATCGCCATTCGTGTCCCACCAGGTAGCAGCGATAGCATCAAATTTAGCAATTTCTTGTGCGTCATAGTTAGGCATTGCTAGATTATAAGATAAATAAAGGGTAGAATTCAGGAAATTTTTCTAGTATTGATGGCTGATGCATATCATAAAGGCAACTGGAAGCAGCGTTCAGCGCGTGAACCTACCAGATTATGACTGATACTAAAAAAAATGGCAAAGTAAAAATGGCAACTTAGGACTTGTAAAAGGCCCTAAAATAACAGAAGAATAAAAGTGGCTTATCGTCCATATCCTGAATATTTCGACTTTCAAGATTCTGATCTTAATTTTCGTTACCCGTACAACTATACTGTTCTATCTCAACGATTCAAAACGGCTGTTGACGAAGCCTTGTTTCCTTATATTGTAGCCAATCTTCGCGCCGAGGGTGTTAGGCATACACAACCAAGATTAGCCGAGATCTTTAGGATATTATTAAACATTTTGAATACCCCCTTCACTGTATTTCTGGCGCTAAGTGCTTTTTTATCAAGTGAGAATCACGAGCTTCTTTGTCTTCATGAGCATGTTTATTTTGCCCTGCGTAAGGCATTTCAAGGATATCAGGACTACTATACAGGCAATCATGAAATGGACAAGTTGATAACAGGGATGCGGGCGTGTGGTATGAATAGTTCGTCAATTTTGCCAGCTGGCCCTTCGATGTTGCGCACTCCCCAAGAAAGGTGGGTAAGTTATTTTGACAGACATTTAAAGAGAATACTTGAAATGCGGTACCACGTATTATTACATCAAGCAGCACGGCAAACATCTATTCCAGTAAATTACACGTTCGTAGAGGTTGAGAAATGCATTTATGAAAAAGAGGGCCTTCTGTCAAAAATAAGGACAGTATTGGAAGGTAGCATCAGACAAGAGAATAGGGTGTATGAAGGCGAGCACGCACTTGATAGGGTTACCCAAAGTATCCGGCAGAAAAATACTCAGTTTGCTCAAGATCCTAAACGTGATCTTACGTCTGAAAAACCTCAAATAGTCCAAACTTCAAATATAGAAAATATCATCTGTATTTATCATCTTTTGGATAAAGATTTAGCGCACCTTTTCAACATGAGTAGTGTTCTTTGGTTGCATAACATCGCGGGAGAACTCTACAAGTATTCACCAGATCAACTTCAGGCTGAACTTGCTAAATACAAAACTTAGCTCGCGCGCAATCGGGCCCTCTGAATCTAATCTATATTTAAAAAACTGCGTAGTCTTTGCGTGAACATACCAAATTATTCGCTTAAAATTTAACTCATAGTCTTTTGCTTTTAGCAAGCAAAACAAGTAGAAAATTCCCGCTTTTTTCCGTGTTTTTCGCTAGCTAAATTTCGCTGTTTTTGGTACAATTTTAAGGTTAAATTGACCCTCAGGAACACCTTAAAACATGTCCGAATTTGCTAAAGAACTCAGTACCATCAGCATCGAAAGTGAACTCAAACAATCCTACTTAGATTACGCCATGAGCGTCATCGTTGGCCGCGCTTTGCCAGACGTGCGCGATGGTTTAAAACCGGTGCATCGGCGCGTGCTTTATGCGATGCATGAGCTCAGCAACGATTGGAACAAGCCTTACAAAAAATCCGCGCGTATCGTCGGCGATGTAATCGGTAAATACCATCCGCATGGTGACACAGCTGTGTACGACACAATTGTTCGTATGGCGCAGCCTTTTACCTTGCGTTATATGTTGGTCGATGGGCAAGGTAACTTCGGTTCGGTCGATGGCGATAATCCTGCCGCGATGCGTTACACCGAAATTCGCATGTCGCGTTTGGCGCATGCACTGCTGGAAGATCTCGATAAAGAAACCGTCGATTTCGTTCCTAACTATGATGAAACTGAATTTGCACCGTTTGTTTTACCGACGCGCATTCCCAATTTATTGATCAACGGTTCCTCCGGTATTGCCGTTGGTATGGCAACCAATATTCCGCCGCACAATTTAACCGAAGTGGTGAGTGCTTGTATCGCTTTATTGGATGAACCCAATCTCAGCATCGACGATTTAATTCAATTAGTGCCGGGCCCGGATTTTCCCACCGCCGGTATTATCAATGGCCGCGCGGGGATTATTGAAGCCTATCGCACCGGCAGAGGTCGCGCGATTATGCGCGCGCGTTATGAAGTGGAAACCGATGCCAGCAATGGCAAACAAACCATCGTCGTAACGGAATTGCCTTATCAAGTTAACAAAGCCAAATTATTAGAACGCATTGGTGAATTAGTAAAAGAAAAATTAGTTGATGGCATCACCGCGATGCGTGATGAATCCGATAAAGACGGCATGCGCATGGTGATGGAATTGCGGCGCGGCGAATTGCCGGAAATTGTGATGAACAATTTATACGCGCAAACGGTGCTGCAAACCTCCTTCCCGATCAACATGGTCGCCATCGTTGATAAGCAACCGCGCACTTTAAACTTAAAAAATATTTTAGAAGAATTTCTTAAACATCGCCGCGAAGTAGTGACGCGTCGCACGATTTTTGAATTGCGCAAAGCCAGAAACCGTGCGCATATTTTAGAAGGCTTAGGGATTGCGCTCGCTAATATCGATGCGGTAATCGCTTTGATTAAAGCGGCAAAAACGCCAGCGGAAGCCAAAGAAAAATTATTAGGCTTAGGTTGGCAGCCCGGCATCGTCGCCACTTTATTAGCAAAAGCTGGCAGTGATGTGTGTCGACCACAAGATTTAGAACCGCAATATGGATTTGCTGATGAAGCGTATCATTTGTCACCCAATCAAGCCCAAGCGATTTTAGAATTGCGTTTGCACCGTTTAACCGGTTTAGAGCAAGAAAGTATTTTGCAAGAATATCAAACTGTGATCGATCAAATCGGCGAATTACTTTCGATTCTCGCTAGCGATGAAAAATTAAAAGCGGTCATCAAACAAGAATTGATTGACGTGAAAGAACAATTTGGTGATGCGCGTCGTAGCGAAATTATGGCGAGCCAGGAAGATTTAACCACCGCTGATTTAATTACGCCGGAAGATGTGGTGGTCACTTTATCACACGAAGGGTATGCGAAATATCAATCGCTGGAAACCTATCAAGCGCAACGCCGCGGTGGACGCGGTAAAGCAGCCACTACCATGAAAGAAGAAGATTTCATCGAACGTTTATTAGTGGCTAACACGCACGATACTTTGTTGTGTTTCTCCAGCACGGGTCAAGTGTATTGGTTACGCACCTATCAATTGCCACAAGCGGGTCGCACTTCACGCGGTAAACCGATGGTGAATTTGTTGCCGCTCGCAGCCGGTGAAAAAATCAATGCAATTTTACCGGTAAAAGAGTTTGTGACCGATAAATTTATATTTATGGCAACCTCGTTGGGTACGGTGAAAAAAGTACCTTTAGAACAATTTTCACGGCGACGTACCAGTGGTATCCGCGCGATTGAATTGCGTGACAATGACTATTTAGTCGGTGCGGCTTTAACCGATGGCTGTTGTGATGTCATGTTATTCTCAGACACGGGCAAAGTGATTCGCTTCCACGAAAGCGATGTGCGCGCGACAGGTCGCATGGCCGCTGGTGTGCGTGGTATCCGCTTGAATGCGAATCAACAAATGATTGCGCTGCAAATCGTACAGAAAGAAGGCACTATTTTAACGGCTACCGAGCAGGGCTATGGTAAGCGTACAAATATTGATGAATATCGTTTAACCGGCCGTGGTGGACAAGGAGTTATTTCAATTCAAGTGTCGGAACGCAATGGCAAAGTAGTGGCTGCTACACAAGTGCTCGATACCGATGATGTGATTTTAATTACCGATAAAGGCACTTTAGTTCGCACTCCCGTGAATCAAATTTCCTTAGTAGGCCGCAACACGCAAGGTGTACGACTCATCAAACTGTCCGAAGGCGAATTGCTGCAAGGTTTGCAACGCGTTGAAGAAATTGAAGCGGTACTTAACGATGCGTGCTGTGCGCATGAAGAGGATATACCACCCACGATGTAGGTCGGTTTACGCGAAATCCCGCACTTAAATTGCTATAAGAAGATTGAGAAATAATAGCGGTTGTTTACTTTTTCTTACAGAGGATTTAAGTGCGGGATGGAGCAAGCCGACATTTTTAAAATGCTTTTGTAGGGCATCCCGCTCCTAAACTACTATAAGCAACAGCAGTAAACGTCATTGCTTCCGCAGCACCTCACTTAAATATATTTTAACCGATGTCCGTATTGAAAATTGCTCGCATCCGAATCATTGTTATATGCTGTCGAGTGAAACCTGTTAGCTATCAGGACGGAATTTTTCTACCGTTCCTAGTTGAGGCAGCCAAGGTGAGGGGGGTGGTGAATTAGAGGCCTGTGAAGACGATGCACGAAAAATGGGTCGCGTACCAAGCTGAGGTGCGCTGCGCCTAGCAGAAGGAACTGATTGTCGCGGCCAGGGGAGGAAAGGTTCAAAGGGTAAAAATGGTAAGCTCTTCGTCAAAACTTTTTGAGGCAGGGGCGGGTGAGGTCTAGTATTAGGAAAGACAAGTGCTGCCATCGTCTGATAAAAATAAGTTGGTAAATGTACGGACTGCCATTGCCCCTGCAAAGAAAGGAGTGGCAGTTCTTGAGCATTTGGAAAAAGAATTTTAATTTTTGCTTGCTCAAAATGAGGGTCGTTGGGAAATAAAATGAGCTCGATATACATACTTGCTTTGGGATTTATAGGGATAGAAGTTGGCGGATCAGTTGAATAGTTTATTATTGTAGAAATTTCGTAACCTTGTGTTATAGTCACGCTATGCATCACTTCTTCCACTTCCGTAACAACCATAACAAAGGGTAAAGAGTTGCCCTGATGTATGCAACCTACGCTCTGCAAAAATTCTTCATCAGTACGTTTTATCAGTTTAGATATGGTCTTCTGGAATATCCCAAACATCCCATTATGACTCAGGCCTGTACAAGCAAATTCCTGCAGCTCTGGAGAAGAAATAAATCTTTCAATAAGTTTGCTATATTTTGCCCTTGCGGCCTCAAGGGGAATGGGCGAAAAATCTCCCCGATATTCAAAAGTATCTTCTTCAATTAACGTGCCAGAGATTGTTTTTTTAATAATCAATTTGTCCCGCCCAACGTCTATGAGTGTATCCTGAAACAATCGCTCCTTCTTGGCAGCTTCAGTTTCAACAATTGATGGATTTTCATCAGCATTGTCAGGAGATGTTAGCCAAAAGCGCAACTGATTCTCTATGGGTATAAAATAAGCGTAATTTTCGCTTGCCCGATAATAAAAATAATAAAAATAATTTCTCTCGCCCTGCAGGGAAAAATAAACGTCAGCTACCAGATGATTATTTATTTTTACCAGCCTATTATTCCATATTGTTTCTTCAATATAAAAAACTACTACAGGTCTGTCTGCAGCTGTTTCGCAGGGAAGTGTGATCGTTACGCTGATGAGGTTGACAGTGAAATCTTTGTATTGTGTTTCAATACGACTGGTTTCGTAAATCAGCTGGTCACGCCATTGTGGAAAGTAATAATTTAAACTATTTTCTATATAGCTTATGACGCGGCTATTGCTATTAGGGCGTTGTTTTAAATAAGCTTCAATTCTGGTATTGATGTTTCTTCTGATATCATCGCTGCATCGATAATAAGTAACAAGATTCTCTATAGCAGACCGCAACCCAAGATCCATCCATTGAAAATACAACAAGGCATATCTCTGAGAAAGGATTTTGTGAAAGTTGATAAATTGTTGAGGCTCAGGAAAAATTTTTTTCCTCTCAACTACACAACATTCAAAAATAATATCTTGTTTAATTTGAAAAATAATCAGCTTTCTTTCTTGCAATTCGTTAATAAAGTATTGGATAGCAGGCAATAGAAATAAGGCATAAATAGCTGCCGCTAAACTTTTATAAGCTGCTTGTATTGGAGATAGTTGGAGATAAGGTCGTACCAATTTTTCCATTTCTTGTATGGTAAGAAGGTATTTATTATGCGTGGGGAGTGAATTTTCTGCCTTTGCCTCGGCTTGGAACCGTACAGAAGGGGCTAGCATATCTTTCAGAAGGGTAGCAATTTTTTGATAGAGTAATATCCCGGAGGAAATGGGTGGAAGGAGGAAAGATTTGCTTTGGGGGTCTAAGCAAGAAAAATAGAGAAATCTCATAAATTTTTTTAATATACTTTCTTCCTCGCTTGTTTCCCGCGACGGGGATGGTATAGGGGATGTAATAATATTATTTACCAGGACTTCTAAAAGTTTTTTCGCTGCCAACTTTATTTTGTAAGGCCCACAATAATTATCCCGAATGACGATTGGCCGCAAGAGCGGGAAGGGATGTGTGCGATAAATTTCTGCTTTTGCTTGTTGTAAAAAATCAGATACTGCTTGCTTATCAGCGTTTTCTAAATGTTTTCCGTGTTCCCTACAAATAAGCTCTAGATTAATTAACTGCGTGGCAAGTAGTTCAGGATTCCAGCCAATCGCTTGATTAATTTGACAAATAGACGAAGCTTGAAGCATAAATTTCAAATAGTTCCGTAGAAAAATTTATACTAAATGTTTATCAGTGCCTTGTCTAGAATTAAATTTCATTTAACAACTAGGGTCTGTTTACAATTACAAAGCCGTCGCGAAAATGCAGATGATTGAGCGCTAATGTAGCCAAATTTGAGGAAATATAGTTATTCTATACGACGATTAATTTGCCTGGAGCAAATTAACCCGCGCTTTAGCGCGACCCCAAAGGGGTGGAGCACATGGATGTGCGGAATAAAATTTGGGTAAATTAGAGCCAATCACGCTGCATTTGCAGCAGGGTTTGTAATTGTAAACAGACCCTATACTTTTTACAGTTATAAATTTTGGTTTCTGGCCCACCATGCTTGCTTATAAGCGCACCATGTATGGCTGCACCAAGTATCGAACGGTTTTTTACCCTTTCACAACCGCACCACCATTCGGATGCAACACTTGCCCGGTAATGTAAGAAGAATCAGCAATAGAACTGAGTGATGACTTAAATCAATTTGGAAAAATAAAAACCCCGCCATTATTAGGCGGGGTTGTTGTTAGTGTTCTTGCTCTTGTTCTTTACTTTTGGCATGGCGAGCAAGGGCAGCCTTGCGTGCGGACTCCGATTTTTGTTCTGGGGTCATTCTTTCATTACGCACTTGAGCGCCTTTACGACCAGCTTCACTTTTGGTAACCATAATGTTCTCCTCTATAATAAACTAACTGGATGTTAGCGGGGAGAATGATAGATTATGTGTTAGAAGCGTTTCTTGATTAGAATCAAAAAATTTTTACTTTTTTCGGTAGTGATCAAGCGAAACGACTTTTTTATCGGCTTCCGCTTGTTTTTGATAGCGAATATGTCGTTGCATCATTTTGAAAACATTTTCCAAGGTGGCGAAGGTAGTTTCGTCAAATAAGGCAGGATAATCTCGCAAAAGACGGGTTAACTGACGAATGTCATTGCTTTGATGCGCGCGAACTTTGGCAATAAAGAGCGCTTTTACTTCATCAAACGGTAAGCCATCAAAGGGAGTGGCAGGAATTTTGTCAGTCGCTTTTTCAGAAGGAGACTCTTCACTCGTCGCAATATCAGGTGTTGAGAGTAATAAGTCTTTACAAAATCGTTTCAATTGACTAGCGGGAACCGTAGCGTTTTCAAATAATAAAGTATCGTTTTGTAAACGCGGGAAAACGATGGTGATCTGATCACCGACAATTTTTTCAATACGACAGACATGATAAGTAGCATGGTAAGCTAAATCAGCTACTTTTAATTGAGTATCATCCATTGGAACTCCTACGCTAATAACACATTGTAGCATAGGAGGAGGCAAAAAAAGTAGCTTCGCTTACCATTTCTTTAACGATAAATTCAACTGGGTTTAAGATACCACAGTTCATCAAGCTCATTACCCAAAGAAAAAAGATAACGCAAAATTTTAATGTATAACTCTAAGCTTCCAAACATAACGAGCACGATGAGAATACTGGCTAAAATATAAAGTAACATGATGTTGTCCTCCCAAAATGATGACAGTCCGATTATTGAGAATCGCTTTGTGGACTTATTTGACTTTCGTCAATGAAAAGCTGCTTTTTTCACTATTTGCATTCAAATCCATTTAGTACTAAAATAGTCTTATATCAAGTATACCCAGCAATTTAGGAACATCCATGCTATTAAATATCCAAGATTTGCACGCCAGTGTTGATGACAAAGCTATTTTGACCGGCTTAAATTTAACAATCAAAGCAGGTGAAGTGCATGCCATTATGGGCCGCAATGGTTCGGGTAAATCGACGCTGGCCAATGTGTTAGCGGGGCGCGAAGGGTATCGCGTCACAGCAGGCAGCGTCGAATTTAATGAGCAAGATTTATTGACGATGGCGCCAGAAGTGCGAGCCCGCGAAGGTTTATTTTTAGGCTTTCAATATCCGGTTGAAATTCCTGGCGTGAGCAATGTGTATTT
>JABDGN010000027.1 GCA_013285995.1 Gammaproteobacteria bacterium
GAGCAATGGGTCACTCTCGGCAAAGTGATGAAACAAATTCATGAAATTAATGTGCCACCATCGCTGCAACGCAGCATCAGGCGTGAAGAGTATTCATCTAAATGGCGAGAAGTAGTGCGATCGCTGTATGCGCAGATTGAATACGAACCCAGCATTGACGAAATTTCATCGCAGTTAATTATATTTATGAAAAATCATGCTGAGATAATTCACCGACTGGTAGACAGGGCTGAGCAGTTAGCTAAACAAATTCAAGATCAAGTACCCGAATTCGTATTGTGTCATTCCGACATTCATGCTGGCAATGTATTGATAGATAAAAATAACGAGATTTACATTGTAGATTGGGATGAGCCTATCATGGCACCCAAAGAACGCGACCTCATGTTTATTGGCGGAGGGGTTGCTAATGTTTGGAATAAACCTGATGAGGAAAAACTTTTTTATCAGGGTTATGGAAAAACGAAAATCAATAGGACAATCCTGGCTTATTATCGGCATGAACGCATCGTCGAAGACATTGCGATCCTTGGTCAGCAGCTACTGTTAACATCAGCAAATCATCAAAATAAACTTGAATCCTATCAACATTTCATTGCGCAGTTTGAACCTCAGGGCGTCGTGGAAATAGCCTTTAAAACAGATGAACGCTTAATCGGTAAATGATCTTTCTTTAACTTTTCCACCTACCCAAATTTCGTTTGCAGATTTATAAGTCACCGTGATTTCACTGGGCCGCTGCATAATGTAACCCTGCTCAATAATAAGGCTGCTTTTCAAACACGCGGCTAAAGCGCTCGCTGCCACACCGGTTGCGGCATCTTCGGGATGTCCGCCTTGTGGATTAAATGCGCGTGCATGGAAATAGGCAATATTATTTCCCTGCAGCTTGGCATCCCGATACACTTCGCGCGTATAAACATATAAACCTTGTACCTTGTTGGCAATGCTCCATTCGCGAATCGCTTCAGTGTTAGGTTTGAGCGCCATCAATGCGGATAAAGAATTAAGTGGAATAAATAATTTGGCGCTGCCTACAGAAGCAATTATTAAGGGTAAGCTGCGGTCAATCTGCGATGAATCGTTTAGATTCAGCAAATGAAAAATGATATCATCACTGACTATCACGTCAGGCACCGGTTGTTGACTTACTTTCACTTGCAAAGTTTTGCCAGTGTTCAACAGCGTTAAGGTTAGGCCACTTGCTGTTGCGCACTCCAATTGCTTCGCACCTGTATCAGAAAATAAAACTTTCGCCGCACCCAAGGTGCCATGTAGACACATTGGCATTTCACAACTCAGATAAAAGTATTCTAACACGGGTATTTTATCTTTAGCTTGTGTTATGAACACCGTGGCTGGCAATCTGGATTGTGTGGCATACGCTTGCTTTTCAGCCTTGCTCCAGGTGCAATCGGTTACGATAGCAGCGGGATTACCAGAATTAGCCTGAGAAGTTGCAAAACAATTGAGTATCTGTACGTTCATTTTGTCATAGCCACTTTAATCAACATCTCAGTTTGTTCGGGAATGGTCGCTGCAACTTTTTCACCCACTAATTTACGCCACAGAAAACTTAAAGGGCCAGTGATTTTAAACGTAGTAGTGAGTTTTAAACCTTCTGCTGTTTCTTCTACTGCATGAATACCATCCATGGTCGCGCCCGGAAATTTTGTTCGGTCAGTAAAAGAAGAGTAGGGCATACAATCAACTAAACACATTTTAACTTTCGGGCCGCCTTTCACTTTAAAGCGAATGATTGAATCATTGGCAAAAGGACCCTCTAACGTTGCCCATTCAATATCGGTATCCCATTGCTGACGCAGTGTGATATCGGACCACACATGCCAGATTTGTTCTTTAGTGACTTTGTTAGTAATGACAGAATGCGTGGATTGCCACATGTTATTTTTCCTCTTGCTGTGATAGTTTTAAAAGATGGTGATGAAAAAGATTTTGCTCTTTACCAAGCTTGGCAAAGAAATTCCGATCGACTGCTTCGACAATAGGCAAAGTTTTTTGCACCAGATTTTTGCCTTTCGTCGTGATTTGCAATGCTTTCGCACGCGTATCGGTCGAATGACTCAAACGTTTAATTAATATTTTCTGCTCTAAAGTACGCAATACTTTTGAAGTCATCATAATATCGGTTTTAGCATGCTTCGATAACATGACTTGCGTCACTTCGCTATGCTGTTGCGTCAGCCAAGCCGTGCTCGCCAATAAAACAAATTGCATATGAGTAAGGTCAAAAGGCTTAAGCGCTTCCGTCATCTGCCGCTGCCACAACAAACTGGTTTGCCAAAACGTGAGGCCAATACTGTGTTCAGCTTTTTGATGTGAAAACTTTACCGTAGCAAAGCCACCCACTATGCCATTTAGCACATGATTTTTGGGCACTACGCCCATCCAATATTTGTGATTTCTTTCGGCTGTCATGATATCCATGATTATAATAGTTAAGATTATTATGTCAAGCAGTTTTTGTAAGTAGTTTATGTGGATTCGTGTTATTCACAGGTCGCTACATGGCTAATGATCGGGAATAATTTTACTGATCATTTTTTTGCTAGTGGCTGGCTGTATGGATTTGGGGAAAACAGCTATGGCGGGCTAGGATTAAAACACGATGGAAATTTTACCACACCTACCCGCATTGGTAATGTTTTTGACTGGACGGATCCAATAGAGCAACCGGGCAGCCAGTTTATTAAATTAGATCCGACAAGGCGGTATTGAAACTAATGGAAATTTTTCGTATGCCAGAAAATAGCTTGGCTTATCCAAAAGATTGCTACTGTTGTTAGTAGTCAAAGCAGTAAAGAGTTAATTATGGCTGCACTAATATTTTTTGTCTTTCAAAATTAAATAATACTACATGCTGCTGAAAAAAAGTTGCGCCTACAATTCCAGCGAAAGGAAAACCAGGAAAATCCAGCAATAAAAATTCGGTAGCAGGAAAATCGTATTTCTGATTTGTGAAGTGTTTGACGGTTACACACTTTGCTTTTGGATCGGTAAGCTCAGCCTGAAATGAGCAAGGCGCTGCAGCTTGTTTCCATCTTGGTTCACTTTTTAACATAGCAGGAATAAAGGCAGTATCCCAAGCTAATTGTTCGGTTTTCCCTTCATAATTAATTGGAGTAAATAAATTAACTTGATGCGCGAATTGAATAGGAAGCTCAAGCCAATCTTGAGTGTTGTATAAATGTTGGGTGTCGCTCAAAGAGATGAGCACTAAACGTTTCCGAGGTTCATCAATGAGTAAATTAAATTGCCGTAATACAGCCAAGCCCACAATGCCATTATTAAATGCGGCTGTTTTGTGAAAAGTTTGGTAAGGCCAATTGCCCCACTCTTTGGTTATTTCAGAACCTTGCACATCATGCAAAATAAAAGAGCCTAATTTTAAGGTGGGAATGAAAAAAGTGGCAAAACAGCGCTTGCCACTTTGAGTCATGCTGCAACGTTGCTTCCCGGTCCAATTAACTTTCAAGCGATCGATAATATTTTTGCTCAATACAATGCCATCTGCTGAGCCCGTGTCTAATAACAGCGGGATAGTTTGGCCTTGAATTTGCACCTTGATTGAAGGCAAACCATATGGGACAAGTAACCCATTATCTAAATTAAGCGGAAGAGTAACTGTTTGAGCAAAACTCAGTACTGTCTGGCTCAGCAAAAAGAAAGAGAATAATAGTTTTTTTGGCGAGGGCATTATTTTAAAATAATAACATACTTCTTTATCTCATTGTTAGATAAAGTATAATACCAAGCCTGATTTTGCTTTTGTTGAGATTTTGAAAATGACCGCTGTTTTATTTGTATGTCTCGGTAATATTTGTCGCTCACCTGCGGCTGAAGCAATGTTGCGGCATCTTGCTTTGCAACATCAATTAAGCCTTAGTATACAAAGTTGTGGCATAGGCGGCTGGCATATCGGTGAGGCACCGGATGAGCGCATGCAGCAAGCAGCACGAGCTCGGGGCATTCTGATGAATAGCCGGGCACAACAATTCCATGTTAACTTCTTTGAAGAATTTGATTACATTCTGGCAGCGGATAAAGAAGTGTTACAAAATTTACGGCGACAAGCAAGTGAGCCACATCATCATAGCAAGCTGCATTTGATGACGGCTTTTAGCCAGCACCATCGCGGCAAAGAAGTTCCTGACCCTTATTATTTTGATGTGGTTGCTTTTGAGCAGGTGTTATCCATATTAGAAGATGCCTGCGAAGGATTACTACAGGAAATCACTGCGATAAAAGTTGATGGTGAATTTGCCACGAAGAAAACTTAAAGGAAAATGATGCCAACTACCCAATCTCTGCTCGCATTTGCCTTCGTCGCTTTCCTGATGGTGCTCTGGTTGATGGGGACCGTGCTAATTGGCTTGGCTGCACGCTTGGCGTTTGAAGGAAAGAAATAAAAATCATGAAAAAGATATTAATCACTGGTGCTGCTGGAAATGTTGGAAAAGTGATCTGGCAGAGCTTAAAAGGTAGAGGGTTTTCTCTCCGCTTAGCAGACATTATCAACATAGATGGCCTTGATAATGACAAAGATGTTGAGTTTATCCATATGGATATTCTTGATCTCGAAAAATTACAAAAAGCCATGCAAGGAATAGATTGCGTTATTCACCTTGCTGCAATTCCTCGTGATGTTGCATGGGACAAGCTAGAGGCCATCAATATTCATGGCACTTATAATATCTTTGAAGCCGCGCGGAAACAAAAGGTAAAACGCGTTATTTTTGCAAGCACCAATCAAGTCATTGGTTTCTATCGAAACGATCGTATCATCGATAATGAGGTTTATCCAAGGCCCGCTTCTTTTTATGGGGTCACGAAAGTGTGTGGTGAAGCATTGGCACGTTTGTATTCTGATAAGTATGGTATTGAAGTTGCTTGCTTACGCATAGGTTCACTTGAAGAAAGACCCACTGAAATGCGACATTTGAGCACCTGGCTTAGCTATCGGGATTTGGTTCAATTGGTCGTTAAATGCATAGAAGGAAAATATCATTTCATTATTATTTACGGAGTTTCAGCCAATACTCGCTCTCATTGGAATAATGCTGCTGCCAAAAAAATAGGATATTTGCCAGAAGATAATGCAGAAATGTATGCGGGCGATCTATCATTAAAAGAGGTAAGAAATGAAATAGGAAAACAGTTCCAAGGAGGACAATTTTGTTCAGCAGATTTTTGTGGAGATTCAGCCACTATCGATTAGTAGCATGGTAATAATTAATGAGCGCGTTATGAACGAAAAATAGGATGACGTATGCGTAAAGCTTTTTGGGATGACCCCTATCAAACCGAATTAGATACACACGTTACTGAAGTCAGCGGTAATGAGGCCTTACTTGCCGCAACTATTGCTTATTCTTTTTCGGGTGGGCAAGAAAGTGACAAAGCAACTATTAATCAGTTACCTGTGCTGGGTTCCTGGTTAGAACCGATAAAAAAATCCCGCTGATACCGTCATCACACACAACTTAGTTCAGCAACTAATTTGTAACTGGCAACATTTGCGATACCACTAAATTGGCTGGATCACCCGGTTCAAGTATGTCGTAGATACGATCTACAAAAGCCAGTAGTTGGGTAACCACGGATGGATCGCCAGAGGTAGAACTATTTATACCAAAGACAATGGTTATTTGTTCTTTAGGGAAATAAACATACATCACGTTATAACCAAACGGAGTGCCCATATACAGATAAACAGTTTCATCGTGTGGACCTATCATGGACCAAACACCTAAACCGTAGCCCCACGGATCAGGTTTATTAATAGCTTGGCCGTTATTAACGTCCACGAGTGATTCTAACTCGGCACGCTGTTGGGGTGCTAATAAGGTAGGTGAAGTATATAAAGCGTGTGCCCACTGTAAAACATCCGGTATGGTTGCGATAAGGGCTCCTGCTGAATTTAAAGCCGAGATACTATAATCGGTGATGTCGGTGCCAACAGGAAATTGGCCGGACATATAGTCATAACCATGCACCATGCGTGTGTAAAAAGGGATATTGGGATAAGCAAAAGGTTTGTAGTAAATATCGTTTAAATTCAGAGGAGTTGAAATCCGTGTTTGGATTTCATATTGAAGCGAATGGCCAGTTAATTTTTCAATCAATAGGCCGGCAAAAATATAATTGGTGTTGGAGTATTCCCAGGACGTGCCGGGTATAAAATCTAAGGGTTGATTCACGGTATAAGCAATTAAATCTGTGGGAGTAAATTTTCGGTAAGGATTATTGATAATATCGTTCCAGAATTGATTGTCGCTGGTATAGTCAGGAATACCGCTGGTCATGTTTAACAATTCTTTCACTGTAATTTCGTGCGTCGAGTTTTGTTGCCATGCGAGAGGCAGAGCAAAATATTTACTGAGTGGATTATTGATATTAAAGCCATGCACATGTTCAGCTTCTAATTGCAACAAAATAACCGCCATAAAAGCTTTAGTATTACTGCCGATTTGATATAAATTGTTTTCAGTAGGAACGATGCAATGTTCTGGATCCGAAATTTGAGTGCAACCACTGTTAACTGTGATTAAAGGAATAGTTGGTGTACTGACAGATAAAGTGATCGCTGAGAACCCTTCTTGCATGTGATAGTCATTTAAGTATTGGTCGGCAGCGGCTTGTAACTGCGGCGTTGGATCGGTACTCGTATCAGCGTAACTAAAGTCTATTATTGATACAGTAATTAAAAATGATAAAAGGCAAGATTGGAAAATTTTTTTCATGTGTATCTCGAAGTACTGTGATTATATTTGAGAAATAATTTGTGGCGGATTATACGGAATTTTGATTAAGGTTTTCTTAAAAAGTTTAAGTATATTGAATTATTTGAGGTTCTATAGCCAACACTTTTTTAGCGCCTTGAAAATTCCAAAACGAAGTATTTAACGTATAGGTATAAACTGACTCTGTTATTTTCGCAGCGGGATAAAATTGGATGCTCACCGTTGGAGCATCACCATTTTTAGGAATGCTGGCGATAAAAGTTGCTACTGTACGTGGTGTGCCTGGATCGGTTGGATTTTTGCCAACTTTGAAAATGCTATTCCAATTTCCCGCATCTTGATCGTGCGCAAAATTAAAAAAATCGGCCATCGTATAAGTTTTCATATTGTTCATGAGTACATCGATTCGGTTGTAGCGCATCGCTAGTGGCATAGGCTCCATTCATACTAGCGAAATCAGTGCACGCAAAAATGTTTGAGGCACTGAGAACAAGAGTAGTGATCAAGAATAGAAAGATTTTACACATTTTTATTTCGCTGCATTAATCGTTTGCTGTAAGTCATTGCTACTCGCAACACTGGGGATAAAACCAATCTTACTAACATCCGTTGTGCTATTTAAATTAGTTGGAACAATAATAAAAGCAGGTGTGCCTTGTATTCCCATTTGTTGCGCGAGTACCATATTAGCTTTGAGTTCATTTTGAATCGCGCTAGAGGCCATATCTTTTTTCAATTGCACCATGTTCAAACCCACTTTTTTAGCAATCGCATCGACTTTGGCATCGGTCATTTTGCCTTCAATATAACCTGAATCAAATAAGGCATTGTGCATTTGAATGTATTTGCCTTGTTGATTCGCTGCAAGCGCTGCCGCCGCTGCATATTGAGAGGCCGCACCAAAAATCGGGAATTCTTTAAATACGACACGCACATTGGGATTGGCTGCGAGCACTTGTTTTACAATCGGATACATCTTGGCGCAATACATACATTGGTAATCAAAAAATTCGATGAAAGTCACAGCGCCATTTTTGTCTCCGACCACAGGCGAAACCGGATCGTTAACTAATTGTGTTGCATTCTGTTTGATGGCACCGACCGCTTTTTGCTGCGCTTGTTGCTGTTGTTGCGCCTGCAATTCCCGCACCATTTGATTTAATATTTGTGGATTAGCCAACAGATAATCATGAATTTCTTGATCGACAATGCTTTTGACTTCTGTTTTTTGTGCATCGCTTAAAGAATTATTATTGCTGCAACCGCTGATAAAGAAAGAAAAACTAGCTAAGATTAAAATAGACAAAAGACGATATAATTTCATGATTGACCCTCAATTTAGAGCGAAAAGTATACCATATGAAAAATTTACCCGCAGCGTTTATACTTGGAGTTGTCGATTTTAATCGACAGCAGAGTGTGCTGTTATTAGAACAATCGGTAGATTTTGCAATAGTGTCTAAATTAAACGTTTTGGCCATGATAAACTTATAGCTTATTATACACAGGAACTATATGAGCAACATCGACACATTAACCGGCAATCCCCCGCCGACTACAATAGACTTTAATAATCCACCCTCTAATCCATTGTTATTATTGCAAGCATGGTTAAAAAAAGCTGATGAACTGAATATTAGCGAGCCACGCAGCCTGGTATTGGCGACAGTCGATCAACACAATCGACCCTCAACTCGTGTCATTTTACTGAAAGAATGTACTGACACTGGCGTGATCTTCGGAACCAGTCAAGCCAGTCGCAAGGGCCAAGAGTTGGAATCAAATCCAAGCGCCGCAGGTAATTTATGGTGGCGTGAAACGATTCAGCAAATTAATTTCCAGGGGCGCGTTGTTAAGTTACCAGCTGATGTGTCTGACGCCGCGTTTCAAGCAAGACCGCGCGACGGGCAAGCTTTATCGTATTTTTCTCAGCAAAGCGATATCATGCGTGATGAAGCCAGTTTGAAAAAGCAAGTGCAACAACTGATGAATAGCGCTGACAAAATTGCCCGGCCAGAAAGATGGCATGCTTATCATCTAATTATTGAGTCCATCGAGTTTTGGCAAGGCAGCCAAGACCGTTTTCACAAGCGCTTACGGTATGACTTGCTTAACGGTGCTTGGCAACATCAAACACTGCAACCTTAGCTTAAATACTTTGCCAGTTTCAGTTACTTAAATAAAAACGGCACATGCCATAAAATGGGATGTGCCGTTAATTTATTATTGTTTGGCTGTTATTATTATTTTGTTATGTAGCCATTATACTGGACTAACCTTAAGACAATATTAACGATGTTCACTATTTTGTTTAACTCAAAGTTGCAATGCTTTTTTAAGCAACTCAATTTGTTGCTGATGCCTGCCTTTATCCATTTTTTTAATATTCAAAAGTTTCCATTGATACTCTACTCCAAATGAATTATATTTTTTGCTTTTGTCTTGTTGGGCTAGGAAAAATATAAGTTTTTTTACCACTTTTTATGTTGAGCTAATTTGAAATTAATCAATGCTTCAAGCTTAATAATTGGCGCCCCGTGCTGGAGTTGAACCAGCGACCTTCAGCTTAGGAGGCTTTGATAAAGGCATATATTGGAATAGACGGAAATATATAAAGCCTTTAAATTCAGTGTATTGTAGAAAAATATCCGTTGTGGTTTATGGTTGCAATTAATTCTTTTTTATTTAGAAATGCCCCACCAGTGCCCCACAGACAAGGATCAATTTTTGATACTTATACTGTATACAACGTAATTATATACAACATTATTATATATCAAAAACTAATAAGCGGTAGTATTGCATATATTAGCTCTTACCTTGATGTACGTATATCCTTGAGGTACCTGGTTAACAAGACAACAGCAGCTGCAACTCCAGTAAAGTAAAATAGACTTGTTAATATGAAATGGTACAATAGCTTTCATGCCATTACTTCAAAAAATCTCCAAACGCGAACAATTCCCCCGCTGGTTTAAGATTGAAAATTATGCTGCTACCCAAAGTTTTACATTAGCGGATTGGTATGTCAATCTTGAGGCGCGTAATCAAGCTTATGCATGCGATTGGTTAACACAGGAATCTACCCATTTAAATGCTATCTGGCAACGTCCTATTCGCTTAGCTACCACTCAAATAGTAGCAGCACTTCCCGCTGTGTCACCATTTCCGTTGGCACAATTAAATCAGCTGCCAGCAGCAGAGTTAAAACAGAATATTGCTTTTTTGACAGACCAGCAATCGACGCCAGAACTACACCTAACTATTAACATGGCAGCGCCAGATGAAGTAATTATTGCAGAATTAAAAAGTTTATTAAGTTCTCAACGGAAAGCAAGCGGGCTCACAGCCACTAAAGCCCGTAAGGCCTTTAATAAACGTGATTTGTGCAAATGGCGTGACTACCAGTTATTAGCCTGCGCCGATTTGATTTTATATGAAATGGTAACCTCAAGCCGCATTAGTGATAGCCTCTTTGCTGACATAGTATTTTTTCATGATGTTGCTAAAAATTTTGAAACCATCCGCAAAACCGTGCGACCCATGGTGGAAGAATTACTTTTTAAAAATCTATTCTTTTTGCAAGCACAAGTACGCTCGGAAGTGGCTGCCATCCAATCTCATCAACAACGCTTAACTAAAAAGACCTAAAACTGGAAATTTATATTCCCAATTGCTTCCTCGATTTTAACCTCATATAGCACTATTATTTTCCATAGATACACATCTGGGGAAATATATGGCCAACACACTTTTACTCAATGCAAATGATGCGGCAAAAATACTGGGTGTTAAACCAAGTACTTTATGTATGTGGCGTTATAACAAACGTCATATCATTCCTTATGTAAAAATTGGTACCCGCGCTTTTTATCGTCATGACGATATTGAAACATTTATTCAAGATAATCTTCATGACAGAAGGGTAGAAAGTAGCCCAAGCTAATTTTAATAAGCGCAAAAAAGATACAACCAGAATTGATATTAATTTTCCTGGTGCACATTACAATGCACAACCTTCACGCAGTGACTTTTGAAGTCAGCGCATGATCAGTTTCTTAATTTTACCAAGGAGTCCAACATGTTCATGATGATCTTGTTAATGAGTGCTGTAGTGGGAATAGGTATTATATTGGTGCTGTTAAGTGCGTTAGGAATTATCAACTGTTCACAAATAATCATACCTGATGTAAATGATACATTTTTACTGCGGCTTGAGTAGTGCTGCGCCTTGCTTGGCTTGAGTGGGGCGATTTTTGCATGCGTGATGCGGTTATCAACAATTTCTGCGGGTAACCTTGTGGATAAGCTATGGATAGCAACGCGCACAGCAAAAAATTAAACGTATTTTTGAGTTTGAACAAATATCGCGCAGTAAAACTCAACGAATGTTTTTAGGTGGTAAAAATAACAGGCAAAAAAAGTCGCTGCCAGGTTGAAATCCATTTCATTTGAGGGCTCCTGCCTACAAACCTAACAGCGACATATCAAAATATATACCATTTTTTAGAGAAAGCAAGCTTTTTTGCACATTTTCCTACAAAAGCGATTTTATTGAACTTTTTTTAATCAAAACGGAGGCCTTTTTCAATAAGGTGTATATTAATTGGTCAGTTAAGTAGCGAAATCTAATTCGTAGAGGTATTCATCAAATGGAGTTTTGCTTTGTTGCTTTAGCAGGCTCATCGCTTCGTTGCATTTTTCTTTATTATTCACCAACTGTGCAGCTCTTTCAAAGGTTCCAGTCAGCTTTAGTGCATCTAAGAACCACCATCTTTCTGAATTAATAAAAGTTCCTAATTGATCGAAATTATTTTTTAAAACGAAAAAATCTAGATGACAAAAACTGATTAGCATTTTCTCAAATTGAGGACCATCCAGCTGTTGTTCTTTCATCCAGGCATATGTTGAGTCGGCAGTTGATAATTGATGTTCCCTACGAAATTTATCAACAAAAATTTGTAATGCTTCGGAGGTGATCTTGATATCTAAGTGTTCAATGTATAAATCTAAACAAGCCCATAAGTCAGCAACGAGACTTAAAATAAATTGAATACGAGGGTCCGCTATTTCATTTTTGTCGAGATCAAGCCAAATGCTCATATACTGAACGTAACATTCTTTGTTAACAGCGGCAGCTGTTAAGTTTTTGTTTTGCGTAACAATAGCCTGCTTAGCGGCAAGTAAATAAGCCAAGTGACGATTTAAAATATATTCTTTTCCAAGTAGGCGAGCATGCAAAGCAACTCTTTCTGCTAACGGTAAGGCGACATTCTCTTCAGCAAACGGGCGGCACATAATATCTAACTGTAAAGTGCGCAAATATAAAGAATGGTTAACGCGCGGTTTAGTAGAAGCGACTGGCTTGCTTATATTAAGCGCTGTTAAATCTTGGAGCAATCGTTTTGCATCCTGATATTTTTGATTAATGATGCCAACTTTAGCAAGCCATGTTTTAAAGTTTTCAGTAATCTGTTCTGAAAACCCTTGCTGTTTTGCAATCTCAAGCGCCGTTTTCAGCGAGCGCTCCTTATAATTTTGAGTTTTAGAAATATTTAAAATGAAGGTGGCAGTGGCGGCATCAATTACATTATCATTTAGTGCTTGCTTAATAGTTGCTCTGATATTAACCATCGCATCAGTAATAGGTTCATAGTTTGATGCGGCTGGCCGATGCAGAACACACACTTCATCATCATCAGTTATTTTGCCGGTTAGAAAATCCTGATAAATTTCGCCTACTCCTAGCATGCCGAAACTATGCAGTTCACTGGCGCGTAGGGCTCCCATGCTGGCAGCGCCATACACTCGCACGCCTTGCTCCAACGCATAAAGAATTTCTTTATGCCAAACAGCGGCGGTATTTTCAAAGAAACCATCGATGATGGCAATAAGCTTTGGTTTCAGGCGCAATACTTTGAGCACATCGCCACATTGAACTGGGGCAAGATAAAGCGCGTGCGGCAAAATGAGTTTTGCTTCGGCTTGATTTAACGATGGGCCTAAAAAAACGATTGTATCGGTGCTCATGCCTTACCTCGCGCACCATCTTTAAAACCCGGTATGAAAACCTGTACGACAGGGAAATTGAATTCAGGTTTAGTGTGATCAACCACTAACACCGATGAATAGCCTTTAATTTTAAGTGCTTGAATGATGGCTTTGATATTGTCGAGTAAATTAAAAGAATGTTTAATGACTTCACTTATACTGAGAGGCATCACACCATTGGCTATTGCTGGTTGTGGATTGGTTAATATTTTCTTTTGCTGTACACGTTGCTGTTGATAAATTTTAGGATAAATATCATCGCGTGAACCACTGATAAAACCCGCGCGTGATTGTGCGGCTTCCGTGATAGAGCGTGATAAGGCAATGGCTCTGATTAAATGACAGCCACTGCCATAAAAGCTTCCCCCTGCGCTTAAACCACTTTTGTCATACGTTATACAATAATAAACCGGGAGCTCAATAACCGAAGGAATTTCCCATACGTCAATAGCAAGCTTAGCGCGAGTAAATTTTTCAATCAAGCCTTGGATTTTTTCGTCTGGTATGGTTTGCAAATCAAGTTTGGTTTTGTCACGCTCTTGACGTGATTTCTGTAACCAATGCCACACGGCATCTCGTTCTATGAGTTCATACAAAGCATGGCAGATGGCTTCATTGAGGGTATTGCCTCCTGCTAAGCCATTGGTGCTTACTGCAAATAAACCCGCTGCGTTAGTCGGTTCACTGGAATTAAGATTGATCAGCGCATGCGGTAGATAAACGTGTTTTCCATCCATTAAGTTGACAGCGCTGTTCCACTCTAAATGAGCGTGTTGCAAATCGCCGGTTTGAATTTTACCTAATGGCAGTGTTGTTAGATCGACGAGAGGATAAGCTTCCTGCAGCTCGGCATAGCTTCCCGTTAATTCAGGCGTCGGCGGATGCTCCATGTGATAACTTTCGATAGCTTCGACGATAGCAGAAATCCGTGCTAGCTCTCGCGTTAAACCTTTGCCTTGTGCACCACATAAATGCCGCGCATTGGGTCGAATGGCGGTAGCGACAGGAAGATCCAAAACATCTAAGCCACCAATATCCGCTACACGGGTAATGCCTACTTTTTTAAACAGCGGCTGTAAATAAGTGAACGTTTCTTCAATTGTCCTGCTGCGAACGGTGCCGCCCAAATCAAGCGCCTGATGAAAGGCGAGCGCTTCTTGCTGCATTTTAGATAAGAGGGGAGGAGTCAGCATATTAGTATTTGCTCAGTGAAGCATCGATTTTTTCAATCCAGCGCAGGATGCCACCCTCTAAGTTTTTCACTTGCTTGAACCCTTGTGCTTGTAATAGTTCTAAAGCTTTTTTACCTCTGACCCCTAGTTTACAATGCACCACAATTAATTGTGATTTGTCGAGCGTGTGTAACTGCTTTGGCAATTCACCGAGCGGAATCAATTGCCCACCTAAGTTACATATTTCATATTCAAACGGTTCACGCACATCCACTAAGGTAAAGTTTTTATTTTCGGCGCGCAAACTTTGTAACTCATACACGGAGATAACATTATCAATGCTTGTATTGAAGGGGTCACAACTTGCTTGGGGGCGCTTTAGATTTTTAAAATCTATCGGCTTGCTACAACTGTCACAGTGAGGATTCTTTTGAATTTCAAATTCTCTAAAGGCCATTTGTAAAGCATCAAAAGCGAGCAGTTTACCAATCAGCGGTGCGCCTATTCCCAGTGCCAGTTTTATCACTTCAAGCGCTTGCAAGCTTCCCATAATACCCGGCAGCACACCTAAAACGCCACCTTCTGCACAATTAGGAATTAAGTGTGCTGGCGGCGCTTCGGGGTAGAGACAGCGATAACACGGCCCTTGGTTCGTGCAAAATACGGAAAGCTGTCCTTCAAATTGAAAGACACTGGCATAGACATTGGGCTTCTTTAAGTAGCAACAAGCATCATTCACCAGAAAGCGCGTCGGAAAATTATCGGTGCCATCGACGATGATGTCGTATTGCTCAATAACCGATAAAGCATTTGTTTCAGTGAGTGCTTCTTGAAAGGTTTCAATTTGAATAAAGGGGTTGAGTTGTAAGAGCTTTGCTTTTGCGGCCTCAACTTTGGGTTGGCCTATGGTATTGTCTGTATAAATAACTTGCCGCTGTAAATTTGAGCTTTCAACACGATCAGGATCGATAATGCCTATCGTTCCAATACCAGCAGCAGCTAAGTAAAGAGTAAGGGGTGAGCCTAAGCCACCTACGCCAACACACAAAACCCGCGTGGCTTTCAACTTTTTCTGGCCTTCAATTCCTACCTGGGGCAAGGAAAAAT
Organism: Gammaproteobacteria bacterium; assembly: GCA_013285995.1. Classification (GTDB taxonomy): domain Bacteria; phylum Pseudomonadota; class Gammaproteobacteria; order JABDGN01; family JABDGN01; genus JABDGN01. The sequence goes on from JABDGN010000027.1 coordinate 15,095, forward strand.
GACGACTATAGCGCTCTATTTCAGCGGGACTTAGTTCGATTTTTGAATTAAAAGGTTGCATTATTTTAACCACCAGCAAGGGATAATAATATTTCTACTTTGTCATCAGGATTGATTAACGTTTTTTCTTGATCGAGGTAGCGTATATCTTTGCCATTAATATACAGGTTAATAAAAGGATTTAGCTGTTCTTCTTGTTTGAAAATATAAGATTTCAAAGAGGGATATAATTCCACAAGCTGTAGCAGACCCTGTTGAATAGTATCACCCCCACATTCCACTTCTTTTTCTCCTTTGGTGTGTGTTTGTAATAAGGTCGGTAAAGTAATTAGCATTATTTCCTCTTTAAAATAGTCATCGTAACATAAAAAAGTCGCTTAATTTCTGAGCAACAGTCACATATATAATCACGTTGATTTTATAGTTATTGTATGCTTTAATCAAAAGGCATTACATATTTAATTAGGAGGTCGCAAATGTCAATTAATATCGAAAATTTGGATGGGCTTCAGGAAGAAGTTGCTGTTGGCAATCTTACTATCTCTGTTGCTAATCCATAGTTGTAGGCTCAAGTAAGCGCTTTCCCTTGCGCATATAAAAACTGCAAAGGGGGAGAGTGCTACTTATTGCTAAAATGAGCGCCAAAATTTTTTATACCTGATTACACAGTTTTTTAATAAAAGGAACTAAAAATAACGCAATAATGCCGGCGATGAGCGCACCACATCCACTTTTTAATAATGCTTCTAGAAAAATAGGGTTTGTAGCTTGTGGCAATCCATCTTGCGGAGTGACAGCCATGTTTGCCAAATAAGTTGAGACGATAGCTGAGAAGCCAATAAAGAGTTGCCAGATCCCCATACCCAAACCATCGCGACCTTTCGGTAATAATATTCCCACCATAGCAAGTCCAATAGGCGCAATTAGAAGTTCTGCAGTGGCCAGAAAAGCATAGCCTAATACAATCCAGATTGAATTGATTAAATGTGTCATGCTATTTGCAAGCAAGATACCTACGCAAAAAATCAAATAACCTAACCCCATTATTAAAAGTGAACTTGCAAATTTTGCAGGTAAAGAAAAAGTTTTCTTCTTGTACTCTAAATTTTTCCATAACTTACTGAAGAAAAATCCCAATACAATCACAAAAAAGGCATCCAAAGCGTAATAAGATGAAGCTGGGATATTAAAATTAGAAATTGTGCGATCAACATTTTGAGAAATGAATACAGTAAGTAGCGATGGTTCTAATAAATAGAGCGCTTGAAACCCAATAGAAATTATAACAAGTATCAGAAAAGCCACTATCTTTAAACCAGCAATAGATGTTGGTTGCCTTTTTGCCATCACTAATAAACCAATTACAGCTGCAATCGTTAATACCCATAGCAATATGTGATCAACTTCAATATGTGTGAGCAAAAGTAGAGAAACAATAATAGCTAAAATACCTGACACTACCAAAATGACTAAGCTTAAAAAATTTGATTTCTGATCGACAATTTTATTATCCTTTAATTTTGTAGTGTTTATATAAACTAAAAAAATAACTCCAGCAATTACCAATGCAATATCACTGATACCAAATGCCAGTGAATAATTAATAGTTGAAATAAAGCCAGACAATAAAGAAGAAACCAAAAATCCAACGTTATAAATCATATAGTAGAAAGTGTACCCACTATATCTAAGTTCATTTTTACCGGAATATTGCAAACCAACTAAAGCACTCACATTAGGAATAACAAAACCACTACCGGTTAAAAAGCAGGCAATGCCAAGATAAATAAACTTTGAATCGAAGAAGGTTAAAATAGCAATGCCTAAAAACGAAACGCACGATCCAAACAAAATTGTTTTGTTATAGCCTAGTTTTTCACCAATATAACCGCCAGCCAGCGGTAAGGTAAATAGCAGAGAACTAAAAGCGCCTACTATTTCATAGGCAGAATCTGTAGAAATTTTAACCTGATTAATTAAGAAAAGAGTAATAAGTGAAAAAAGGCACCCAAGCGCAAAGCAATAAAAGGCTTGATTAATTGATAGTATCCAAAGGGTTTGGGGCTGTCTTTCCATTTCACGTAGTTTTTATATCGCCAATTTTTTTGCTGAAAATTTATTCTAGCAAATTAGGGTGGATGGAGCAAGGGAAAATCCTGAAAAATACCCTAATAACTATAATTGTGAAGAATAGGTGGTTTTCTATATTTATCCAAGAAAACTATAGTTTTATGCTATAATTTGTTGACGCAACTAAATCTTTGTGCTTTAATATGCATGATCTTTTGTAAACATAATTGGTAATCTAAAGGAAACTTCAAATGTCTACTATCATAATAAATGATTTGAACGATGAATTTAGCCCTGTCGCTTCTGAAGCGATATCTAGAGTAAACGGCTAAGCCTTAGAATCGTTCTTCGTTTTTTTACTTAAAGCCTTTTATTTCTTAAATAAATAAAAGGCACTGTTCCTACGCACGCCAATATTATTATACCAACTAAAGCTAAACTTTTATCCTCTAGCTGAGCATAAGCAAAGCTTCCTACAATTGGCCCTACCATTTTTCCTAGATAAAATAAAAAGTAGTAGTAACTTGAATATTGCAAACTGCTTTGTTCGTCACCGGCCGCAAAAATTTTACTATATACAGGTACCATACCCATATAAAAAATTTCGCCTATAGACCATAAAATAAAAGAAAGAATAACTATATTAAATGAATGGACTAAAACTAATCCGATACCTATCCCCATAATAAGCATCCCCAAAGCCGATAAAGTATGGATACTTAGCCTTTTTTCAAAATAAGGAGCAATAAATTGAAAGATCAATACCATAAATACGTTTATAAGCATTAGTCTACTAAATAAACTGCTGCCCATACCATAATGATCATGCAAGAATATGGGATACACTGAAATAGTTTGAAAGAAAATAGCTGTTCCTAAGAAAATTCCTATGCCCCATGCAATAATCTTCCTGGAGAAATTAAGTTGAAACGCATTGTTTGCTTTGACCGTTTTATTTTCATTATCAAAAATTGTTTTTGTTCTTAATCTAAAGCAAAAGAAGAATGCTGCAATAGCAATAAGTACAGCAAGAGTTAAAAATAATATTTTTGGATGATGTGTGGCAAAGCTAATTAACGTTAGAGAGATTCCAACTCCTACGTTCACTGCCCAACGTCTTAATGAACTGGCTAATACGGTTTGAGAAATACTGAGATTTTCAAATAAAACAGCTTGGACTATTGGATAAAATAACGATAAGAAAACTCCTAATAAAAAAGACATAAGAATAAAGAAGGGATAGTAGGAATTTATTGCGAATAAAGCAAATAAAATGGCTGTCATGACCGACAAGCTGAAAAGGCCTAATCGAATTGCTGATATAGATTCATATCCACCGCGACGGACAATTTGCCTCATTATTTTTACATATGAATTAGTGAAGAAAGAGCCGAAAAGTTGTCCGCCACCAGCAGCCCCTAAGATAAAGGATGCTTGTAAAATAGTATAATGAAATACCTCTTTAAAGTAGAGTTGAAGTAATAATATTACTCCGCTACCTAAAGCGAATATGACTAGGGAGGCATACTCAATCCAGTTATCTCGTACTAACTTTAACTCATTCTTCATTTATTTTCCGTATTTTTTATCCCTTTTCAGATATTTTCTTATTTAAAAGTGATACCCATAAAAGCCTTTAAGAAAGGCGCACGCTCTGGAAAAGTTTGAGATTGTTTTATTTGATATTTTTTGTAAGTTTTCAATATTCGAGCATCACGGTGTAAGTCAGCAGCTTTTAATATACCTTGTTTAGGATTGCCCTTTTCACTGTAATAAGTAACTGAAAGTCTTTCATGTAGCTGCTCGTAGATGGTATTTTTCGTAAGGGCATGAGATTGGAATTCTTTTAAGTATTGCTCAAGATATTCTTTTATCTCCATTAAATACATGAATGGTCGAAACGTTTTAATGTCATAAGTGGTTGAAGTATTATGTGATACTGACAGATAAAAAGTTTCTTTAAGATTTTGAGATTTTTGCGACTGCATGATTATCGGCAAATTGTAAGTGCCGTAGTGTTCATTAAAGGTATTAGCCAATAAATTCAGAGGCAATCCTGTTTCATCATGGGCAGGTATAAAAGTGGGTAATGCTCCTAAAGCAGTAAAGAAAAGCTGTTTTATAATATCTTCGCTATACTCTTTATGCTTGTAGTTATTCTTCTTGTATATATCATGCATAGCATAATTCAGGAAAGGGGCATTACGAAAGCAACTTGTTCTTTTCAAAGCCTGCTGATAAAAATACATTTTTACAGGGCTCCACTTTTTTTCATTCAGAATGTTTGAAAACCATTTCTCATCAAAACATAAAATGGTAGTTCTCCAAGGAGAAGCTTCTTTTTCCGCAATAGTTTTAAAAATTTTGTAATGATCAAGAGTATTTTCCGGGTTGATGTCGTTAGAAATACCATATTGTTGCTTGAGGCGTGCATAAGCCTCATTTTTTGAATATAAGCTAAGCAAGAAAGAGCTTCTGGAACCTGCGGTTGTGGTGAAAATACTACCAGGGCTTAAGCGGTAGGGGGATAAAATTTCTGACCAATACATTAAAGGAAGGAAGTCACCGGGGCGGAAAACCATCCACGGGATTACATTAGAAATCGTTTCAAAATAAAACTCTAGCGTGTTGTCTAGAATCATGGATAAAGGGTTGCGGCCTTTAAAGGGGGTGCTGGATATCCCCTTAGCGTTGGGCAAATAAAAATTCTTATCATCTGAGAAGGTTTGCCCATAAGCATATTTGGTTATAGTTAAAGGCAAACTGTCTTTAGGCTTTACTTCTTCAAAAACCTCGTAAAACTCAGGGTTAATCTTCTGAATTTGATGTTTTATCTCTGACCAACAGGTTTTTTCTGCAGACATGCTATTGACCTTCCTTAAATATTTAAGCGCAAATATTCTATTAGTTTTAGAAATATTGTCAAGAAAATTATTTTTAAAAATTTTACGTAAAAATATTGACGCGAAAATATTTAGTGGTAATATGTGGCGGTCGAGGTTGAATTTTTGAACTTGTTCAAAAAATAACCAAGACTGGGTAAGACAAAGTTCTTACATATTTCCACAATTACTAGGAGAGAAAAAATGGCTGAAATTATTCAAGACCCTATTCATTTTGAAAATGTTACTTATGATTGTGAAGAAGAGCTGGCAAAAGAGCAGCCCATATTTGAACCCGGTAATACACCACAGTGCTGGTTAGGTGACGAACTGCTGAATGGTAAAGTGAATTGGCTAGTGACGCTAGGAGAAATTTTAGCGACGGGACAATTTACCATCAGCATGATTGCCAAAAGAATTGGCATTCATGCCAAGGGAGTTGCACTCATTTTAGAAAATGATTTGCGATTCCTAACCTTTCACGCTGGAGCCACACTCCTTGCGATTTACGAAAGCACCGTGGTGGCAGCACGGATGGTAGAAGAGGATTAAAGTTAAAAACTTCAATCCTCTTTTTTTTAGGTGGAAATTAACGGGCGGTTTTCGAGCCGCCCTTACAAAAATTAATTGGATCATTAAGTTTTTGCTTACGCAAAGACAATGAAAATAAATTATAGGAGATAAGCGAATGTTAATATTAACCCGCAGAGTAGGCGAAACCATCATGATTTGTGATGATATTTCTGTTACCGTATTAGGCATTAAAGGCAACCAAGCACGGATTGGGATTGAAGCTCCCAAAGATTTGCCCGTTCACAGATTAGAGGTGTTTGAAAAAATTCGTGAACAGGAGGCAGCCAATGGAGGTAATGAGGTGAGCGATTCAGATAACAAAACTCAGGATGATAAAACAGGAGAATAACCGTGGCACTTGCAGCGTATCTCTCGATTATCGATGAACACGGCCAGCCGGTTCGAGGTGATGTACAAATTGCGGGCCGGTTGGGAACGATTGAAGTTATTTCGCATCGTAATAGTGTTTTCATTGATACTGACCCTGATACACACGTATTCCGTAGTCGCCGTTATCATTCACCGTTTATTATTTTAACGGAATTAGGCTCTCACACGCCATACTTTTTTGATGCAGTAAAGAATGGGCGTTGTTGGCAACAGGCGACTATTGATACCTACCATATGGATAAATTAGGTAATGAGTATTTGTCTTATCAAGTAAAACTGGAACAAGTACGAGTGGGTAACACTTCCACTGCTGTCATGGATGTGAAAGATAAGCTGACGCGTGGCATGCCGGAGATGAACTACGCCTATCTGGTGTATGAAAAAATCACCCGGCTGTGGTTAAACGGCAACATTGAATCAATTGATGATGTAAAACATTGAAATAAAATGAGGTAATCTACCATGTGGACGTATCATCAAGAAAATGGCCTCTTGGAACATGAAGGCTATCCGATTATTAAAGCTAAGTCTCATGGCTATGCGGGTTGTGGGAGTGGGAAAGATAATCCGGCTGCGCAATATGATCATGGGAGTAATCCCCCTAAGCGCAAACAATGCAGACCTGGTGCAGGTCCTTTGCCACAAGGTTATTATAAAATTGGCAAGCCCCACAATAATCCTAATGTTGGTTTGTATGCTTTACGTTTAGAGCCAGATCCTCATAATAAAATGTTTGGACGGCATTCATTCTATATTCATGGCGATAATCAAGCGCACCCAGGCGCTTCATCTGATGGCTGTATTGTAGTGAGTTTAGATGTACGAAAACAAATTGTTCACAGCAGTGATGATGATTTAGAGGTGATAAGATGAAAAAATATTTAACTTATGGTTTATGTTTACTTTTTTCTGGCGTAACGGCAATAGTATATGCTCAGGAAACTCCGTGTCCCGCTACTATTACAGAGCTAAAACAAATTAGAAAGCAAAACGACAACCCCTTCTTTTCAGAAAAATGCGAAAATAAAATGTTAAAGAGCATTCGAACAGGTAATAAGGAATGGATTCTTGGTAGTGATTTCCTATTAGGCACGGGTTCAGCCTATTTGAATGAAGCAACCCCCATCGCTGTCACGCTCGCTATACCAGCCAATCCTATCGCGGTATTGGAGCTAACATATAAAGACGGTGGTGATTCTGTAGCTACGATGCAGGATTTATGTGTAGCACCCTTTATTGAACCCACTGAGCAACAGATTAAAGATTTTGATGCAGCAGCAATCAAGGCCCTACAAGAAGCGAAGGTTCCAGCATATTTAGAAAAGGCCCGGCAAGAGTGTATTGCCAGCTTTATCTCGGATAAAAAAAATGCGGCAAAGTTTGCCTACAATCCTAGCACTGACAATAGCAACTAAACACGAGGTTATTATGTCAACTATAGCACGAAAATCATCCACTTCTACTATTATTGCAGCGCTCGTTGTGCAGCGTAAGCGCCAAAAATTAACCCAGGCAGTTGTGGCTGAGCGTATGGAAACAACTGCTTCTGCTGTTGCTCGTTTAGAAAGTTGTGGCGGCAAGAAACAGCATTCGCCTTCGGTGCGTACCCTCGAAAAATATGCTGGTGTTTTAAATTGTAAAATCGAAATAAAATTAATCCCTTTAGATAATAACAATGAGGTGCATCATGTTGACCAATCAACCCAAAATTCTGAGCTTACTCTATCGTGATTGCGTTGAAGATCTCAACCAAGCACTCAAAAAACTGGGCCTCGATTACTTGGCTTTATATGTCACATTTAATAATGGACAAAAGTTTGTCATTTCTAATTTGTACCACTTTGTTGAGGCGTACTATGCAGAAGAACTATATCAGGAAGATTATCAGGCGGATTTAACTAAAAACGATGAACGAGATTTTTTCCTCGAAGGTGAAAAATTATTTACTTCTGAGCGTTTAACCCGCGAAGCCGAAACTCGTTTTCATATTTATCGTGCCTATTTTTTAGTACGACACTCACCTGAATGTAAAATCGTTTTAGGGGCTGCCGCTTCCCATCCTATTGACAATTTTACCCGCATCTATGAACAGACGTATGAAAAATTTTCACGACTCGGTGCGGAATTTTTCTTGCGTCATGTCGATATCATGAAATCTACTTTGCCAGATTATATGCATTCCATTATCCTGACCGATGCCGAATATGCGCGTGAAATCATGATGAATAAAATTAAACCGACGGTTCTTACCGATCGACAAATTGATTGCTTATTGTGGGCGAGCAGAGGTAAAAATGCAGGAGAAACCGCAGAGATTTTGCAACTCGCCAGTCGCACGGTCACTTCATATCGCACGCAAGTTATTAAAAAACTAGAGTGTGTCAATATGCCACAAGCCGTTTACGAGGCCTTTAAACGTGGTTGTCTAGGTGTTTTTACTGAGCCCCGACGGACATCACTTAAATTTTCTTCTCACTCTACTCCGACGAGTTTTGATTTGCTAAACTCAATTCGCATATCACCTGGCCCAAGGCGATAGTTAAGAAAAATTAATGCAAAACACCGTATTTCTGACAGTTGTCAAAATATTGTTCTCTGTCTATAACTTAATCACTATCACTAATAAGTTGCGGAGAAATAATAATGGTAACCTACACTTTTAAATTGATTGCTCTACAT
>JABDGN010000028.1 GCA_013285995.1 Gammaproteobacteria bacterium
CGGTGTCATTATTTTTTACCATCTGGATTCTAATACTTTAATGTTTGATTTACATCAGCAAAGGTATTTTCAATATTTCTATCGACAACTACAACAACGTTATCAACGCTTAATTATTTGGAACATAGCTGTGTTGCATAATCCACTTATTTCCAGCGGGAAACGATGGGATGAAAACTCTAAGGATAATTGTGACAGCCAGCTTTATCATTTACCGGAATATCAAACAGAAAAATATATGGGCAACCAACAGCAATTTTTGAAAGCCCAGATAAATAAGTCAACAACATCTAAAAAACCCTTAGGCTTATGGTTACGACAACTGTTTAATCTTTGGGAACTAAATGGCTACTCTATGGATATGTTTCTCGGCGCCCATGATCATCATCTGGCAGTACATAAAATACCAACACAATCAGTCCTAGGAACACGTCTGCAAATTACCTCCGGAGGTGGAGGCGATAACTTGCAAAAAATAAATAGAGCAGTTAATAAACCACTACGTACATTCAACAATCAAGATCATGGGTTTGATAATTATGGATTTTTTACTTTGGAAATTGAGCCGCAAAACCCTCGGCAAATTAAAATAGAGCCACATTGTTTCGACGGGAAAAGCACATGGCATAAGCCTAGGCCTATTTTGTTTGAGAAACAGATGAATAGATTTTCTCGTTTTGAGACCAACGTAATCCGAGCTAATTAAATCTGCTTTTATTTCCGCCGCAAATAATCTTCCACTACTTCGCCATACGGCAGGGTTAAATCGCTAATGAAATGCACGGCGGAAACCACTTTTTTCACCGGTAGTTTCGCCACCGGCGCCAACACGTGTTGAAATAATTCTAAAGTGGCAGGGCCAGTCCAGGCGCCTTTAACGTTGATGTCTGTCAAATAGGTACGAGTTAATTGATTGATTGCAGGTGTGCCATCGACACTGGGAATATTTTTTAACAAAAACACTGGCTGCTTCACCGCTTGTAAAATTTTAGCTTGATCAAATTCTTCGTATTTATAACCCATGGTCGCAGTGACGACGCGAATGCTGCCGTAATCTAAGGTGCCGATGATGGCATCTTCTTCGACAAATAATCTAGGCTTGGCTAATTTTTTCGGAAAGCCCCAAATTTCCCGCCCGGCGGCAATCGGCGCGTGATCATCTAAAAACATCGAGACGGTAAAACCACCTTTTTCACCTTTATAGGTGACGGGAATTACTTGCCCGGTTTCAGTGTAATCACCAAAACCGCTGGAATCCGGCATACGGATGAATTCGTATTTAACGACTGGATCTGCCAATTCTAGCCCCGGCGGCAAAATTTCTTGCAACAGCTTCGCATCTGTTTCGTAGGTAATAATAACAAATTCCCGATTGATAAACCGAAATGGCACCTTGGTATAGGTGTTGAGCCAGCGTGGCGCGGGCATGTTAAATTTATTGTCAATAAAATTGTCACTCATGGTTTTTCTCCGGTAGAATAAGCTGCTACAATATTTTTTTAATACTGCTACCGGTCATCCCCGCGAAAGCGGGGATCCAGGCCAAGCATGTGGTTTCTGTAAAGACTGGATTCCCGCTTTCGCGGGAATGACGAAACTGTAGAAATTATAGTACAGAATTAACAATGGATCATCCTGAATACCTCCACCATATGGGCATCGACGTTTGGCACGAACGTAAAGTCGCGCCAGCCGATGAAAATGCTGCTGCGTGGAAAGATTTAAAAGCTCGCGTCGAAGCTTGCACCGCTTGCCCTTTACACAAAACCCGCACTCATGCCGTGTTTGGTGTAGGTAATCAGCAAGCGGATTTATTACTGATCGGCGAAGCACCGGGGCAACAAGAGGATTTAAAAGGCGAACCGTTTGTCGGCCGGGCTGGGCAATTGCTGAATAATATTCTGCGCGCGATTAATTTAAACCGCGAGGATATTTACATTGCCAACATTTTAAAAAGTCGCCCACCGGGTAATCGTGATCCTTTGCCAGAGGAAGTCACCGCTTGCACACCGTTTTTGTTAGAACAAATTGCTTTGATAAAACCGAAATTGATTGTTTCATTAGGGCGGATTTCGGCGCAATTTTTATTAAATACCACTACACCATTAGGTAAATTGCGCAAGCAAGAATTTCATTACAGTGAGATGAAAATTCCTTTGTTGGTGACGTATCATCCAGCGTATTTATTACGTGCGCCTTTGGAAAAGCGCAAAGCATGGGAAGATTGGCAATTGATTCGTGATCGATTGAAAGAAAATTGATATCGGCTTGTTCGCTTGACTTGCGGCCGGGTCAAGCCCCGCCCCTACAAAAAACCTGGATTCCCGCTTTCGCGGGAATGACGGTAAAAACTAAAATGGAAAAATACCAATGACACAAGATGAATTGAAACAACAAGCCGCTCGCGCGGCATTAGAATACATCGAACCAGACGCCGTGATTGGCGTGGGCACGGGTTCAACGGTGAATCATTTTATTCGTGCTCTCGCCGAAAAAAAATCCCGTATTGAAGGCGCCGTCGCAAGTTCAGAAGCGAGCGCAAAATTATTGCGCGAAGTTGGCATTCCGGTGCTGGATTTAAATAGCGTCGCGCGTCTGCCAGTTTATATCGATGGTGCCGATGAAATTAATCCCCATAAACAATTGATCAAAGGCGGTGGTGCCGCACTCACGCGCGAAAAAATTATCGCCGCCGCTGCAGAAAAATTTATTTGTATTGCCGATAGCAGCAAGCAAGTCGATGTGTTAGGAAAATTTCCCTTACCCGTTGAAGTCATTCCGATGGCGCGCAGTTATGTAGCACGACAAATCGTGAAATTAGGTGGAAATCCGGAATATCGTTTGGGCGTGATCACGGATAATGGCAATGTCATTCTCGATGTGCACAATCTGCAAATTTTAGATCCAATAAAATTAGAGCAGCAACTCAATAATATTAGCGGCGTGGTGTGTAATGGTTTGTTTGCAATGCGGCCAGCCGATGTAGTATTGATTGCAACAGAGACAGGGATAAAAAAATAGCCCTTCGGTAAATTTATATGGTAGGATGAACGTACATTTGCGGTGTAAGGGAGAGAACCATGATTTACAGTTTTTTATACGTCTTAACTTACAGTTGTGCAGCCATATTCATTGAAAGGCTCTATTTTACTATTTCACCATTTTTTTCTTTATTAGTCACTGCCAGTATTGCTATTATTTTTTTCAATCTGCTTAATATCCGTTCCCTCAAATCCATATACCGCGCCTGCTGGAAAGAAAAAAAATTATGGTTCAGCGTGATGGCGACTATTTTAGTGATGTGGGTTTGCACCATGATCGGCCCGGGTTTAATTGGTGCTGCCTTATGTAATTTTTTAACTTCTAGCTTTTTAGGCGTGCTCGGACTCTTTTCCTTAGTCAAAAAAGATTTTAAGAATAATCGTTTAAAATTTTATATAGGTTTGTGTATTGTGGGCTTAATGATCGTTATGGTTGCCAACAAATTAGAACACGCTTTTACAATACACGTCTTGGTAGGCATTTTGGCGGGCTTTATTGTGGGAGGTAGTGGCTTTATTTATTTCAAACAAAGCCAGCTCATCACTAAAAGAATACAGTTAGCTTCCACGCAAATTTTAGCAGTGCGCTTTTATTTGACTGTGATTGTCATGTTCGCCGTGTTACCGCATGGTAGTTTCGCTTTATATGCCACGCCGATTAATTTAGGGCATTTAGTTTTGCTGGCTTTTTTAAGCTTAATTATTCCTTTATTTTTTCAACAAAAAGCACTGGAGCGGATTAGTTCGGCACAAAATGCGATTATTGCCAGTTTATGCCCCGCTTGTATTGCGCTGCTGCAAGAAGTGATTTTCAGAAATACAGATCTGAAGTATATTATTGTTTACCTGATCTACAGTTTGTTGATTGCCTTGCCTTATTTGGTCAATAAAGTTAAGCAACGCGTGGCGCTTGCTGCGACATGAAAAATATTTAGCGAAGGCTAAATCCCCCCTGCCCCCCTTTACAAAAGGGGGGATCCCTTCGATAAAAAATATGCGCGGTTGATTGTCGGCTTGGTCGTCCCGCACTTAAATTACTATAGGAAAATTGAGGAAATAATATTACTCCTATACTTTTTCTTATAGAAGATTTAAGTGCGGGACTCCCGTAAATCGACCTACGCTTGCGACACCGATGTAAGAGTTCTCTTCTTCCCCTTCATAAAAAACGGTGGAATACAAATAATAAACGTACCACCGATTAACAATGTTTCGTACACCGTAACATTGCCGACTGGAATTTGGCTGGGGGGTAAAAAGCCCAATATAAATACCACGATCGTCAAAATAATCCCCACACAAGCGGCGATCCACATTCCAAGCATACCACCTGGCACTTTATATTTGCGCACCACATTCGGTTGCGTATAGCGCAAGCGAATTGCGGCGCCGAAAATCAACAGATACATCAGCAAGGCAATTTGCGACGTGATGTTGGATAACAAAGTAAACGCACTATTGATGCTCGGCATGAACACGAAGAAGCTGGTTAACACAGTAAAAATAATACCTTGAATCCATAATACATTCGATGGCATGCCATATTTATTTTGTTTGGCAAACATCGTGGGCGCACTACCATCGGCAGCGGCCACCATCACGCCTTTGGTCGGCCCAATCACCCAGGCCACCACACTCCCAATACAGCCTAAAATAATTAAAATCGCGATCACTGGCACCATCCATTGCATGCCATAGGCGGCAAAGAAAATATTAAAGCCATCCATTACGCCAGAAACTAATTGAATTTTCGCTTGTGGAATCACAATCGCGATGGCGAGCGAACCTAAAGTTAAAGTGGTGATGATTAAGATCGCTGAAATAAATAAAGCCCGCGGATAATCACGTTGCGGATTTTTCACTTCACCGGCGTGTACTGCTGACATTTCTAAACCAATCAAACTAAACAACACCATGCTCAATAACCCAAGGCTGTTAATGTCGCTTAAATTAGGCCAAAAACTTTTCCAATCAAAATTAATTTGGCTCACCTTACCTTGGCATAACCATACAATCGCTAAAATAATAATGAAAAGCATCGGTAATAAAGTACCAAACAAACTGGCAACGGTGCTGACCCAACTCGACAAACGCATGCCATACCAATTGGCAAAAGTCGCGGCCCAAAATAAAATCATCACCGCACACCAAATGTAGAGCTTATCGTTGGCCAGGTTTGGATCAATTAAATAGGCAATGGTACCGGCAATAAACGACATAATCGTTGGATACCAAAAAATATTGTAGAGCCATTGCAACCAAATCGCTAAAAAACCCCAACGCTTGCCAAAGGCTTCACTAATCCATACATAAATCCCGCCAGACTTGGGCCAACCAGTGGCCAATTCACCCGCAATTAATGCGACCGGTGCTAAAAAAAAACAAACCACCGACAATATAAAAAAATACGATCGAAAAACCGTATTCTGCGCTGATCGGCAACGCCCGCAAGCTATCCACGGCAACCACATTGATCATCACCAGCGAAAATAGACTTAATACTTTTTTGGAATTGATAAGTTCCATGATAAACCTCACTCATTGTCATTCCCGCGAAGGCAGGAATCCAGGATTTAATTAAATTAGTTTTTGTTTAGCGGGGGTGTTTTTGAAAAACAAGACAGGCCATCAGAATTTGCTAAGCTTCTGACGGCGCGAGATGGTGATGAAAAGCGGTAAAAAATACTAACATGGCTAGACTGTATCATTAAAAAATATCGAATGCAAGAAAATTTTGTCGGCTTACGCGCTTCATCTACGATGAAACGCGGGAAGCCGACCTACGCTAATTTTTCAAATACTTTTTATGGCACGCCGTCCGATACATCCAGACGATTAAATAAATCGCGGAAATAGCACCTAACAAATTAGCTAGCCAGCCTAAAGAAGCAGGCATAATATCCCACACATCAGAGGATTTATAAATCGCAAATGGAATGGCTAACACAACGCCCGCCAAGGAAGAGCCCGCTACTAAACCACACGCTAATAAAGTGACCCGTTCAATGGCATGATTAGCAAACTGCGGATTTCTCGCTTGTTGTCCGGCTTTATTTTTTTCTAAATGACGATTAATAAAATACGATAAGAAAGCGCCAATCACGAGAGGCACCGTTACATCGAGCGGTAAATAAATCCCAAAGCCCATACTCAACACGGGAAAGCGTGTATTACGGGTTTTACAAAATTCATCGATGATAATACCAAGCACTGAAAGTCCTACTCCAATCCCCAACATATTCCACTGAATGCCATTACCACCAAACATACCAGTTGCAATGGCTGTTAATAAAGTTGCTTGCGGCGCACCGAGCATTTGGTGGGGATCCATACCTGCACGTGGGAAAACTCCGCCAATTCCATAGGCATTAAACAATAATTTTAAAATCAGTGGCATCACCAAGGCAGCAACTACGACGCCGATAAGCAACATCACTTGTTGCTTCCAGGGAGTTGCACCGATCATTTGTCCGGCTTTTAAATCTTGAATGGTATCGCTACTGATAGCACCTGCCGATCCAATTAATGAAACGATGAGAATCGTCAAGCCTACCGCTTGCGCAGCTTTACCGACATCTTGTGAAAAATGAACATTTGCACCTAACAGACCAAATAAACAGACCGCCGTGATAAGGCTGCTCGCTACCACCATGGAAGAAATAGGGCTGTTGGTCGAACCCACCAAACCCGCAAAATAACCACATACTGCCGTCACCAAAAAGCCAACCACCACGACAATTACCATGGCAAGCACGATAGTTCCGCCATAGATCCAATGCCCAATCCCTAATGCGTCACCGCTCGTTAAGCTCACTAATAATATGAGCGTAGGGATCAATAAAATCAACAAAGCCCACGCGGCATAATTGATCGGAATATCTTTATCGGTACGTAAAATAGCATTAGCTGATTGACGATTGAGATGCATCGCTTCGAAAGAAAGCATCACACCCCGCACAATCGGTTTGAACAAACAAATGATCGTCCATACGCCTGAACAAGCCATGACTCCCACCCCAATATACCGCAGGTGATGACTCCATAAATACATCGCTGAGTCACTCGCGCTTACACCACTTTGCGCAAATCCAAAATGGAACGAAGCTAGCGGAATACCAATCATCCAGCCCAAAACAATCCCGATTAAAATAGCCAAGCCTACATTTATACCCAAAATATAACCGGCGGCGAATAAAGCCGGTGTTAAGCCTGTTTCAACGCCAAAAATGGCACTGCTACCGCTCCACCACTTACCAATACTTTGCGCAAAAATTTCTAAGCCGTTTTGGCAGACACTAATCAAAGCACCTACTAAACCACCTTGCATCAAATATTTAATGCCCACCGTTTTACCCGCGCTGGCTTTTAATACATTCCCAATGGCCACGCCTTCCGGGAAACGCAGAGTTTTATCAGCTAACAACACACGCCGCAATACCACTGAAAATAACACTCCCATCACGCCGCCAATAATTGAAATGACTAACATGGTGAGATAATGGAAATTGGTCCAGAAGTGCGCGATCAAAAACGCTGGCATCGTGAAGATAGCACCACAGGCGATAGCTTCACCCGCCGACGCTGAGGTTTGGATAATATTAATTTCCAACACGTTGTGACGAAATAATTGCAACACCGCCATCGCAATCACCGCCGCAGGGATCGAAGCTGAAATAGTCATCCCGGCTTTCATCCCTAAATAAGCATTGGCGGCGGTTAAAATGATGGTGAGAATAATGCCGATAACGATGGCTTTAAAAGTAATTTCTGGCAAGCGCGTAGAAGCAGGGATCAGAGGTTTAGTATCAAGCATATAAATTCCTAATTGGGAAATTTGACCGTCGATTGTGCCACTCTCACACACTTATTTCAAGTAAAAAATAGTTTTTCAAATATGCAGAAACTGTAAGGCCCTATAAAACCCAATTGCCTAAGGTTTTAATCAAACTAGCTAAGCCTTCTTGCTTCAAACAGGAAAAAACTTGTACACTTGTCTGCCCGGCAACTTGTTTTTGCACAGCATGTAAAGTTTTCTGCGCGGCACCATAACTTAATTTATCGGCTTTGTTCAATACAATATGCAAAGGCACTTGGGCCGCCGTTGCCCATTGCAACATCAATTGATCGGTGCTGGTGACAGGATGGCGAATATCCATAATCAGCACCAAACCACGCAGCGATTCTCGGGTTTGTAAATACTCCATTAACACACGCTGCCAACGCTCTTTCAATTCGACCGGCACTTTCGCATAGCCGTAACCCGGTAAATCGACTAAACGCATCGTTTCATCCACCGTAAAAAAATTAATGAGTTGCGTACGGCCCGGCGTTTTACTGGTTTTCGCCAAGCCTTTTTGCTGCGTCAGCGCATTTAATACGCTGGATTTACCGACGTTTGAACGACCGACAAAAGCCACTTCGGTACCGCTATCAAACGGCAATTGTTTCAGTTCAGCGGCGCTGGTTAAGAAAATGGTATGGCGGTAGGGGTTGTTCATCATTTATTATCTCATAATTCCGCTCATGATTTTTTAACCCCTCAAATTCGGGTGAATCGCCCGAATTTGATTGGTGAAATACGCGATCCAAGCTCGCACCCGCACCAGAAACTACTAATAATTGACAAATGTCGATTATTAGTAGCAACCAGCCAGGCAATATTGACTACTAATAATTGACAAATGTCGATTATTAGTAGTAAAATATTAACTCCTAATATGTAGAGTTAGCGCTATGTCGAACGTGTTTGTGGGCCGTCAAACTGAAATACAAGGCTTAAATAAATTATTTAAAAAGAAAGCGGCTAGCTTAGTCGTGATACAAGGACGACGTCGCATAGGAAAAAGCCGACTGGTAGCTGAATTTGCAAAACCCTATACTTTTTATTCTTTTTCTGGCATTCCACCTACACAAACTACCACTATTCAAACTCAACTGGACGAATTTTCACGACAATTAAATATTCAAACCGGTTTGCCTGAAGTAAAAGCAGATGATTGGAGCAAACTCTTTATTTTGTTGGCTGAAAAAACTAAAAAAGGTAAAGTTGTTATTTTATTGGATGAAATTTCCTGGATGGGCTCATGTGATGCCGACTTCTTAGGGAAACTTAAAAATGCCTGGGATCTGTATTTTAAAAAGAATACTCAATTAATCTTGCTACTGTGTGGTTCGGCTTCCGTTTGGATTGAAAAAAATATCCTTTCTAACACAGGTTTTATAGGTAGAATATCGTATCGTTTAACCTTAGATGAATTGCCTCTCAGTGATTGCAATAAATTTTGGAACAGCACAGGCAATGTTATTTCTGCGTATGAAAAATTAAAAGTGTTGGCGGTGACCGGTGGAGTGCCACGTTATCTGGAAGAAATCAAACCGGATTTAAGTGCTGAGGAAAATATCAAGGATGTATGCTTTACTAAAGGCGGGCCCTTGGTTAACGAATTCGAAGATATTTTTTCAGATTTATTTTCCAAACGTAGCTTAACATATAAAAAAATCATTAATGTTTTAGCTAATGGTGCGCTGGAAATTAAAGATATTTGCAATAAATTAGCTATCAAACAAACCGGCTTTGTCAGCGAACACCTGGATGATTTAATTAAATCCGGATTTATCACGCGTGACTATACCTGGCATTTAGGAACAGAGGAAGATTCTCGATTAAGTCATTTCAGATTAAGTGATAATTATTTACGTTTTTACTTAAAATATATTGATAAGTCCCGACAAAAAATTGAACGGGGTGAATTTGCAGCCAAATCGCTCACCAGTTTGCCAGCCTGGGAGACTATGATGGGACTGCAATTTGAAAATCTGGTATTAAAAAATCGGAGTTACATTAAAGAATCCTTATATCTTAAACACGATGAAATTGTGACGGATAATCCTTTTTTTCAGCGGGCAACCAATCGCATTCCCGGTTGTCAAATAGATTATTTAATTCAAACTAAATTTGGTGGTTTGTATGCCTGTGAAATTAAATTTTCTAAACAGCCAATTGGTGCTAATATTATTCGCGACATGAAAAAAAAATTAAGCAATCTTCGTTATCCGCGCGGCTTTTCCTGCCGACCCGTGCTGATTCACGCCAATGGTGTGCACGAAGATGTTATTGATAGCAACTATTTCGCAGCAATCATTGATTTTAGTCTATTACTCAAGGATCCTGAATGACCACAACTCTCCTCAACACCAGCGGCATTGAACAACAAGCCCTTACCCAATTTACTGAAAACGCGTATCTCAATTACTCGATGTACGTGATTTTAGATCGCGCGCTGCCGCATATCGGCGATGGCTTAAAACCAGTGCAACGGCGCATTGTGTACGCGATGTCAGAACTCGGTTTGAAATCGACGGCGAAATATAAAAAATCGGCGCGTACGGTCGGGGATGTGTTAGGTAAGTTTCATCCGCACGGCGATAGCGCTTGTTATGAGGCGATGGTGTTGATGGCGCAAGATTTTTCCTATCGTTATCCACTCATCGACGGACAAGGCAACTGGGGTTCGGCCGACGATCCAAAATCGTTTGCGGCCATGCGTTACACTGAATCACGCTTATCAAAATACGCGCAATTATTATTGCAAGAATTAGAACAAGGCACGGTGGATTGGTTGCCGAATTTCGACGGCACTTTAGAAGAACCAGCTATTTTACCCGCACGGGTGCCGAATTTATTATTAAACGGCACCACCGGCATTGCGGTTGGCATGGCCACCGATGTTCCACCGCATAATTTGCGGGAAGTCGTGAATGCCTGCATCCACTTGTTAGATAATCCTAAAGCGACCGTTGAAGAATTGTGTCAATTTATTCCCGCGCCCGATTTTGCGACGCGCGGTGAAATTGTCACTCCTCGCGCTGATTTAATTAATCTTTATAAAACCGGCAATGGTTCAGTGCGTCAACGCGCCGTGTATGAAAAAGAAAATGATGAAATTGTCCTCACGGCCTTACCCTACCAAGTTTCCGGCTCTAAAGTCATCGAACAAATTGCGCAACAAATGCAGCAGAAAAAATTGCCGCTGGTGGAAGATGTGCGCGATGAATCGGATCATGAAAACCCGACTCGCATTGTGATCGTGCCGCGCTCCAATCGCGTGGATGTTGAAGCCTTGATGTCGCATTTATTTGCCACTACCGATTTAGAATGCAGTTACCGCGTTAACATGAATGTCATTGGTTTAAACGGCCGGCCACAAGTAAAAAATTTGTGGCAATTGCTCACCGAATGGTTAGAGTTTCGCACCCAAACCGTCACTAAACGTTTGCAACATCGCTTAACGAAAATTATTGATCGCTTGCATATTTTAGACGGTTTATTGATCGCGTATTTAAATATCGACGAAGTGATTCGCATCATCCGCCACGAAGACGAACCGAAATTAAAACTGATCGAAAAATTCAAGCTTAGCGAAATTCAAGCCGAAGCGATTTTAGAATTGAAGTTACGGCATTTGGCCAAGCTGGAAGAAATGGCAATCCGCACGGAGCAAGCCGGCTTGAATGAAGAAAAAATTAATTTAGAAAGCTTGTTAGGCTCACCAGCTAAATTAAAAAAATTAATTAAAACTGAACTTACGCAAGATGCCAAAGATTACGGCGATGAGCGTCGCTCGCGTTTAGTCGAGCGCGAACAAGCTACCGCCATCGCGGTGGAAGACATCACACCCACTGAACCCGTAACCATCATTTTATCCGACAAAGGGTGGGTGCGCGCCGGCAAGGGGCACGAAATTGATGCGACGACTTTAAGCTATAAAGCCGGCGATCAATTTAAAGCGCTGGCAAAAGGTCGCAGTAATCAACTGGCGATCTTTTTCGATTGCGCGGGACAAGCCTTCAGTATTCCCGCTCATACATTGCCTTCGGCACGTGGCCAGGGTGAACCATTAACTGGTCGCGTGAAATCGACGGCCGGTGGATTTGATGCGGTGACAATTGGCGCACCCGAACAAAAAGTTTTATTAGCGGCTGACACGGGTTATGGTTTTATTGCGAAATTAGAAGATTTACAAACCAAAAATAAAAATGGTAAAGCGGTGTTAAAAGTGCCAGCAGGTGGGCATGTGTTGGCGATCGCTTCGATCGCTGATTTAGCGACCGATCAAATCGCTGCGGTGACTAACATTGGCCGTTTACTCGTTTTCTCTGCCACTGAATTACCGGAACTGGCCAAAGGCAAAGGCAATAAAATCATCGATATCCCGACCAAAAAATATGACAGTAAAGAAGAATTTTTAATCGGCCTCACGGTGCTTAATGCCGAAAGCTCTTTAACAATTCTTTCCGGCTCGCGTAAATTAACGCTGACGGCAAAAGATTTAAAAAATTATGTTGGTAAACGCGCGCAACGCGGCAATAGTTTACCGCGTGGATATCAGCGGGTAACGGGAATTTTGCCGGAGTAGCCTTCCAGGCCCGCATTATAAATTCTTCTGCAAATAAGCAATAAGCTGTTGCTTTTTATCTAAGGTCGGATTGCTTGGTAATAAAACATTTTGATGAATAAATGATCCCTGAAAGAAAGCATACACTGCAACTCCTTTAAATAAAGGATCGTTGCGGGCACCACTATCGCTAATCGCCGTCATGGTTGCTTTCACATAATCAATTTGATCATAGCCGCTGTATTGGCAACCATCTTTAGGACTCTTATTACATTCAAACATATTTTCTATACCGCTGGCCGGGATCACAATTTGATAGGGAATTTGAAATTTATCTGCGGCTTTTACTAATATTGCTGCTTGTTTTTCCGCATTGGCATGTAATATTGCAGGATTTACTGCCACACCATTATGTAAATGAATTACGCCATGAATGGCCACTACCACAAATCCATTACCATATTTATTCATGACAGCTGCAATTTGTTGCCCCTCGCCTTGCACTTCAGAAACAGACGCTACAACAGATAAATAACGCCCTTGCGGATGGTTCGCATTGCGGCAATTAAATGCATCGATATTGCCACTATGATGGTATCCCGCTAAATCTTTAGCGATTTCCGTGTAAAAATATTGTTGGCCTCGGCCTAAACCTGATTTATTGCTGCCTTTAAAAGTGAAAGGTTCAATATCGAATTGCACACCATCAATCATAGCGTTGGCACATAATTTTTTCGCAACATTATCTGCAAAATGAAGCGCCAGTTTTTTACTGAAGGTATTCATCTGATGAATGCCCGTTAAATCAGCGAGACTGGTGCTATCTAATGCCGCGACAATATCGACAAAATTTAAAATAGGCTGGCCATTGCCTTGACCATTTAACGTGAGCTTAGAATACGCTTGCACTGATTGCATGCCATTGTTACTACCTGGCAACCAATTATTAGCCGCGTTCGTGACCGTGCTATCCACAGGAAAATAATTTAATACCACATTATTTGGCGTAATTTGGATGTGTCCTACATAAGTAAACAACATACCAATTTGATGACCCGGTGTGGCGCCTTGATTATAAGCTTGTAAGATGGCGAGAAATTGCCCGGGATGGGCGCCGGTGACATTGCCTTTTTGATCAACCGTAAGATCATGTACCCAGGCAGAATTCGCGAAGGGAACAAGCGTATGCATTGCATAGGCAGAGCCCAGAAAAGTAAAAAGTAAAAAATAAAATAAAGTAAATTTTTTAGACATGGTGTCTCCGAATCAGCTTAAACCCACAGATTAAACGTATTGTAACATAGCAGTTATGAAAATTATTTGCCGAAGAGCTCCTTTTCAAGTGTTTAATTTTGCAATGCATTTAAATGTAAAATTTGATTTTTAATTTATTTTGGGATATAGTGGCAAATATGAACCCAGAATACTTTAGCGCTGAAATGCGTCGCCTCCATCAGGGAGGCAAAGAATTTAGTTTGGCTTACCCCGAGCAAGCCAGCCTTTTAAACTTGCAGGAATTGCGCGATAAAGATCCCTACGTCGAACGCTTGCTCGAAGGCGTAGCGTTTTTAACCGCGCAAATCCGGGAAAAAATTGATGATGATATTCCCGAAATCAGCGCAACATTATTAGATCAACTTTGCCCGCATTTATTAGCGCCGATGCCCGCGGCCAGCATTGTCGAATTTAATTTGCGCGAGGGCAGCTCTCAAAAACAAACATTGCCGCGCGGTACTTTATTAACGAGTGACAAAGTCGGGCCGGAAGCGACCATTTGCCAATTCGCTTCTAGCAGTCCCGTCGAACTGCATCCCATCACTATCAGCGATTTAAGCATTGATGAAACACTCGCCAAAGGCAGCACCTTTAAATTACGTTTGCAAACGCTGGCAGGAACCACGTTTAACAGCTTAAACTTAAACGAGTTAAAATTTTATTTGCACGCCGATCCGGCGCTGGCGTTTGATCTTTATCTGGCGCTCACGCAAAATTTACAAAGCGTGCAAATTCAGTGCGCCGACCAAGCGCAAATACTAGGCGGACAAAATTGTTTAACGGCTGCGCATTTTGCGGTAGAAGATTCGCTCTTGCCTTTAGCGGGGCGCAGTTTTACAGGCTATCGCTTATTGCACGATTATTTTACGTTGCGCGAAAAATATTTATTCGTGACGCTGAAGGGTTTGAATAAAATCAATTGGCCGGGAGAATGCCAAAGCCTTGAAATTATATTGCACACGCGTTTTTCACTGCCGCGCGAACATCAACTCAACAAAGATTTATTTCGTTTGCACTGCACGCCGGTCATTAATTTATTTCCTCAAGACGCCGAGCCGATTAATTTTGATCATCAACGTTTGGAATATCCGCTGCGTGCCGATGCGAACGCTGCGAAAAGTTGTTTGGTTTATGACGTCGAAACAGTCACCGGCATTCATAGTCAAAACCAAACCCGACATGAATATGAACCTTTGTATGCGCTGCGCAATCCGCAGGTAAAACACCAAGCCTATTATCAAGTTAAGCGCTATCACAGTGCAGAGCGTTTGCAACAACTGAATTTAGTATTACAAAATCCGAGTGACGATTTAGCATCGCAGCGCATCAGCGCCGCCATTAATGTTTACAATGGCGATTACCCGCGGCAATTTTTGCAAGAAGGTAGTTTAAAAGTAGGCTCGCCATTAGCCTCCAGCGTGCAAGCGACTAATTTAATTCGCCCCACTGCCATGCTAATGCCACCCCAGCGCGAACATTATCAATGGCAACTCATCACGCATCTTAACTTAAATCTACAAACTATTTTAACGCGAGAGGCGCTGCAAGCTTTGTTGAGTCTGTACGATTGGAATCCACAACGTAGCGATAACAAACAACGTATTGCTGGCATTAGCAATATCCGTTACGAAAATATTGAGCGCATTCAACGCGGCGCATTAAGAAGTGGCATTGAAATCAGCTTAACTTTACAAGAAGAAAATTTTGCCTCGATAGGTGATCGGTATTTGTTTGCTAACTTACTGCATCAGTTTTTTCAAACCTACGCCGATTTCAATTTATTTATTTGCACACAGGTAATGGGAAAAAATGGCAATCTCGAATGGGTTTTTACCGCTTAAACAATTACCGCTTGAGCCGGAACGTTATCCGTTTCAAGAATTATTATTGTGGTTAGAAAAACAAGGTGTCGCACTTGCTGCAACCGACGCACCGGTGCGCCTCATACCCGCCCCTGAAGTCAGTTTTCCCGGCGCGGATATAAAACGAGCGCGTTTTAATCGCAAACATCAATTAGAACTTGAACTCACTTTCATGGGTTTATATGGCGTTGATTCGCCCTTGCCGCCTTTTTTTGCGGCTTTATTATTAGCAGAAACTCCCGGGGCCGAACGTTTGCGGCGCTTTACCGCCTTAATCAATCATTCGATTTACAGTTTGTATTATTTAGCGTGGAAAAAATATCAGCCGCATATAGGGCTCCATGCCAACCGATATTTATCGTATCTGCGCGCACTCTCTGCCGGCACTTTGCAAAGTGATGATATTAGCGAATATACCTATGCTGGTTTATTAGGTATGCGCGCGCGCAACGCAGTGGGTTTGCAAAGCATGCTGCAGGATTTTTTGCAAGGCTGGCTAGTGAGCGTGAAAAGTTTTGCGCCACAATGGCGAAGCGCCAAAACTTTGCCCTTAGGCGGCCTCACGTCACATGAGATAGGGAATAATATTTTGCTTGGGAGTGCAGTGTTGGATGTGGGCCACAAAATCAATATCGTCATCGGCCCCCTGCCGCAATCCGAAGCATTACAACTTTTACCGCGCACGGCTTTAGCGCAGCGCTTAAAAAAATTAGTGCAGCGTTATTTGCCGCTGCATATTACTTATCATTTGCAGGTACTTATTCAACATATTAATGAACCGCTGAAATTAGGACATGAGAACTTGTGTTTGGGGTATTTGGTAAATTCCTTATAAACCGTACCCAACTTTTTATTTCTAATATGGGAAAATATTGATGACATCTATCGCCAGCCCGCACGACAAAGTATTTAAATCAGCGATGAAAGATTTAACCGTCGCAAGGTCATTTTTACAAACCGCCTTGCCTGCTGAGTTGAAACAAAAATTGCGCTGGGAAACCTTAACCCTACGCCCAGGTACCTTTGTTAGCAAAGAATTACAAGCTTTTTACACCGATGTTTTATATTCAGCAGAAATAGAAGGGCAAGAAATATTTCTTTACCTGCTGGTGGAAGCGCAATCCAAGCCCGAAGAACTAATGCCGTTTCGTTTGTTAGAATACATGACCAAAATATGGCGTTATTATTTAGATCAATTACCTGGCAAATCGAAGCAGCAAAAATCATCAGCCAGGATACCGGTCGGGACGCAATTACCACTGATTTACCCATTGATTTATTACACAGGACAGCGCACACCTTACCCATTTTCTACCCGACTGTTTGACTGTTTTGCTCAGCCTGAATTAGCCGAAAAATATTTATTACAACCCTTTGCGCTATTAGATTTAAATCAATTATCGGATGAGGAAATCAAACAGTACCAATTAGCTACGTGCCTCATGTTATTTCAAAAGCATATTCGCGATAAAGATTTGAGGCCCACTTTGGAGATAGTCATTAACAAAAAAGAATGGATTAAAACCGTCGAACACGGTGGCGAATATTATGAGATTTTGCTAAACTACGTAGCAACGAGTGGTGAGATAAGTGGCGATCCGGAAGAGTTATTTGAAAAATTGGGTGCCAGTGCGCCAACAGCTAAGAGGATGCATATCATGACTATTGCAGAAATGTTAAAACAAAAAGGTAAATTAGAAGGCGTTAAGAAAGTAGCGCGCAACCTGTTACGCTCAGGCTTTGATTCCAAAATAGTAGCCAAGAATACCGGGTTGCTTTTAAGTGAAATTGAAGAAATCCAAGCCTCTTTGAAAAAGACTAAAAAAAGTAAATCTGCTTAATATGGAAAATAACTTTTAAGGATAGCCGTTTTAGATATGAAACTGCTGTAAAAATTTAAATCGCTTCCAATCGCGCATAAGCGAGCATCAGCCACTTGGCTTCGCGACCAAATTTCACTTGTACGCGGGCTTGGGTGCCTTGTCCTTCAGCATTAATAATCGTGCCAGTACCAAATTTTTCATGCCGCACGGTTTGTCCTAAACGCAAACCGCTGCTGCTTTCAAGTGCTGGTTTTGTGTAATGGATAAAACTTTTTTCGCGCGCCACAACCGGGCGCGTCACTTGATTACGCAAGCGCACTTCTTCGATTAATTTTTTCGGAATTTCGCGAATAAAGCGCGAG
Source organism: Gammaproteobacteria bacterium (assembly GCA_013285995.1). Lineage (GTDB taxonomy): Bacteria > Pseudomonadota > Gammaproteobacteria > JABDGN01 > JABDGN01 > JABDGN01. Next base: position 17,759 of record JABDGN010000028.1, read on the forward strand.
GGTTGATGATAGACCTCATGACCATACAAACGCCGCTGTTCAGCGTACGTTAAATAGAGTTTCTGCATCGCCCGCGTGATACCAACATAACACAAGCGCCGTTCTTCTTCTAAACGATTTGGATCTTCACTCGACATTTGATGCGGGAATAAACCCTCCTCTATCCCAGCGATAAATACTAAAGGAAATTCTAAGCCTTTCGCTGAGTGCAAGGTCATCAATTGCACACAGTCTTGACTGCTATCGGCTTGTTGCTCACCTGCTTCTAATGCAGCGTGAGATAAAAAAGCTTGTAAAGGTGGCAAAGGTTGTTCTTCTTCACTGATAACTTCAGGATCAAACTCACGCGTTGCGCTGACCAATTCAGCCAAATTCTCTAAACGCATTTGGCCTTTTTCACCTTTTTCTTTACGGTAGTGATCGATTAATCCTGACAGCGCAATCACATGTTCAGTTTGTTCATGCAGAGCAACATCGACTGTGTCACTCGCCATTTGTTGAATCAAATTTAAAAACGCAGCGAGGCTACTCGCCGCACGAGCCGGCAAAGTTTGTTGTTGCAACACCGCTTCCGAAGCGCGCCAGAGGGAAATTTTTTGTGCGCGGGCGTGGTCGCGCAAATCCATTAAAGTGCGATCGCCAATGCCACGCGTCGGTGTATTCACGATCCGTTCAAAGGCGGCATCGTCATCGCGATTACCAATTAAACGCAAATAACCCAAGGCATCTTTAATTTCTTGCCGATCAAAGAAACGCAAACCACCATAGACTCGATACGGAATTTGTTGTTGCAGTAACGCTTCTTCCAGTACCCGCGATTGCGCATTGGAGCGATACAAAATAGCCGATTCAGAATAACTATTGCCGGTGTTAAACCAATCTTTAATACGCCCCACGATAAAGCGTGCTTCATCAATTTCATTAAACGCCGCGTACACGGAGATAGGATCACCTTGGCCGCGATCAGTCCATAAATTTTTACCCAGGCGCTCACCATTGTTATCGATCACACTGTTGGCGGCTTGTAAAATCGTGCTGGTGGAACGGTAATTTTGTTCGAGGCGAATGGTGCGACTATCGGGATAATGTTTTTCAAAATTTAAAATGTTCGCTACTTGTGCACCACGCCAACCGTAAATCGATTGATCATCATCGCCCACCAACATTAAATGCGCAGTCTTGCCCGCTAATAAGCGCAGCCAGGCATATTGCAGCGCATTGGTATCTTGAAATTCATCGACTAAAATATGTTTAAAACGATTTTGATAATGCTGCAAAATATCGGCGTTATCGCGTAATAATTCATAGGCGCGTAATAATAATTCGGCAAAATCAATCAAACCACCACGCGCGCAGGCTTCTTCATACACGGCGTAAACCCGGCATAAAGTTTCATTAAAGAGTTCACCTTTGGTATCGACATCTTTAGGCCGCAGCCCTTGATCTTTTTGTTGATTGATATACCACTGCGCTTGTTTCACTGGCCATTTATCTTCATCCAAACTCAGCGCCGCCAAAGTGCGCTTGACGATGCGCGCTTGATCGTCACTATCTAAAATTTGAAAACTCTCTGGCAATTTTGCTGCTTCAAAATGCCGCCGCAATAAACGATGTGCAATGCCGTGAAAAGTGCCGACCCACATGCCACTCACCGGTAAACTTAATAATTTTTCAATCCGGCCGCGCATTTCGGCGGCAGCTTTATTGGTGAAGGTCACGGCCAAAATCGCAAACGGCGAAACATTTTCTTGCTCGACCAGCCACGCAATCCGATGCGTCAACACGCGGGTTTTGCCGCTGCCAGCACCCGCTAAAATCAGCAGATTTTGTAAAGGTGCGGTGACCGCTTGTAATTGCGAATCGTTGAGGCCTGAAGAAAGAGTGGAAGTTTGCATAGAGGTGTTATTTTAACATGAGAATAGATTTAGCCAAAAAATATATTAATACATATAATTTTTAGTTTTTATATGCTATAACATATAAATTAATTACTTAAGCAGCGATTTTTAAATTGCTAAAAATTATGAATGCTACCACCACACCCGCTCTTTACATCGTCGCCACGCCTTTGGGAAATTTGCAAGACATTACTTTGCGTGCCTTAGAAATTTTAAAAAATGTTGATCTTATTGCTGCGGAAGACACGCGCCACAGTCGTGTATTGTTGCAGCATTATGGTATCACGACGTCGCTCATCGCTTTGCATGAGCACAATGAGCGCGCTCAAAGTGAAACATTGCTAGTACGCATTGAGAAAGGCGAAAGTATCGCTTTGATCAGCGATGCCGGTACGCCTTTAATCAGCGATCCGGGTTATCATTTGGTTTGCATGGCGCGCGAAAAAAATATCAAAGTTATTCCCATCCCTGGCCCCAGTGCTATTATTGCAGCTTTATCAGTAGCCGGTTTGCCGACCGATCATTTTACGTTTGCTGGCTTTCTGTCGGCCAAAGATGCCACCCGACAGAAGCAACTCGATGCTTTAAAAGACGTGGCTCATACCTTGATTTTTTATGAAGCTCCGCATCGGATCTTGACGACGATCAAGATAATGTTAAAAGTTTTTGGGCATGCTAGGCAAGCCGTCATCGCGCGCGAGCTCACTAAAACGTTTGAAACCATTCATGCGGATAGTTTGGAGAATTTAAGTCTTTGGCTAGAGAATGATGCTAATCAGCAACGCGGCGAAATGGTTATTTTGGTGCAGGGAGCTGAACCGCAAATAGATGAGATGATGACGGAGGCGATAAGAATCACGCAAATTTTATTGCGCGAATTACCCTTAAAACAAGCTGTAAAGCTCGCCGCTGAAATTAGCGGCGCAAAAAAGAACTTACTCTATGAACAAGCTCTTCAGTTGGAAAAATCTAGCAGGCAAAACCCTTAACAAAGGCCATGTTGTACTCTTGCTACTGCTTGCTTTAAACACTTACGCTGACCCAAACGCATCTTCTCCGACAATAGCACCAAGCTCCACTAACTCTGCCACTACGTCAGACGATCTAACCGATAACAATGTTTACAAAACACGACAGGAAGATGAAAAAAAGGCTTCCAATAATCCGTTCAGTATTTTGTTATATCATCCCACTTATATTTTGCCTTACTACTACACGCAAATGCCGGACAGTGCGGCCTATAGCAATTTGCCTAATAATCAAAGCATTCAATCACAAGAAGTGAAAGCGCAATTGAGTTTTAAAGTGCCTGTGTGGCAAGACATATTATCGAGCAAAGCTAATTTATATGTTGCTTACACACAATTATCGTATTGGCAAGTGTATCAAGCTTCGCCATTTTTTCGTGAAACTGATTATGAGCCCGAACTATTTGCCAATTATCCGGTAACACAATGGTTAGTGCTGCAAACGGGTGTTGATCACCAATCGAATGGCGTGGGTGGTAGTCAAGAGCGGAGTTGGAATCGTTATTACGGTGAAGGGATCGCTTCACTCGGCAATTGGATGATCGATGCAAAACCGTGGGTACCGATTTTTACTGCTAATTCAATGGATATTTATAATCCCAATATGCCTGATTATTTAGGCTATGGGCAAATCACCACGGCATACAAATTACACGATGTGGTATTTGCTATTATGGTCCGCAATGAAGCGGAAAGTAATTTCGCGCGCGGTGCAGAAGAATTTACCATTAGCGTTCCCTTGGGCGTTCACTTCAAATTTTATGTCGATGCGTTTAGCGGTTATGGGCAGAGTCTAATTGAATACAATCATTACACCAATGCGATAGGTGCAGGGATTGCCTTGAATGATGTGATATAGCGATTTCTGCTATAATGTAAATCCATGTAACGGAGTTTATTATGACTGTCAAATCCCAAATCAACTATAAAAAAGATTTTTATGCCTGGGCCCTTCAAACAGCAAATTTAGTGAGAGAAGGAAATTTTGCTGAAGTCGATCGCAAAAATTTAGCCGAGGAAATAGAAAGTATGGGTAAAAGAGACAGACGCGAATTAATCAACCGTTTAGCAACTTTATTAGCTCATTTATTGAGGTGGCAATTTCAATCGGAGCGCCGTGGCAATAGCTGGATTAATACTATTAAAACACAACGTTTTGAAGTTGCTGATTTGTTAGCGGATAGTCCTAGTTTGCAACATGAGTTGCAAAAGCAATTAGAGCATGCTTATGTCAAAGCTCTCTTAATTGCAGTAGCAGAAACAGGCCTCAAGCAAGAAACTTTTCCTGCAATTTGTCCATTTTCCTTACAGCAATGCTTCGATAGTCAATTCTTTCCTGATTCTGAAACCTAAAAAATGGTATAATTTCTGCGAGTCAGCTAGACAGTCGCTGCGCAGTACACTGCGAAGAGGAAAGTCCGGGCTCCATAGGGTAAGGTGCCAGGTAACGCCTGGAAAGTGTTGAAGCGATTTGACATTGATGGAAAGTGCCACAGAAAATAAACCGCCGTAAGGTAAGGGTGAAAAGGTGCGGTAAGAGCGCACCGCGCGTTTGGCAACAAACGTGGCACGGCAAACCCCGCCTGGAGCAAGACCAAATAGGATCTCCTTAAACGTAAGTTTATAAGCGTGACCCGCGCCGAGATCGGGTAGGTTGCTCGAGCTTTGCGGTGACGCAAAGCCTAGTTGAATGACTGTCCACGACAGAACCCGGCTTACCGGCTGACTCGCTCTAGAAACCAGAAGAAAAGAGCCTGGATATCACGCGTTGATATGTGTGAATACCAACCGATTTTTCAGCATGAATATAACGCCTCAACAATTATCAGTTTTTTATCACCCGAGCCGTATTTTCATCGTCGATGACAATCGCGATTTTTTAGTGAACTTTAGTCTGCAACTGGATCCTGATTTAGCCTATTGTCTTTTTTCCTCTCCCCATGAAGCTATTCGCCAATTACTGCAAATTGAACCCAACAACCAATTAGATAAACGGGTTTTATCCTTGCAGCAAGAAGAAACAGAAAACGCAACTATCGAACACTCATTAAATATCGATTTAAGCCTTATTCAGCAAGAAATTTTTAACCAGAATCGTTTTGATGCCATCAGTGTCATCGTCGTTGATTATGATATGCCGAGTATGAATGGTTTAGATTTTTGTCGACGCATTCAACATTTACCCGTAAAAAAAATTATGTTAACGGGTAAA
>JABDGN010000029.1 GCA_013285995.1 Gammaproteobacteria bacterium
ATATCCGGAAAAATCTGACATATCGTAATTTAAAAAATTCTCCACTTGCTTGATAGTTTCTGGCTGAGCGAAACTTTGCAATGGTCCGGGAATTCCACAATTAATCGTTGCTTCAAATAAACCAATCAGATAAGGCGCACAAACCGGATTTCCCCACCAAGAGGGCAAGACAAAGATATCTTTGGATAATTCAGCTTGGAATAATATTCAGGAGTGGAAACAGGAGGTAAGGATTCTTTCTCTTTATGAGGAAATTGTAAAATAGAGAACTTAAAAGTCAAACTGCGCTATAATTTCCCTATGTCTTCTCAATACGTCATTGCCCCCTCCATTTTATCCGCCGACTTAGCGCGCTTAGGTGCGGAAGTGGATGCCGTGTTAGCCGCCGGTGCCGATTGGATTCACTTCGATGTGATGGATAATCACTACGTGCCGAATTTAACCTTTGGTCCGGTGGTGTGCCAGGCGCTGCGCGACTATGGCATTACCGCACCCATCGATGTACATTTGATGATTGAGCCGGTGGATTCCCTGGTGCCCGCGTTTGCCAAAGCCGGCGCAACGTATATTACTTTTCATCCTGAAGCCAGCAAGCATGTTGATCGCACGATTCAATTGATTTTGGATCATGGTTGTAAAGCTGGTTTAGTACTAAACCTAACCACGCCGTTAAATTGTTTAGATTACACGCTGGAAAAAATCGATAGTATTATGCAGATGTCGATAAACCCCGGTTTTGGCGGGCAAAAATTTATTGCTTCCAGTTTAGAAAAATTGAGCGCCATTCGTGCGCGGATAGAAGCGAGTGGCCGACCGATTCGTTTGGCGGTTGATGGTGGTATTGGTGTTGCGAATATCGCTGCTGTTGCGAGTGCGGGTGCTGACACCTTCATTATGGGTAGCGCAATTTTTGGCAGTGATGATTACGTGAAAACCATTCAGCAATTGCGGGAAGAGCTAGAAACGTTGAGTTAAGTACCCTTGCCAAGGGTCCACTGGCAATCACTCGTATCTCCAGCATGTGGAAAGCAATCCAGGTTTGTTTTCGTTCCAAGGTAACACCAACCTATTACCCCATACTCAAAACAGTCAGGGGCTATAGGACCAGTGGGGATTGCAACATTATGGATATTAATACTAAAGACGCTGTTTGTATCTGGTGATTCATAACCACAAATCAGTTTGGGTTCGTATTGATGATTATAGATCACTGTAAAGGCAGGCTGAGTACCTACTTGACCATACTGGTTCTCAAAATTCCAACCGTGTGGCACATGCCATTTACCATCAATGACGACTTGCGATACGCTGGGGCATTGATCAGCATAAGTGCTGCTACAAACTAATAGACCGAATAAAACTAGCGCTATTTTTTTCATTCTTATCCTCCTAAATGATGGATGAAAAGGTTTAACCTAGAAAACGCGATTCAACTGCATTTTATAGGTTTAAGGATTAACAATATACAACATCCCATTCCAATAATACCCACCGCCTTGTGCTGGCAGCGTGCAATTCACATGCGTGCGGCCTAGGGCAAATTTTTTCACTGGCACTATTTCTACTTGTTGATTTCCCAATAAATTCAGCTTGAGCGGCGCCACGGTACCGGTTGCGTAGCAATTCATCGTTTTCAAATTCAAACTTTTATTCAACACGGTAAACCGAATGGTCGGTGGATTATTGTTATTGACGATCGGATCAGCCGGTGACAAATCTCCAATCGGCAAGGATTTACTCTGCAAAATTAATTTGAAGCGATCCATTTGTCCATAATTTTCATTCAAAGGGAAACGCTGCAATAAAAAGAAATTACTCTGCGGACCAATTGCACCAGAGACTTGCGCAAAGGCTGCTTTGAAGCCTAATTTCTTTACGATATCTACAACCTGTGTGTCGTATTCACCGTAAGGATAAGCAAACAAAGTTGGTGTGATACCCAATTCCTGAATGATTTTTTGTTTGCCGCGTGCAATATCGGCTTGCGCATCAGCCGGGCTTAAACGCTCGAGATAAGGGTGGGTTGCAGTGTGAGCACCAATGGTCACCAGATTAGATTTCGCTAATTCTTTTACTTGCGGCCACGTCATCATATCAGTGCTGCCAATTGGATCGGTGGCTAGAAATAAGGTAAATGGGTAACCGGCTTTTTGCAAACGCGGCCAGGCATTGGTATAAACCGTTTCAAAACCATCATCAATAATAATGCCGACGGTTTTATCAGGGAGAGATTCACCGCTTTGTAAACGATCGACAATCTCTGGAACCGGCAACACGTGATAACCGCCTTTTTTTAACCAAGCGAGCTGCGCATCAAATTGATCAAGGCGAATGTTAGTGCTAGGGTAACGATCATCGCCAAAGCGATGGTACATGATGAGTACGGCGGAGTTGGCCGCGAAGAGGTTGAAAGCGAGGAAAGTTAGAAAGCTAACTAATAAAAGTTTTTTGAAAAGAGTTGGCATATATTGTTGGTTCCTCGAGTTTCATCGCAGAGATCCCCCCTTTTGTAAAGGGGGGCAGGGGGGATTTAGCCTTTTAAAATAATGATCTGGTAAAAATTCTGTAAAACAGCCTATTTTTTGAGTTGTTTTACAGAAATCAAACAGGATCACAAAATATGTTAAATCCTCCCTGCCCTCCTTTACAAAAGGAGGGGTCCCTCCGATAAATAGTTTCACAAAGAAAAGATCTTTTTATTTCCCACCCGAATAATCCAGCGCTTGTTGCACCCACGTTTTAGCCAGTGCGACAAATTCTTCAGTGCTGCTCGATTGCATACGGAAATTTTCGCCTTTAATGACCGTTACTGTTTCGCGTAATAATTGTTTTGAAACACTGTCGGTGAATTTTAATTCGACGATCAATACTGGTTGCTTTTTATCTAAATCGGTCGCTTTCGAAGCTAAGAAAATCGCTGCCGACACGGGGATTAAATTACGTAATTTAGGATTTTGTTTTTCGACCATTGCGCCCGTGATCGCCACTTCCAAGCGCGCAACACCTGGGCCTGCGGTATTCGTCAAGCCAATTTGCTTGCTGACCATTTGTTGAATGCCCGCATTAAGCTCCGTTTTTACTTGTTCAATTTGTTCATCTGTCACGCCTTTTCTATTAGCTTTTTGATAAATCATAACCGGCGTTATAAGAACGGCATGATAATCGCTGCGATTAACGTTCGGATTTTTATAGGTATAAATTTGTGTGCCTTCGGGGCTATCCGGCACTTTCTTTAAAATAGTGTAATCCGGTAAAAAGCCCGGTGCTTCTTCAGTGGGGCTGTAAGAGTGGCAGGCGCTTAAAAATAACACGCTGATTAGACTGATGATAAAGATAATTTTTTTCATGGCAGAGTTCCTTTAAATTCTATTTTATACTAACCTACTTTCCTACATACGTCAAAGGACTGCCAATGCCCGTCGTAAAATCATAACCATTTTCAGCGTCATAACCATTGTAGCCTTCGGTAATATCGCGCCATAGTTTATTGTAATTCCCAGGTAGTGCCAAGCTGTAAATATAACTTAATTCCATTTGTGTATTTAATACTAGCTGGCCTGTCGCATTGATAACTCCCGCCAAAGCAGGGGCGGCTAAACTGGTGCCACCAATAATGCACCAATCATTCAAACAATAACCCGCGGTTTCTGCATTAGGATCAGAATCATAGACATTGACACCACTCGATGGATTGGCATCAAACGAAATATCGGGAGTGCCACGCTGGGCTCTTACCACATTCTCCACTCCGTCTTGAAAGAAGGGGCGCGATTCATATGCACTTGGGCCGCCGGTGCCGCCATGGCCTTCATCATCCAAACTCCAAGCGGTTTCACCGTTGAAATCGCCGTTACTATCGCGCACGATGGTGGTACCACCGGCCGCAATTACATACGGTGAACTGGCAGGATATTCCGCCGGTGCACCACTATCGCCACTGGCTACAAAATAGGTAACCAGTGGTTCTTGCAAGCTGCTGTCAAACGTGGTTTCGCCTGCATATTCACTGCTGCCCCAGCTGGCTGAAACAGCGCCACCTCCCGCGGCTAACACATCTTCACCGGCTTGCACGAATGCATCATAAAAACCTTGTCCGCTATCGGGTCCCTCGACAATTTCAATTGCTGCGTTAGGTGCCATGGCATGTGCCCATTCAATGTCTAACAAGATTTCAAGCGTCGCTTCCGTGTTGTAGTTTCCACCTCCATCAACGGTTACTAAACTGAAAGTAGGTTGTGGTAAATTAAAAGCTGTTGAAAAAGCGTTTAAATCATTTTGAGCATTGGCATAATGTGCTAGTTCAATCAAGGCAATTTTACCGCGCCCACCGGCGGGTAAACTGGTGGTGCTTGCAATGGGACAACCGGGCACTAAAACGCTGGTTAATTGATAAACGCAAGCAATCGAAGCGGGGGTTTCAGCAGTGAGGAAATAGCCGCTTTGCGTGCGCACTTTATGGTCCGGCACATAAATAATGTGGTTGGTATGAAAATGTTGTCCCGCCGTTTTTACATCACTCAGCGTAGTGCTTGGCACAATAATTTCTCCAGCCGGCTGATTGATATGATAAATCACATCTTGATTTTGGGCCTGAGCAACCGTTGCTATGAACAACAATAAACTCGTTGAAAATATTTTGCTCATGATGTTTTATCCTTTAAAAATTGCTTCGTTATCCTAGGTTCTGATTTATGTGTGACACATTGCGCAGCGGAAAATAAATTAGCTGCTTGGCGTTGTGGTTTAGGGTAGGGCCCTAATTGATCATAACAAACAGTGTTGCGAATGTTATGCATTGTTTGCGTGGGTAAGGTATTGCCAAACGATGACCACAATCCTGCTCCATAACTACCTACCCATAAAGTGGTTGGCGCATTCAAAGGGGTGAGTAATAAAGCGCTGGCATATTGCGAGCCTAAGGTATTGTTAAAGCTTGCAATAAGTTGTGTCCAAACCCACGTGCCGCTGGTATCAACGCCTTTCCACACACCGCTACCGGCTGTTCCAACGTATAAAGTTGTAGTTGAGCCATTAACAATAGGCGTTGCAATGCCGCTTACATAAGCTTGATTCACTTGAGCTGTGTAATTTGGTACGACGCTCCAGTTAACGCCTCCGTCAGTACTTTGCCATAAACCCGCTCCGCCGGTGCCCGCATACAAAATATTGTTACTGGTGTCCAGTGCTAAAGCGCTGATAAAGGCGGTAATAGGATTGCTATTGTCGAGCTGCGTGACTAGTTGTGCCCAGGCTGCACCATTATTAGTGGTTTTCCATACGCCGGCTCCTTGAGTACCCGCATACATGGTGCTACTGATATCGGGAGTCAATGCACTGACATAGGCTGAGTTAGCGGGTGAACCTAATGCAGTATGTATTTGTGTCCAACTGGTAGGAGAGGCGATCGTACTTTGCCATAAACCTGTTCCGCTGGTACCAGCGTATAAATGGGTGCCATCACTACTTAAAGATAAGACATAATTAGAGTTATCGTTGCCTGCGGAATTTAAATTAGAGGCTAATTGCGTCCATGTGGTGCCATCAGCGCTGCGCCACACGCCAGCACCATAAGTTCCCACATATACCGGACCACTATTGACAGCTTGTAGGAGTGCTGTGACATAAGCGCTCGCATCACCGCTGCTGCTCAATCCAGCTGCTAAAACACTCCAGGAACTGCCCACATTCGTGCTTTGCCACAAGCCCGCGCCGAAAGTACCGGCATATAAAGTGCTGTTCATTAACAGTAATGCGGCAATGTTCGCTGAATCATCGGGAATGCCGCTTAAATTCGCTTTTACTTGTGTCCAGTTTGATAAATCACTGATATTGCTACGCCAAATGCCACTGCCATTGGTGCCCGCATAAACTAAACCACTATTGCCTAGAATTAGCGACACGACATAGGCTGAATTATCAGCTTGTCCACTTAAACTGGCTGCTCCTATAGTCCAAGTGTTACCGCCGTCAGTGCTTTGCCAAATGCCTGCACCAAAAGTGCCCGCATATAAAACGCCGTTATTTACCGCTAAAGCGGTGACATTTTGCGACATCGCAACGCCATTAAAATTTGTTGCTAATTGGGTCCATGTCCAACCGGAGTCATTTAAACTGCCTTGCCATACCCCATTGCCTAGCGTGCCGACGTACAGAGTCGTTGTTGCGTCACTTACGCTCGCTGCCAGGGCGGTGATTTTGGAATTGCCGCTTAAAGTTGCGGAAGTTACTTGTGTCCAGCTTTGGCCCTCATCATCACTTTGCCACAAGCCATCACCATTGGTACCGGCAAAAAATATAAAGCTATCGCCATTGGGCACAGCGATTAAGGAAATAATTGTGTTGGAGAAATCAGTGCTGACACCACTTAAACTGCTTTGCAATTGCATCCAGGTGCTACCGCCATCCGTGCTTTTCCACAAACCATGCCCATTAGTACCCGCAAATAATTCTGTGCTGTCATTTACAGTGATTTCACTCAAGGCCATAATATTGCGGCTGTTTAAACCTTGATAACTAGCACTTTGCGCGGGAAGATTAACAAACTCTCCAGCACTGGTTTGAATTACGTTTAACAACAAACTATCGTTGAATCCATCCGTAGCAGTAGCGGTTGCTGTGACAGGCGTACTGCTAGTTGCGCGCAAGAGATGAGCACCGGCTATATAATTCACGGTGAAAGTGCAGCTTTGATTGGGGGCCAGATCGGCTGCACAGTTAGGTTGACTTGTGACGGCTAAAATACCACTGGGAGTAAACGTTAACTGAATATTGTTTAAATCTGCAGCGCCAATATTTTTAATCGTAACTGAGGTAGTGCCGCTGCCTGCTTGTACAATAATATTCGTTTGAGTGTTTGCGCTATCAATCAGTAAATTAGGGGAAACCAGCGGTGTAGCAGTGATATTGAAGCAACTACTGTTATTTTGATTGCCGCAAAAAATCCCAGCATAATTTTGATTACCATATTGTGCATCAAAATCAAACGCATAATTACCTTCAGCAGGTAAGGTCAACGTGCCACTGACAGTGCAGGAAACATTGGGTCTAAAGGGCGTTAAAGTGAAACACTCGGAATTGGGATCCAGACTTACGATGGCTGCCGTTAAAGAATCTAGTTGGGTAGTTCCCACGATACTGAATTTATCAAAACTAGCCGGTGTTTCATTGGTACATTGAAAATTAAAGGAGGTAGGCGTATTAGCTGTTACGCTTGTTAAGCTAGGTAAGCTGCACTTGACCACGGGAAAATTGGCATAACTAGGGTCAAAAGCAAGAGTCAATAAAATTATCCCTAGCAATCTTTTCATTTAAATCTCCTTTTGCCTATTTTTCTAAAATAGAATTTATAAAATACCACGCGTTTACGCGTGGTATTCTAAGCTTATAAATTGTACCGTAAACTAATCAACCACTCATTAAACTGTAAAGGAAAACTTAATCCCGGTAAAGCAGTCGGATTAGAACTGGCCGTAGAATTGCCGGTTTTTGCGGTACCTAAGTTAACGTAATCATACAAAGCTGCCACGGTAAAATGTTGCCAATTGTAGTTTAATCCTATTCCAAAGCGATAAGCAAAATTAATTTCACTATTATTGGCAAAAGCAGGATTAGGAAGAACATTTCGCGTAGTGTTGAGAGAGGTTTGTTGATAGTTACTGGTTGTATCAAATGCACCACCAATGCCTGTGTCAAAAAAACTCGCTGCATCATGCCAGCGCACAAAATCTAGTTGATTATCCACCCACACTACTTGTGAAGAAATATTGTAATTGTAGTTGGCTGCAGGAAAGAGTTGATACTTTAACACTTGGCCATTAATTTTGGTTGTCAAGTAATCGTCAAATAATAGGCCTATGCGATCAGCCGATAACCAGCTTACATTGTGGGTGGTAAAACGAGGAAATAAAAATTGATAACCACTGCCTACACCGGCGAGGTAACTGGTGGTGCTGGTTGAAACATAGTCATCGGGCAAACTGGAACCCGACATAGGAATGGTTGTGGTTGCAGATGAAGTAATGGGCGTAGCACCGCCGCCTTCAATGCTAAACCAAACATTGCCTTGATTGGCTGCAATAGCAGAGCCACAAAAAAAGAGTAATACTAAAAAAAGAGCACGCATGCGAGGTAGACATCCCTGTGTTAGAAGGTTAGCATTATGGGAGATAAATTGAATTTTTGTCAACTCAATTTTTAGGGTACAATCAATTCTATGAGCTCTTCATTTCGCCTCTTTGGACAGCGCCGTTTCTTACCTTTATTTTGGGTGCAATTTTTTGGCGCTGCCAATGACAACGTGTTTAAAAATGCTTTGATCGTTTTGATTATTTATCAAAATCTAAACTTAGGTAGCTTGCATGCAGATGCGTTGGTGAATCTTGCCGCGGGATTATTTATTTTGCCGTTCTTTTTCTTTTCCGCAAGCAGTGGGCAACTTACCGATAAACTCGAAAAATCGCGCTTAATTCGCTACATCAAATTACTAGAAGTGATCATTGTTTTGTGTGCGTGCGTGAGCTTTGCTATTCATTCCGTTACTTTGATGTTATTAGTCTTATTTTTATTAGGATTGCAAGCCACTTTATTTGGTCCGGCGAAATACAGTTATCTACCGCAACATTTACAAGGTGAAGAATTAGTGGCCGGTAATGGGTTTATTGAAATGGGTACTTTCATCGCGATTTTAATCGGTACCATTTTGGGAGGCGTATTGATTGCTGTGCCCCAGTACGGTGATTATTACGTGATGATTTGTTTATTAGTGTTTGCACTGGCCGGTTATGGTATCAGTTATACCATTCCAGTTTCGCCCGCGAACGATCCAAGCTTAAAATTAGATTGGCATTGGTTGCGCCAAACGTTTCAAAATATAAACCGTGCCCGACACAATCGTAGCGTATTTTATTGTGTGCTAGGCATTTCCTGGTTTTGGTTTTATGGCGCGATTATCCTCACGCAATTACCGGATTACGTAAGAAATGCCATTGGTGGGGCTGAACATGTGTTCACTTTATTTTTAGTGATTTTTTCGGTGGGGATTGGCATTGGCTCCGTATTGTGCGCTAAATTTTCTAAACCTGAACGCATTTTAGCTTTGGTCCCGGTTGGCGCTTTGGGGATGACAATTTTTGGAATTGTGTTAGTTGCCTGCACGCCGAGCGCACCCGCCAGTCCCTTGTTGGGCATTGACCAATTTTTTCATTTGCCGCATGTCGTCATTATCGTGATTTGCTTAGCGGGCATCAGTGTTTTTTCCGGTTTTTACACGGTGCCGCTTTATACCCGCTTGCAGCAAATGAGCGAACCGGCTTACCGTTCACGCATGATAGCGGCGAATAATATTTTTAATGCCTTATTTATGGTGATTGCTGCTGGTTTTGCTATTTTGTTAATTGTTCTGCATTTTACGACGGTGGGGATTTTCTTTGTGGTTTCTTTGTTAAATCTCTGCGCAATTTTGTATTTATTATGGCGAGAACCTGCGTTATGGCAACATTTACGCGCTTTCATTTCTCGCCGCTCGGTTGATGGAGTTTAATTTTTGGTAGCTGGCATTATCCAGTTGCCAGCCCAAAATTAAGCCTCAATCAATCCACAAATTCCGGTATAATTTACGCCCCCAAAATGAGGCCCTTCTCCTAATGTCCGATCACTTGCCGATTGCTTCCACCCCGCGCGTCATAGGGGTTTTTGCGCTCACGATGATCAATGTGGCCGTTATTATCAGTATCAATAACTTGCCCACCATGGCCATGACAGGCCTGACCTTAGTTTCTTATTTTTTATTAGCTGCGTTTTTATTTTTCCTGCCTACTGCGTTAATTGCCGCTGAGTTGGTCACCGGTTGGCCGGTGCGCGGCGGATTTTACAGTTGGGTACGGATTGCCAATGGCCCGCATGCTGGTTTTTTAGCGATTTGGTTGCAGTGGATCGCCAATATCATTTGGTATCCCAGTATTATCACGCCGGCGGTAGGTAGCCTTGCTTATGTTTTCGCGCCGCATTTGGCGGACAATAAATATTATATTTTCTTTAGCATGGTGGGGATTTTTTGGTTCATCACCTTCCTTAATTTTCTCGGCATGAAAAAGTACAGTTTGTTTAGTAGCTGGGGCGTTATTTTTGGTAGCTTAATTCCCGGTGGTGTCATTATTATGTTGGGCATTGCGTGGATCATGCAAGGCCATCCGGTTGCTTTTACGGTCGACTGGCACGACTTAGTCCCCTCACTGCATAATAAAGACAGTTGGGTTTATCTGATCGGTTTGCTGACCACTTTGTGTGGTATGGAAATGTCTGCCGTACATGCGACCAGCGTTCACAATCCGCAAAAAGATTATCCGCGCGCGATTATTTTATCGGTGCTCATCATCATGGTGGTATCGATTTTAGCGGCACTTGCCATCGCAGTGGTGGTGCCCTCTGCCAATATGAATTTTGTCGCGGGCATCATGCAAGCGTTTGAAACCTATTTTGCGGTTTATCATTTACATTGGTTAGTCCCAATCATTGCCTTGTTGGTATTCTTAGGGACTTTAACGATGGCCATTGTATGGATTTCAGGCCCTAGCAAAGATTTGTGTGTAGCGGCCGAACGCGGCGATGTGCCGGTGCATTTGAAAAAACGCAACAAAGAAGAAATGCCGGTGAATATTTTTTATTGGCAAGCGATTTTATTTACGTTGTTATCTTTAGTATTTTTAATCATGCCGTCGGTCAATGCCTCGTACTGGATTTTGCTGGCCTTGACTTCAGAATTGTACATGATGATGTATTTTATTTTATTCGTGACGGGTCTTCGCATGCGGTATAAATATCCCGATGTGTTGCGTACTTATCGCATTCCAGGGCGCGGTAATTTGGGGATGTGGGTCGTTGCCGGAGCCGGAATGCTCGGCACAACCGTGGCATTTATTATTGGCTTTATTCCGCCCTCAGGGATGAGTATTACTACCTGGCGTTATGATCTGGTGTTATTGCTCGGGGTGCTGGTAGTGTGCGTGCCACCGATGATTTGGTTTTCAATTCGGCATCATATGCGTAAAATTCGCGAAATTCGCGAGCATCACGTGTTTCCGACTGAGACGTAGGTCGCGGTTTACGAGAGCCTGGGAAAAGTTTGCTTATGGCCGCAAAATAGCAGATTTCTCGGTAAATAAATAGAATAGAGTGGCGAACGAGCCGACACCAATGGCTCGTAAGCCGACATCTGGTAAGAAAATTTTATGAAAAAATTAGCCTTCATTCTCAGTCTGCTCTGCTTCAGCAATTTATTTGCCGCTGCTACCACCGACGATCGTACGCAACTGCCCGGCATTTTTCAAAATAGTTATGTAGGGGTGGATCTTGCCTATCTCGATTTTGCTTACTCCAATGCCGATTTAAACGCGGGTTATAGCGCAGGGCAGATTAAAAATAATTTAATTGGCGCGAGCGTCTATGCCGGACATTATTTCAATCCGTATTTAGCCTTGCAATTGAGTTATATGCGTCCGGGTCCGTGGGTGAAATTTACCAATGTGACGAACAATGCTGGTGCAACGCCGGAGACGGCAACCGTTTGGCTGAATTATTTAATGCTGACTTTGCGCCCGACTTTACCGATCAATGATCGCTGGTCGGTGTATGGTGAAGTGGGGCCGGCTTATGTGTCGCGCTACGGTTTTACCATGTCAAATGGTGCCAATATTCCGAGTGTCGGTTTAATTGTTCCCGACACGGGAGTAGGTGCCAGTTATCGCTTTAGTGGTCAGTGGCATTTAGAATTCAGTGCCGATAGCATTTGGGGCAATGCGGCAAATAAACAACCTGCCACGTATTATGGCGAAGTCGGTGCTTATTATTTATTTAACCCGGAACAAGCCATGGAAACCGGTTCTGGTTCACCGTATATTTTCCCGCTCAATACGATTGAAATAGGACTTTATAATCGGTCAGTTTTTAATTGGGATCCAACCACCTTTTTCACCAGTGTAGTGCCGATTTTTTGGAATGGTGAAGTGCTCACGCAAAGTGGTGATTATTTAATGTATGAACGCAATGTATATCACACTCAACGTTGGTTTTCTTTAGACTGGGGTGTGGATGGCGCGCGTTGGGAAAGTTTATACGATCATGATGTTTATTACACCGCATCTATTTTTCCGGAAGTGCGTTTCTGGTTGTTGCAACAGCCAAAAGTGGCTTTGTATTTTAACTATTCTGCCGCGGGGCCAACGTATTTAAGCCGCAGTACCATCGATGGACAAGCAACCGGTGGCCATTTTACCTTCCAAGATTTTCTAGGCTTTGGTAGCTATTTTGGTGCAGAGCGGAATTTCAATATCAATTTAAAAATCATCCATTATTCCAGTGGCAATTTAATGCCGAATCACAATCCGGGGATTAAAGTGCCGGTGATGTTGGGCTTGGGTTATGCTTTTTAAATAGGCGTAGGTCGGCTTCCGGAGTTTCACCGTTAGGTGAAACGAACAAGCCGACGCACAATGTCGGCTTACTCGCTTCGCATGATGCGAAGCTCGGGAAACCGACCTACGATTTTAAAAAGTATAAATCAATCCCAAATTCGTTGTACGTCCTGCCGCGACTTGCGTCGGATCCCAATTAGTGCTGGATACATTGGGCGCATCGCCCGTCATATACTGCATGTCTAAGCTCAGACTTAAATGCTCGATAAGGCGATAAGTAAAACCAAATTGCACCGTGGGTTCCAGTTTTTGTGCCGCATAGTGACTACTATACGGCGCTACATTGCTGACATCGACTGTTTGAAACGCATAACTTTCCCCTAAACCTAAAAACACATTAAACGGCGCTAAAATTGCGTATTGCCCGAGGGCCAATAAATTCACGGTGTTACTAGCGTAGTTAATCGTACCGGTTGCGACATTCGGTGCCGAAATCGTGTAATAACTATCGTGATAATTGCTGTACGCTAATTTGGCACCAAAGGCAAAGCGATGGAGGTACCACAAATATCCGCCACCTGCTGTGGCGTCAGCGCCTCCTAGCGCAGCTTGGTAATCAGTTGCACCGACACTGCTATTTTCAGCCGGCATCGTGCCCATGTACCCGTAACCTACACTCGCATTGACGAAGCAATGTCCGCCGGTTAAATAAGCATCAGGTTCAGCCAGCGCGCTTGCGCTGGTGAGTAAAAACAGTAGCGCTAAATATTTTCGAAACCATTTTATATATTTTTTTTCTGTGTAACGATCGTCATTCCCGCGAAAGCGGGAATCCAGAATTTTTAATCGTTCTGGTATAAAACCTTGGATTCCCATCGCTGCGCGATGAGAATGACAAACTGTTTTTACCTCAATCCTCATTCCTCACTCCTCACTCCTCACTCATCAAAACGAATACCCCACCATTAAAACCAGCGGCACATTAAATCCATCATTCACTGGAAACGTACCACCATTGGAATAATGCATCACCGCGGCTGCAATATCGAAAACATGCGTCTTGCCAATTTGCACACCGACGCCTAAAAAGTTTTGGAAAATAAGCGGCGCACCTAAATTAGCATCACCTATTTTTTGGCGTGAGACTAAGGAAGGTCCGGCGATGCTGGCAGTGAGATAAGGGTTGACGGTTTGGGTGCGGATCGGCCAATAATTAAAATCCACGAAACCAGAAGCGGTTAAAACCGGTAAACCCTGATAGGTCCAACGCGCGGCACTCACGCCCCAATTGATTGAAAAATGTTTAGCGCTGTGATAAATCAAGTGTTGATAAAAACCGATCTCACCATCGAGTGGTGTTTTAAGCGCGGTGCTGCTGCTGCTACCAGGCGAAGAAAAATTAGCCGGGCCATTAAAGTTAGCATCGAGCACGGTGTGATTATAAAAGCCAAGGTCAACTTGATTATTGAGCCACGTAACATCATCGTCAGCGTAAGCAATACTCCCTGTTAACATACAAAGCAGCAGCATGAAGCGGCACAATCGCATTAGAATTCCTTTGAGCTTTCAAAAATAGTTTCGTATTGTGAAGTTAAACAAAGCTTGCGTCAAGAAATTTTGGACATTCTTGATAAGCTTGTGTTAGTATTATTCTCCGTGGTCATTGATAGGGAGCTTAAACCTCGTGAAAAAGTTAATTATTGCTGCGGTTATTTTTTCTCTGAGTCAAACTGCGTGGGCATATCTTTCGATAGCGTTGCCCTCGGATACAGAGCTGCAAACGCCATCGCCTTTGCTGCCAGCACCGCAAGCGTCTGCCCCCCGCCCGGCAGTGGCGCCGCAGTCAACAGCAGTTGCAAAGCCTGCCCCCACTCCTGCGCAAACCACAAGCTCACAAACCAAATTTAATTCCCCATGGCTTAAGTTTATAAGCACTTTACATCCGCTTATCACTTTATCCGGTGGTGGTGCCTGGGCAAATGCTGTCGATGCTGATCAGAACTTAGCGTTAAGCGCTGAAAATGTGACTTTGCAAAATGTTTATGTAGAGCAAAATGCGCACGCGCTACAGCCCATGTATGGAGGTTTAATTGGCCTTGAAACGTCGCCTTTCCCAATTGCACAACATGATTTTATTACTCAACTGGGAGTGAGTTTTTATCAAATCAATCCCTTTAGTACGCAAGGTGTGATGGTGAAAAGCTTACCGTTTTTTGTGTTCCCTCCAGCTAATTATCAATATCGTGTGCAAAGCCAGCAATTATTGTTAGAGTCGAAATTTTTGATGCCCTTGGCCAAGCGTTGGTATCCTTATTTGAATGTGGGTTTAGGAACTGCTTTTAACCGCGCTTATGCTTATCAGGAACAAGGTTTCGCTGCGCCATTTCCTGATCATACTGACGTTAATTTCAGTTATGAAGTGGGGGCGGGTTTAGAAGCGATGGTGGTTCCGCATTTGCGTTTGGGCGTTAATTATCGTTTTGCAGCGCTCGGCCCTGCTGAATTGGGGGTCTTAAATGGTGGTACTTTGAGGCAATCGCAACTCAATGCTCAAATTTTATTATTGCAAGCCAGTTATATTTTTTAAGGAAAACCTATGAAAGCTTTTGCAACGTGTATTTTTTTATTGCTCCTGATGAGTGTCAGCTTGCTTGCGCAAGCAAAAACGGCAAGCAATCTTTTTACGATTGTGCCGGTGGATGGTTATAGTTTTCCGGCGCGCATTTTAAACAACCGCGTTGCCACGGGTGTTTATTCCGTGACTAATAATAATGGGCAAGCATTAAACAATAATCAAGTTTCTGCCTTTCCGGCGGGGCTGGCGGTTGAAACCGATTTAGTAGGAGTGGCGGGGAGTTGTGGCAGCAATTTCAATTTGGGACCGGGCCAATCATGCTTTTTGATTTTGCAGGCTGAGAGCGATCGGGCAACTACGATTCAGGGTAGTCCGCTTGTATGTTATGGGCCGCAATCATTGGGCGCTTGCACGCCATTGCCGGTTCCTGTCAACGTGGCAGTCGTGACCGACAGCGTCGGTATGCCGGGTTTGAACATCAATGGTTTAAACAATGGTTCGACCATCACGATCGCCAATAGTCAAACTTTAACGGTGAATAATCTTTCCGGTTCGACGTACATTAATCATTTGACCATTAGTTTATCAGCTAATTTGACGGCGTTGGGCGTCACAATTACTGATCCGAATTTAAGTTGTCTGAGTTTTAATAGTAATTGTAGCTTGCAAGTGTCTATCCCCAACTCCGTAACAGATGCTGTTGCCGGTACTTTAACTATTCAAGGCGCTAACACCGCGCCGGTTTCTTACGGCGTAACGACGGGTTCTTCGAGCACTTCTACTTTTAGCCTGCAAGCCATCTCTCTGTTGCCGGCTCCGTTTTTAGTCAATACCGATGCCTTAACGATTTACAGCATCACTAACAATACTTCGCAATCGCAAAACGCGACTTTACAGTTTCATTTGAATGGAAATATGAATGCGCACGTGCAACGGATGGATAACACCGCTTTAGCCGGACAGTGCCCTTACTCTGGCAATGGGAATTCTTTTACGATCAATGCCAATAGCAGTTGCGTGGTGGAATTGCGGGCCACCAGCAGTACATCGGTGAGCATCAGCGATATTCTGTCGGTGTGCGATGGCAGCAGCAATTGCTTCTTCCCTTCCGCCGGTGATGAAATGAATATGAATGTCACCAACGATGCAAGCGGTATGACGACGTTAGCTGTGTTGCAAAATAATCAGCCAGTACCTTCTCCGCTTATCCTGACCAACGGTCAGGTGACGACTTTGACGGTGCAAATGAATAATCCTCCGCCGGACACTACTGCGAATAATATTCAGGCAACCTTCACGGGATTACCTGAATCAGTTGACATCGTTTACACGGATTGCCAGTTCCTAACCAGCAGCAGCAGCACTTGTACGCTGACGCTGATACCGAATGGGAGTCAAACGGGCGACGGAACTTTAGCCATCGCGGGTGCCAACACTCAAACCAGTAATTTCAGTGTGAGCTTGCAAAATAGTCCGACGCCGCCACCGCCGAGTGATAGTTTAACCCTGGTGCCTGTCGTTAAAGCCGCCACTGACATCAATTTCAATGCGCCTGGCACCAATGCGGAATATATTGTTCTGAATAATGGCAGTACGGCGGCAAACAGCATTACCTTTCAGCCAGATAATACTAACAGTATTTCACTCACCGATAGTGGTACCGGCCAGGATTGCGCGACCGGAATTTTCGATAACGCCAACTTTAATTTAGCCAGCGGCAGTTATTGCATTGTAGATTTACACATTGAAAATGATGGTACGAATCCCATTACCATTAGCAACGGCTTACAAGCTTGTTTAAACAGTACCTGTTATTCACCGGATGCGGGTGATGAACTCAAGGTGAATATTGATAGTACTACTTCTAACAGAGCTAACCTGCGGTTAAGTCCCACCAGCATCGTATTAAATCCTGCTATGCCAAGCGAAGCCAGCGCCACTGTAACGGTCACTAATACCTCTGACTCGGTGACTGCGAATAACGTCGGAATCATGCCTGTCAGTAATGTGACCATCACTTCCTATGGTTGCGATTCGATCAAACCAAATGGTATGTGTACCATTCAGTTGACAGCAACCCAGAATCAATTTGCGACGGCAACAGCGTCATTAACCGGTGCTAATATTACTACGCCAATCCCGGTACTCAACGTGCAAATCAGCCCCTTAACCTTTACTCTGGATAACAACCCCAGTGATCTCCATATGCAGTATCGGGCGATTCAAGTGACTAATTGGGATAATACTCAGCCTGTAACTTTAAGCAATATTAATGTGATGAGTAATGCAAGCTATGTAACGAGTTGCGCCAGTGATGATCCCGTTTGTAGCGGCGGCTCTTTGCCACAATGTGGCGGTTTGCTGCCGGGCGATACGAATTGTTTAGTATGGGTTAAAGCGCAAGACCCGGCAGTGAATTTATTGGATCCAACCGTCGTCGATAATATTCCCATCACTTTGCAAATAACCACCAACGGACAAACCTATCCGGCCGTAAGTCCTACTTTCACCACCAGTTACGATTTATCAATTTACGATAATCGTGGCGATCCTGGTGTTGAAAAATGGAATGGGGGACCAAGTTGGATTGCGACCCCTCCGCTTAGTTTGGCAGATGTTTATTCCTTAATAAATTGGCATGGTGATTTATATGCTGCCGGCGCATTATATTATCCTTATACAACTCCAAATCCTCCTGACGCTAATACTCCAGTGCCTTGTTTGGGTTACTATAACGGATTAGAGTGGCAACTTTTTTCAGATAATACTGCACCGACTTGCCAGTATCAAACATCTCCTCCTCTGCTTTTCGCTCCCACTATTATGGCCGTTTTAAATAATACCCTGTATGTAGGTGGCAAACTTGAACCGGCTGGTGGGTTAAGCTATGACCCCAATGTTTTGAGTTGGGATGGCTCGCAATGGCAAGATACAGGATATAGTGCGACCAATCTTGGCTTTGGGAATGATGGGCCTAATGATTTATTAGCCTGGAATGGTAATCTTTATGCGAGCCGCAACCCTCCATCGATAGATAGCGGCAGCAGTAGTCTGGTTCAGCAATACACGCCAGGGCCGAGCGCTAGCTGGACGAATGTGGGTACGAACTTAAATCCCGGTCCGGATAGTGTTTATGGAGGTGCTGGTTTAGCAATTTGGAATAATCTGCTTTATTTAGCAGGTGCCTTTGGAATGAATAGCGATACTACGACAGCTCAAAATTTTGCTTATTACGATAATACCAGCGCTAATTGGATAGCGGTTCCTAACACTAATTTAGCTTCCGGTAACTTCGCTGGCGGAAATCTGCAGGTATGGAATAATACCTTATTTGAAGCGTCTGGTCGGAGTAATACCAGCGCTTCATGGTTCGCCAGCCTGGGATTTGGCAACAGCGATTGGAACGTTATTTTGTCCGGCACTTTAAATTATTATAACTCGCCACTTTGTAACTTTCCTCCCATTATGCTTGCTACCGCTAATAAGTTTTATTTAGCCGGTCAAAATGGAAGTGCCTGCAAATTTACGATTGGCAGTGATACCACGGATTATTATTCCTATGTTGAGTCATCCGATGGCGTGAGTTGGTCCGCCGGACCGCCGTCACAACAGTTCGTTGATGGGTACGTTTCCAGCATGATCATGATGGCGTCCTTAACTAACTTTGAGGGAGGGAGCAATGCTTTAACATCGCGGTGGAAAAAATGGGCCACCTTGCATTCTCAACACAGCAAGTTAGTGAGCCATAAACATAAAGAACCAGTGCATGCTCAAAAGGAATAAGCGAGCTGGAGAGCCATCGGCACATTAAAGCCCGGATTAGGTTTGGTGATGCCCGCGCTGGAATAATGCATACAGCTCGCTTCAATACTGAAGACATGCGTGTGGCCTAATTGCACACCGATGCTTAAAAAATTTTCGAATAAAAAATTACCGCCTAAATCCGTGCCGGGTAAATTGTAACGCGTGATCAAGGAAGGCCCGAGAATGCTGGCTTCCACATAAGGGCTCACGTTGGTAGTGCGGATGGGCCAATAGCGAAACGCCACAAAACCGGAAACCGATCCAAAAGGATTATTATTGATCGCCCAGCGCGCTCCGCTGACTCCCCAATACATTGAGAAATGTTCTTGCGTGTGAAAAAACATCCGTTGATACATGCCGATCACACCATCAGCGGGATTATTCAAGTGTTGCAATTTGGTGGGATCGGATAAAGAGGGGCTGTCGAATTTTACGCCGATAATATCGTGGTCATAAAATCCGAGCGAAGCTTCATTATAAAGCCAGGTGGTGTCTTCGGTATCTGCAAAAGTCGTTGCGCTGCAAATAAGTAAAGTAATTATTAATATATATTTCATGATTCCTCTGTGTCATTCCCGCGTACGCGGGAATCCAGGATTTAAAAAACTTAAATTTTTGCGTCATTCCCGCGTAGGCGGGAATCCAGGATTTTTAATAGTCTGCAAGCATTTTTCTGGATCCCCGCTTGCGCGGGGATGACGGTGTGTTTTTAAATATTTGAAAAGTTATTTGTTTTTTTCTTTAATAAAAAATAACACCACAATGCCCAGCACCAAATAGCCCGGCAAAATCAATAACGCGGTGCGATAATTACTCACCGAAAAATAATGCACACCATTTTGTACCACACCATCCCAGCGTAAATCCAAAAATTTCCCCAACAAAGGTTCGGTGATCGAACCTAAAATCGCATCGCCGGTATTGACCATCGCGGTAACGGTAGCCACTAAGGTTAATTTATTGCTATCGCGACCGAGCGCGAATACTAACATATAAATGCCTAGGCTGAAGCCAAAAATGAAGGTCCAGATGCCGCTCCAAATCGGGCCCAATGGCACATAAATGGCTAAGCATAAAGAAATAAAGGCGACTATCATACCAACAAACATGACAGGCCGACGTTGGCCTAAGCGATCGGAAATAAAGCCAATCACGGGGCTGCCCACCGCCATGCCAATAAAACTTAAAGAAATAATGGTAGACGCTTGCGGAGTGGAAAGGTTGTAGAGTTCCTGCATATACGGCGTACCCCATAAACCACCGAACACAGCAATAGATTCAAAAGTTAAACCACCATATAAAGTGAGCAACCAATTTTGTTTGCTACGTACCACATCCCACACTTCTTGCCAGGTAAAAGCAGTGCGGTCAGCGTGTTGTTGCGGCTGATTGGGATTTTTATCGCGCGCAACAATAAAAAATAAAATCGCGATGACTAAACCGATGAACGCAACCAGTAATAAAGTATCGCGCCAACCTAAATGCTCAACCACGACAGCCAGTGGCGCTTCACCAAATACCGCGCCTAACATCGCGGCCGTCGCTAATAAACCGGCGACAAACGCAAATTGATGTGGCTTGAACCAGATGGACGTCATTTTCATATAGCCAACGGTGGCAAATGCAACGCCGACGCCCATCAAGGCACGGGTTAAACCCGCGGTTAATAAATTGTGTGCATGGGCAAAGCCAAAGGCGCCGATGGCACAGACTAAAATCGCGAGCGATACCAAGATGCGTGAACT
>JABDGN010000030.1:0-189 GCA_013285995.1 Gammaproteobacteria bacterium
ATTTTTTGCGGTCCCTAAGCGAATTTTACTGAGTAGCGTTGCAATGCGAGAGGGATTTAAGGGCTCTGCTTTGACGGCTGCTGGTGCAACACTGGCAAGCACAGCCATCGGCGCTGGAGCAGGTGGTGGTTGATATGCTGGCGGCGCAGCGCTGGCAGCTGGCAGCATTGTCATCGGTGGTGGATAAGC
>JABDGN010000030.1:199-20061 GCA_013285995.1 Gammaproteobacteria bacterium
CTGGAGATGCAGCAGGAAAATTAGTCATTAGCTTTTGGCAAGCGAGCTCTAACATTGGCAGCTGGCCTAGTATCGCACGATATTTTTTTATTTCAGCAATTTGCCCATCATCTTTTATCAGTCCTAGTTGCTTAAACGACATTTCAGTCTGCGGCGAGAACTCAGTGGGATGCCGCGGCAAAAAAATACCGCTGGGGCTGAGCTTACCTACCAGATCGCCGCTATACAAAGCATCTAACTCGCAGAAAAATTTTTCGCCATTAAATTCAATTAAGGTTTGGGCGCTTAAATCCTTGAGATAACTGACGGTGTACCGCAAATCATGCTGATAAAATTGTAACTTGCTCTCGTTAAGATTGGCTATCACACTAGGGGTCGAGAAGGGAAAATGGGCGAACAAATACAACGGCATGTTAGTGACCAAATCGATGCTTTCAATGGCAAGCTGAGTGTTGAAAAAATGCTTAAAAATTTCTTGCCGGATCAGATCGCCTTGCACCACGATACGATAACCCTGGGCCAGCACCCATTGCATTAAGTGAGCCACCAACGGTGGTAAAGGAATGCGCTCCAAATAACCATGCTGCAAATTACCCCGGGATACGGGGTGAAAGGACAAACTCTGTGAGCGCGGGCGATGAAGCAACGGTGGATTCACAACCGCAGGCAATACATTAGCTGGCACAGCGGGGACAGACGAAAACGCGGGGAAAACAATCCCACTGGGAAATGGGCCTAGGGAAAGTCGGCGCCGATAAATATCAAGCTGTGCTGGCTGAAAAATACTGTGCCCCGGTGCTAACTTGCTCCGTACCCATTCTTTTAATTCAGTAGAAGGAAGCCTATTTTGTAAAATCGCTGCGGTTTGTTGAAACCCCCTCTTTTCAGCTAAGATAATCAGTGATTTTAATAAAGGCCTATCAGTTATTTTTTGTGCTAGTCTTCGTATTAACTCCGGATCATTTTCATTCGCTCCTAAAATGGCCCAGTGCAGAGGACTGCCATTGTCTTCATAGTCTGGCGGGTTTTTACATAAGGAAACAAGACTGGCATAACAATAGTTGATAATAGCAAAATGTCCACGTTCTTTTGCCAAATGTAAAGCATTTTTCCCGGTAGTAGGGCCTCCTATCAACAGAGCTGTAACCTTCATAACGTGGTAACTAACTCTAAATAACTTTTCGCATTCATCTTTTTTTCCATCATTGGCCACTTGCCGAATCGGCTGATAAAAATTGTGCAGTAATTTTTTTAGCTCGTTTATCTGCTCAGTCAATTCAGAGGTATCAATCAGGACTATCATCATTAAAAGATATTGATAAGTACCCCACATGCTTCGTTGTGGGAGCTCAAATTGTGCGGGAAGTTTTTCGGAATAGGGTCGTAAAATAGGAAGAATATTCTGTAAGTTTTGCTTAATAATATATTGTATTATGTTAATTTGCGGCGGTTGCACCGCTAAGAAATAAGTGACTATCAGCTTATTGATAATGAAATATTGACTAAATATCACGTTTTCTCGGCGCTCAGATGAACTTCTTATCTCTTTATACTTAATCAATTTTCGTATTTCTTCATGGACTCGCGCCAGCCGTTTCGATGGCTCAGTTTTGTTTATTACCCGGCAGACAGCCATATAATGAGTGACATAACAATAGGCTGCATTCCATAACAACCAACCAACACTGATGTTTTTATCGGCATGGTTTGGCTCGCGTGGGCTTGCATCTAAATTAAAACAGGCAATTTTATTATCAGCAAGATAACTACCCAAAATGCCTACGCTAACCACCGTGCGTATCAATAGATAGGCTACGGTTACTCCATGACTCGGATGATCAGGCCGGGTAGGACTTGCATCTAAATTTAAAGGTGTCGTTTTATGATCACGTAAATAAGTATTTAGAATATGTTGACCTTGGTCAGTGTACGCTAATTGCCACGCGACCGTTATCCCCTGATGCAAGTTATCAGGGTTGGTGGGCATGGCATTCAAATTAAAAGGCTGCCCTCGATGGGCTTTGTAATACTTTTCCAGAGTAGGCAAACCTCCTGGAAAAAAGCTTAAGCTCCAGCTAACGGTGATGCCTTCTTCACTCCCACCGTCTATCTTGGTGTCAAGCGTCATACCGCATGGTGTGTTGAGCAAGCATTCAACCGCTGAATAGCTTTGTTGAAACAACGCGCGAAATATCGGTAAGTAACCCCCAGCATCGGGTTCAAGCGCCAATTGGGGAGATTGCTTAATAAGAATTTCTAATTCTTGATAAGATTTATTTTGAGCAATTGCTTTGTGTAAAGCATTCATGATGTTTATCCCTTATATTAATTATTACTGAAGGATATATTTTTTTTCTTGTTTACAATTATAACAACTTTTTAATATCGGTATGCACTGCGACAAAACTGCGGGGCCAGGGGTTGAGCTTTTGTAAGCCAGGATCAAGACCGGAAATGGCTTGTTCGGCTTCGATTTTGGAAGAGAAATAACCTAAGATAACGATGTAGGTAAATTGGTTATTGCGAATGGTGCGATAAGTTGCGGCTAAATCGCCGATGTTATGTTGACCGACAAATTGTTGCACCTGATCGGGATCGGTACCGGAAAATAATTGCAGCGTGTACATTTTGTGTGACACTTTCAATAAGCGTTTTTCAGTATCGCTTAATTCGTCATACGTCATCAACATAGGTGCAGCGTTCGAGGCTGACTGAGGCGCTGCAGAACTGGCAGCCCAAGATGGAGTGGGGGCTGCGGGTTCATTGGGTGCCACTTGCGACATTTCTTTTAATTGCTGATTGACTAAATCGCGCTCGCGTTTTTGCAGCGGGTTAGCATCTTTTTGCGGCGGCAATTGAATAACGGGTTGAGCACTGGCAGCGCTGGCAGCAGTCGCCGGTAAAGAGGAAATGGTAGAGATATTGCCATTTTCTATTAAGCGCGTGCCGGGTGGTACCGCAACGGTATTGGCAGAAGCAGCAGGAGCACTGGTCGCGGCAACCGGTGCGACAATGGCTGAAGCTGCAGCACTTAAGGCACTGGCTATCGGAGCAGGTGAACTTACTGAGCTTGCAAGTGCAGGCATTGGTGGCATACTGATAGCCGGTGGCATCGTACTCGTATCAGCTGGCGGCGGCGCAATATCAATGGTTCTGTTATTCATATAATTTTGCAGCCACGGCAAAGCCCAAAATAATAAAATCGCGATGACAATTAAAGCGCCTATCCACCAGAGACTACGCTCTAACACCGGTGCGGCTTTGTGCTGCGGTCGTTTTACTACTGATTGTTGCGACGCTGCCCGCGTAGTAGGTTCACGATAACCTTGCTGCGGGCTTAATAACGCCGCCATAGATGCACGAGCAGATAAGCGCACTTTTCCCGGCAAACCCTTCGATTGCGCATAAACTTCGGTATAATCGGTTTTCGTAAACAAAGTGACGCGGCCGTTATAGCCGGTTGCTTGCAATTGATCTTTAATATAGCGCTGCACTTCATCGCGGGTAAAGGCTTCCATTTTCAAAGTGTGAATCAGCGGATCATGTAAGCGATGATTGTGTTGCTGCGCAATTTTTGCAAATTGTTGAGTCAACACCGGTAAGCCGAATAAAATAATTTGTAAAGCGGGGGCGCTTTGCAATTGTTGCTTCATAATCTGCCAACAAAATTGCTGCGCTTCCAGCGACAATTGGTCGGCATTATCGATTAAAACAATATAATGTTGACCGGTGTGATTTAAGATTTGGAGTAATTGCGTAATGCGAGCCGTTTGATCAGGAATAGCTGCTAAGAGTGTTAAACCAAATTTTTCAGCCAGTTGGATCCATAAATCTTTTGCACTCCAGGCAGTATCCGCTACCAGTGATACAACGACTGCTTGCGCAGATAATTTACTGCTCAGGTGATGCAACAAAGTGGTTTTGCCCACTTCTGCCACACCGGTTACCAACATCAAAGCCCGCCGATAACGCTCGGTATGTAATAAAAAATCCAGATATTGTCGCCAGTGGGGAGTAAAGTAGATTGATTCACTTTGCAGGGGAAAAGGATCAGCTTCCAAGCCACATTGGCGCCAGTATTCTTGCGAGGAAAATTTGAAGCTGTTACGTACTACCATTTAGCTGAATGTTTGTGCTACCTGTTGCGGTGTGATGTCCGCGCGCAACACAGCATGTCCTATTTGTTCGAGCACCACAAATTGCAAACCTTGATCACGCGCTTTTTTATCATGCTGCATAAGTTCAAGCAATTGTGCTTGGACAATATCCTGCGGCAAGCGCACGGGTAAATCAAATTTGGTCAGTAGTTGCGTGATACGTTCAACTGCCGCAGCATTAATATACCCTAATTGCTGGGATAAACGCAATGCGCAAATCATTCCGATTGCCACGGCTTCGCCGTGCAATAAACTTTGATATTCTGTTACTGTTTCCAAAGCATGGGCAAAAGTATGGCCGAAATTTAACAGGGCACGCTGTCCACTGACTTCACGTTCATCAGCACCGACAATGGCGGCTTTAATTTCGCAACTGCGTTGAATAATGCGTACCAGTGTGCTTGAATCGCGGGCAAGCAGTAAATCATGATGCTGTTCAATATCGTCTAAATAAGCTGCATCGGCAATCAGTGCATGTTTAACTACTTCAGCCAAGCCAGCGCGCAATTCACGCTCGGGCAAAGTTTGCAAAGTATGAGTATCAATAACCACACAGCGAGGTTGATGAAAGGTGCCAATTAAATTTTTTCCCAAGGCATGATTAACACCAGTTTTTCCGCCTACGGAAGCATCGACTTGTGCTAATAAACTGGTAGGGATTTGAATGAAGTTTACTCCCCGCAAATAACAGCTCGCGGCAAAACCGGTAACATCACCGATTACACCGCCCCCTAAGGCCAGCAAAGTAGATTGGCGATTAAATTTTAATTGCGTCAAACGATCCAGGATTTGGCTAAAACTGGTCAGGGTTTTGTAGGCTTCACCTTCTTGGAGAAAAAAAGTGGCTATTTGATAATCCGCCAGGCTGGCTTCTAATTCAGAGAGATAATGCGCTGCGATGACAGAACTACTAACGATTAATACTTGTTGTCCAACAATATGCCTTTTCCAGAGCTGGGCAGCATCGCTTAATAAATGCTGCCCAATGTAAATAGGGTAACTTGCTTGCCCTAATTCTACGTTAACGTGCGCTGGCAGATTACTTGTTGTCATTGGCCCCCGTGTCAACAATCTTTGGCGTCAGGAAAATCAATAACTCAGTTTTTATATCTGTTTTAGTGGTCGATTTAAAGAGATTACCAAGAAACGGAATATCTGATAAAAACGGGACTCGATTTACGTTTTCTGCTTGAGTCGTTTCATAAACCCCACCCAATACAATAGTTTGTCCATCATTAACCAACACATTGGTTGTTACCGTGCGCTGCGTAATACCAGGCGGGTTAGAACTAGTATCCGGTTTAGCTTGTGTGACATTGAGATTTAACATTAACTTATTATTGGGAGTAATTTGCGGTGTTACCTGCAAGGTTAATAAAGCTGCGATAAATTGCGTCGTAGTACCACC
Source organism: Gammaproteobacteria bacterium (assembly GCA_013285995.1). GTDB lineage: Bacteria > Pseudomonadota > Gammaproteobacteria > JABDGN01 > JABDGN01 > JABDGN01. The sequence continues at coordinate 5,765 of JABDGN010000030.1, forward strand.
ATTGGGTGCACTGGTTTGATAGGGAATTTGTTCTCCCGACGAAATCGTTGCTTGTTGGTTATTGGAAGTCAGCACTTTAGGATCCGACACCACTTCGCCATGACCTTCTGATTCAAAAGCTTGTAATTGGAGATCTAATTGTTGGCCACCGATGATTTCCCCCAGTACTAAAGTACCAGGCGTCCCACCAGGTCCACCCGCAGCTGCCATATCCATATTCCAATCTTGGAAAGGACCCAAACCGCTACGACCAGTGTAAATGATACCAGGCGTTCCACCCGGACTTACACTACCCCATTGCACGCCTAATTGATCTATATAGGTGGTATTCACATACACAATCCGCGCTTCAATTAAAACTTGCTTTTGTGGCACATCCATTTGTTTAAATAAAGCGGCGATTTCTTGTAATTTAGCTTGGGTATCTTCCACAATTAATGTATTAGTGGTACTCAACTCGACCACTTTACCGCGTGGCGATAGTAAAGTTTGCGCCGGGTTTTTTAACATTTGGTAATAATTATCGGCACTGCCATAATTAATTTGGAAAGATTGCGTATAAAGCGGTGATACCGCACTAATCGCTTGCTGTGCTTTCAAATCAGATTGCTGTTGTGCCGCAATATCGGCTGCCGGCGCTATCATCAATACGTTGCCAGTTTCGAGCTTGCCTAAACCTTGAGTGCGTAAAATAAAATCTAGAGCTTGATCCCAGGGTACATCATTAAGTTTTAGCGTGACACTACCGGTAACTTTATCACTGATGACAATATTCTCCCCGGTAAACTGGGCCAACAATTGCACGACCGAGCGAACCGGAATATTTTGGAAATTAAGCGAAATTTTTTGACCTTGATAATGCGCCTGTTGCATGCCGGCAGTTCCGCCCCCTTCGGTTTGGGTTTGCGGCAAAATTTTAGCAATAAATTGTTTATTGCTTTGCAAAGCAAATTGATCATAATTGCCTTGTGTTTGAATCGTGAGTTTCACATCATGCGCACCTGAAGGCGTCAAACGGTAGTTTTGTACCGGGGTTGCAAATGCGGTGGCATCGTAAATATTTTTAAATTCTGCCGGTAAGTAAGCGTTGTAGAAAGTAACTTCGACATCATTGCCCGTGTTGGTAATATCAGTTTGGACATTATCTTTATTAAAACTAACTACCACATCGCCTTCTTGGCTATTGCTAGGTGAAGTCTGAAAATCTATCGCGGTAATTTTTGCTTCTCCAGCCGAAGCAGAATTAGCGGACAACGGTGGTGCTTTCTGTGCCAGCGGTTTATTTCCCGCTACTTGTGCAGCATTGTCCGGTCCTTTCGGAGCTGCAAAAATAATGCTGACTTGTTTTTTGTCATCAGAAGTCACAATTTGATAAGTCAGTGGCGTTGCTAAATCTATCATGAGGCGTGTTTTAGTGGCAGCACTCACGACCAGCACGTCAGCCACCCCTTGTCTATTAACATTCAGACTACCATTTTCTAACTTAATGGCTGCGGGTGGAAAATCAACTACTAAACGATCCGGATTTTTCATTAAAAAATCGCTCCACGAGGTAACCGGCTCCGCAAAATTCAAAGTAAGCTGCAAAGGTTTGCTCTGATCAGAGGATACACTCATCCCCGTGAGCTGCAAATTATCCGCCGCCATACCAACGTGTGACCACGCTAAGAAAAATATTAAACATACCAGACCACACAATAGCTTGTGCAGATTATATCGACCGCTTACGGCTTGGTTTAAATTATAAATTAAGTTTTGCTTCATCATTGTTGATTACCCACAGTGTAAGGATTCAAAGGCAATTCAATTTGCCTGGTTAAAGTTTTTCCCGCAATAGTGGTTGACTCAAGAACCGTCAAACTACTATCTGTAATAGCAATTACTTGGCCATTACTAGCCCCTAAAGCTTGGCCGATGGTAACCCGTTCTACCATACCATTAGGCAATGCAATCAATGCCCAGGGCTGCCCGTTATAAGTAATTTTGCCAACCATCTGCATACTATTAAGTTGATAATCAAGCAAATCATTAACTACCGCTTGGGTATGATTCCCCGCCACTTGAAATGGGCTGCGCTCGAGATCGGTAGGATAAGTATGCGCAACATAGGCTTGCAACGGCGACAATGGTGCAAGAGGGATTACTTGCTGATTTCTAACTTGTGTCACATAATTACTTAAATCTTTCGTATCTTTGTCATGCCTACAGGCTGCCAGGCCTCCTAACAAAGCTAATACGCAAACTATTTTTAACAGCCATTTAAACATTTTCTTACTCACTCAATCATCTTTTTGGAAGACTTGGCGTTACGGTAGGGCCTTGCGTTAAGCTTGCGGCCTGGACATTGACGCTACGATAAACGATGATCGATATATTCATTATCAAATGATCATTACTGCTTAAAGTATTGGGCCCACCTTCCACCTGATGTCCGGGACCTGGCACAATAGTAAACCCAGTAACATGAATAATACTTTGTGCGGCCACTAAATCAGTGACAAATTGTGCTAAATTTTCATAGTTACCCGTTACCGTAATTTGTACCGGCACCTCAGCATAAACACTTCTGACTGTTTCGTTTGAAGGTTTAAAACCAGTGAAATGGACTCCTGCTTTATTACCTTCTACAAAAATACTTTCCATCAGCGCCGGCAAAGCAGATTGGCTAGGTAATTGTTGCAGCAAGGCATCTAGCTGCTGGATAACCATGCCATATTGCTGCTGGTAAGCAGCTAAATTTTTTGCTTGGGTCGCGCGTGCTTCAAAGGTTTTTTTTAAGCTGATTTCTTTAGCACGCGCAGCCGATAATTCCGTCAACTGACTTTCCCCAATTAACATATAACCCAACAATAATAAAATGATACACAGAGCTGCTGCTATCGCCCAGCGTAAAGCATTAGGCCAGAGACTAACATTCGCAAAATTTAATTCTAAATTACCTACTTTCATAATGTTGATCGACTTTTCTAGGTTTTACTCAATAGCTTAACAGTTGTACTAATAGTAAACTGTTGCTTAACAAAACCTTCATTACCAAATGTACTCAGGTTAGTGAGTCGGGCATCGGCTAAAACAGACGAGTTATTAATATTATTTAATAACTCCGTAATTTCCGCACTTGAAGTGGCTTGACCTTGTAAAGTTAAGGTATTACCCACGTATTGTAGATTCGTTAAATACGCGCCTGATGGCATTACTTGCGCAACTGTCTCCAATACATAAACCGGTAAATCACGACCCATTTGTAAATTGCGCACTAAATCGAGTTGTTGGTTAACTATTTTTTCCTTCGCCATTAACGTATCTACAGCCGCTACATCCCGACCCAATTTTAAGATAGCATCTTGTAAATAATTGTTACGAAATTGTTGCTCACTGATTTGCGCACCGATCATTGAGCGAATCAGGAAAGTAAAGATTAGCGCTAAAATAACAGCTAGCGCTAAGCGATAAAAAAAATTAACCTTAATCCGCTTACGTTCTAGTTCACGCCACGGTAATAAATTAACCGGTATCATAATAAGTGTCTCCAGGACATATAGTCCCGCATTAATCAAAGGCCCGTAATGCTAAACCTGTCACTGCCATCAGTGAGCCTGCTTCGTGTTTAATTAACTCTGCATTTAAATGAGGAGCAAATGCCATATTTTGCAGAGGGTTAGCTAAAATAACGGTTTCTTCAAGCTTGGTTTGTAATGCTTCTGCTAAACCCGGCATAGCGGCTACCCCTCCTGCCAAGACTATTAAATCTACTTTACTGTATTGCGTGGCTGAGAAAAACAGCTGCAATGAACGCTGTAATTGTATCCCTATACTGCGTTGAAACGCCGCAATCGCTTCAGCCAATTCTCCTTTTGACGTATCGGTCGACAGCTTGATTTTTTCAGCTTCGTGATAATTAATATTTAATTGTTCCTGCAAAGCGGCTGTCAATTGACTCCCGCCAAATGATTCTTCGCGGGTATAAATCAATTGATTATCTACCATTACGTTGACGGCCATCATATTGGCGCCAATATCGAACACCGCCACAATGCCACGCAAAGACTCTACCGGCAAATGCGCCAGCGCTACACTGGTTGCCCGCTCGATGGCATAAGCTTCCACATCCACTACTTTAACGTTAAAGCCAGCGGCTTTTACCAAGTTCACTCGTTCATCAATATTATTTAGTAAAGCCGCGATCAATACCACATTAACTTGATCGGGATTTTTTTCTACTGGACCTAGCACATGAAAATCAAGCTGCACTTCCTCCATCGGATGAGGAATATATTTTTCAGCTTCAACGCGCAATAAGGTTTCTAACTCATAATCTGATAAAGACGCATTCACTTGAATAATTTTGGTGATGACATTCACACTGGGCATCGCAATGGCAACATTACCACCACTATAATTTGCCTGTGCAATCGCTTGCTTAATCGCTGCACTCACCGCCTCAGGCTGCTTAATTTCCCGGTCAGAAATAGCGCCAAGCGGCAACGCTTCTTTACTGTAGTGAGTCACCGTATAACCATGGCTATCTTGGCTAAGACCTAAGACCTTAACAGTTTGCGAAGTAATATCAACACCCAACAAAGAATGCTTTTGATGGACAAAAGGAAGCGCATCAAGCGGAAAAAATGTCTGCAGCTTGCCTATTAACCCATTTGATTTACTCGTTGTGGGTTCTTGTTTTATAGCAGGAAGGTTGGACTTTTCCACCTTGGTTTTGCTTGCCATACAATCCTCAAATCTTTAATGGACAGGCGACAATGGTCGTTCTTTGATGAAGTATAGTCGTGAATAGCTCGCTTTGCCACTTATACTTCGTGTGAGCATTACCACAGCGAATAATCACCGTTCTCTTTGCTTTGATTGACCATGTAACGTACGGCTGCTTCAATTTCAATAGTGGTACATTGCGTACAACCGCCTTTAGCTGGCATGTTGCCATAACCCTTTAAAGTATGGGTAAATAACACGTCCATGTTTTTATCGATCAAAGGCTGCCAGGTTTGTTTATCACCTAATTTTGGTGCGCCATCCATACCTTTATCATGGCAACTGGCGCAACTGCGTTGATACACTTGCTGACCTTCTAATAAACTGAGTTTAATTGGCGCTGCCGTTGTTGGTTTCGGGCCGCTGTTAGCACCGGCGTGTTGCGCCGTGTCAACGATGTAATCAACCACCGCTTTAATTTGAGCATCGGTACAGGTCATGCAAGTACCTTTAGCCGGCATCGAGCCAATGCCGTTGATAGCGTTGTTGTAAACTGTGTTAATGCCGCCGGTTTGCGCCAAAATCACTTGCCAAGCCGCTTTATCAGTAATACGTGGCGCACCTGCTCCGCCACTGTCATGACAGCTGGCGCAAACTTTAGTATAAATTTTCACGCCGGTTTCAGGGGTAACGGTCGTATCGCCTGAAGCGGGAGGATAATGCGATGGCACACTCTTAATGTAAACCGCAATGGCGATTAAATCGGCATCGGTCATTTTTTGGAAGCTATTGGTATTGGCTTCTAACATCGGGCCACCCACTTTCCCACCATTGAGCATTTGATTTTTCTTAAACACATCGACAATTTGCTGCACGCTGGCATTTTTCAATGCGCCACTGGTGATATCGGGCGTGTAAAATCCATCAATCAAGTTGCCACCGGTTAAATAATATTGATTCTTTTCTCCGCCCAATAAATTTAACGGAGTATGGCACATGCCGCAGTGCGCTGGGCCGTCCACTAAAAATTTACCGCGATTCCATTGTGCGCTTTGACTCGGATCAGCTTGATATACGCCTAGTTGATTAAATTGGAAAAACATAATCCGCCAGCCCAATTGTAAAAAGCGCCAGCCAAACGGGAACATCATTTTGCTCGGCGTACTGGGTTGATGCACCGCCGGCACACTCATTAGATAGGCTTTAATCGCTAAGGTTTCTGCGCGGGAGAATTGGTTATAGTGAACATATGGCATGACCGGGAACACGTAGCCTTCAGGTCCTATCCCTTTGCGGACTGCATCGACAAATTGATCATCGGTCCAGTTACCAATTCCATATTGAGGATCGGCACTGATATTAGGCCCATACACTAAACCAAAAGGTGTAAAGGTATAGGTACCACCGCCATAGGGAGGGCTATTCGGTTTAGAAGAGTCGGTATGGCAGGAAATACAGTCGCCGGCTTTGGTAAGATATTCACCCTCTTGAATTTGTGCCTTAGTACCCGCGCCACTGTTGTAGTTAACCGGTGGATAAGCGGGATAATACGTAACCTTCGGCGGATTAGCCGCACCGACAGCCCATAAACCATGTGCAATCCCTAATAATCCAAGGGCAATAAAGACTCTGGCAAACATTTTCATAGCGAGTTCCTTTTAGAATTTCACACGCGGTAGTATAAACGCTGGCGCGTAAAATACCAAATAAAAATTATCTATGCTAAGATACAAAATCTATGAACTTTAAGCGTTTATTAGCCCCTTGGCCACTGGCTATTATTATCATCGTTATCTGTGGTGCGGCAACGTTGATCTTTGACGCTTTTTATACCTACACTTCCGACGCCTATTTAAGCGCCAATATTGTGACGGTAAGCCCCCAGGTTAGCGGTACCGTAAAAATCATCAATGCAGTGGATAACCAAACCGTACAACAAGGTCAGTTATTATTTCAAATTGATCCTGCGCCTTTTAACGATGCCGTCCTAAGCGCACAAGGGAATGTGAATTTAGCTATCAGTAGCTACAATAATCTAGCCGCACAAGCACAAGCAACCCAAGCCCAGATAGAAAATGCTAAAGCTAATCAACAATGGTGGCAATCGGAATTTAACCGTATCGAACCCTTGGTAAAAAAAGGGGTGATATCGAAGGAGCGCGGTTCACAAATTTATTATTCAATGCAAGAAGCCACCGCCAAATGGTTGCAAGCGAAACAAAACTTATTAGCGATTCAAGCGCAAATGGGACCCAATGAAGATGCTTTTCCACCGTTAGCAGTGGCACGCGCAAATTTAAAGGTTGCGCAAGAAAATTTAAGTTATACCACGCTCAATTCCTCCGTCGCAGGGAAAGTGGTTAACTTTCAACTGCGAGTTGGACAATATGTAGATGCCGGTGAAGATTTATTTGCCTTAATTGATGAGCAAAATATGTGGATAGTCGCGCGTTTTAAAGAAACCGCTCTGCGCCACATTCAGCCTGGCGCTAAAGTCGCCGTGTATTTTGATATGTATCCCCTGCATAAATTTGAGGGCGTGGTACAAAGCATCGGCTGGGGGGTAAATCGTGAACAGAATTCCAATACCGTCGTGCCATCTAGCTTACCTTACTTAGAACAAACTGAATACTGGGTACGCTTATCGCAACGCTTCCCAGTCCGCATTGCGATTTCGCACCCTGATCCTGCTTATCCACTACGCGTGGGTGCAAGTGCGCGTGTCTTTGTGGAACACTAAAGTATGACCGAATTATCTCTCCGTGCTAAACGCACCATCCGTGGTGCTCTCAGTGCAGGCTTGGCGGGTGCTATTGCGCTCATCTTTCATTTCAATGATCCCTATTGGTCGGTCGTCACCGTGTTTGCGTTGATGACGGAAAGCAGTTTAGAAGCCAACTTTAAAAAAGGCATTTGGCGCATGTGGGGTACTTTGCTGGGCGCTGTAGCGGGGGTAGTACTGGCAAATTTGTGTGCCAGTAATCATTTATTCTTTTTGGTAGCTGTTTTCGTTTTAGGCTATGTTTCCGTTTATTATTTTTATACCTCCAAATACCCATATGCTTGGTTACTAGGCGGCTTAACGGCTTATATGATTATGATGGAAGCTCCCTTTTCCATTAGCGGTCTTTATAGCGCGGCTATCTGGCGCACAATAGAAGTTTGCACGGGAGTCATTGCAGTATGGCTCATTGAAGTAACTGTTTATCCCACTCATAATACTGCGCCACCCAAACTGCGCCCACCCATGGATGAAGCAGCTCGCTTGCGTTTATATCAGCGTGGCATCAAAGCTGGCCTTTCTGCCGTGATTACCTTTTTATTATTACTAAAACTCAATTGGTACGGTGGCGCAGTGGGCGCAGTATCAGCCGTTTTGATTGCTATGCCCAATGAGCTTACCACCGCTAAACGCGCAGCAAGATTACGTTTTTGGGGCTGCTTTTTAGGCGCATTAGCAGGACTAATTGCATTGAATTTAAGCTTTCAAAGTTTTGTATTGTTAGTCTTTTGGTTGATAGCCGGTGCGGCAGTTTTTGCTTGGTATACGGCCGGACCCGTCAATGTTTCTTATGGCGGCTTGCAAGGTGGAGTTGCTTACGGTATTGCTTTGATGCCTTTAAGTGGCATCATCGCCAGTGATATTTCTCAACCTTTAGAGCGTACAGCGGGAATTTTTTTGGGGATTATTGTGGCTTATATTGTCAATTTATTGCTGTGGCCGAATGTACATACCAGTGCTCCACTAAAACCGAGCACATAAAAAAATAGGGAAGCAAAAACAAGGAAGGAGTTTTCGCTGTTTACAGCAGAAACTCCTGGAAAGCAGCCTTGCGGCTGCTTTTTTTAATTCACTTTTTAGCTTACGCTGCCACGGCACTCATCACCACATTGGCACTTGCTTCTCTAACTGCTGTAGTATCACCACTGTTAGAATCAGTTTTATTTTCAGTTGTTACAGCATTTTCTTTTTGAATACGTTCATAAATTTCTTCACGATGTACAGACACTTCTTTGGGAGCGTTCACACCGATACGCGCTTGATTACCTTTAATACCTAAAACGGTTACTGTAATATCATTACCAATCACTAATGTTTCGCCAACACGTCGAGTTAAAATTAACATCCTCTTATCTCCTTACTGTTTTATATCTCATTAAATTTTCCGTTAGAAAATAATTATTATTTTCTGCCAGTCCCAAGCCTCTTGATAGTATTATTTTTGAAGCTTAGTGAAGATTATAGATTAACAAAGCTTAAGGAAATATTAAGGATAAGAAAAAATTTGCTATACCTTATTTCATCACAATTTGTGTCTTTTATGACCAAGTATTTTGGGTCAGATTAAATTTTTTTTGTGATAGCATAGTTATTCATATGGTGAGCAAAAAAAATTCTAATATGGCCCAAAAGACGCCGTGTCAGAATGCACAAATTGTGATGAAATAAGGTATATTGAGACAAAAGGGGGATCTTGGCTTGATTTTGCGCAACACCCACCTACTTTTTAATCACCACCGGGTCAAATTCTTCCGTCGGTTCACTGACATCCAAATCAAACGCGGTGTGCAAGGCCCGCGCGGCTAATTCCAAATACTTTTCATCAATCACGACCGAAATTTTAATTTCTGAAGTGGTAATTAGTTGCACAGTAACCCCTTCTTCGGCAAGCGTTGTAAACATTTTGTTCGCAACCCCAGTATGAGCACGCATCCCCACTCCAACAATCGATAATTTGGCAATTTTATTATCACCACTCACGCCGCGCGCGGCTAATTCTTTAGCGGTAGTTTCGACTATCGCTAAAGCACGCCGATAATCTTCGCGATTGACGGTAAAGGTTACGTCACAGCTATTATCTTGCGTCGTGTTTTGCAAAATCATATCGATATCAATATGCGCATCGGCAATCGGCTGCAAAATTTTCGCCGTCACATCAGGTTTAAAAGGCACTCCAAAGATACTGATTTTGGCTTCGCTGCGATTGAAGGCAATGCCTGATACAAGTGGTTTTTCCATGGTGGATTCCTCATAGGTAATTAAGGTGCCAGGGTTATTACTAAAACTCGATAATACTCTGAGTGGCACTTTAAAACGCCCGGCATAACGTACCGAACGATTTTGTAAAACTTTGGCACCCAGACCCGCCATTTCCAACATTTCTTCTAAAGTAATGGTCGGTAATAAACGTGCTGCAGGGACGACGCGGGGATCAGCAGTATAAACACCATCGACATCGGTATAAATTTGGCATTCATCGGCTTTTAACGCCGCCGCAATCGCAACGGCCGTGGTATCTGAACCACCGCGACCTAAGGTCGTGACTTCGCCCTCTTCTGATAAACCCTGAAAACCCGCTACCACGGGAATAATATCTTGCGCCAACGCAGCTTTTAAAGATGCGACATCGATATCGTTGATATGGGCTTTTTGATGAATGCTTTCCGTTTTGATACCCGCTTGCGCACCGGTATAAGAACGCGCCGGATAACCTTTGGCGCTTAAACACATCGCTGTCAAAGCCATCGACACTTGCTCACCGGTAGAAACTAACACATCGTATTCGCGTAAATTAGGCGCATCCACCGCTTGATTAATCAAACCAATTAAGCGATCCGTTTCGCCACTCATGGCTGAAACCACGACCACGACTTGATGACCAGCCTGTTTAGTTTTAATGACGGTGTCGGCAACGTGTTGGATGCGCTCAATGCTACCAACTGAAGTGCCACCGAATTTTTGGATGTAGAGGGCCATGGATAAAAGCCAGAGTAGAGTTAAAAAGAGAAATATTATAGCTGAAAAGCCCATAAAAAATATCCCCTTTTTCATAGAACAGGAGGAAAGCTGGATCAAACACATAAACCGTTTAGAAAAGCTAAATTAATTGCTTAAGCTTTTTTGTGCAAAAAAGCAGCCTCGCTTGCTTTACGATTTTTTACAAATTCCTAGACATAACCTTACAACTTTTGCTTGCTTGTTTGCTATTGTGTTCTTAGCAAAGACTCTGCGGATATTTTTTATTTAATAGCCTTAAGCCTTCGTTAAGAAAAGGTTGTTATTCTGAATATCATCAATAAATTCTAATAAAAAAATGAAGCTTTCCTCTCCATTACCCACTGATCCTTTCAGTAGCTTACCTGACGAAGCTTTATTACGCATATTGCAATATATGCCACCTCTTGATTTAATTAATTTACTCCAAGTGAGCAAGGTATTTTCTCGCGTGGGAACTGATTACAGCTTATGGCAAACCGAATTTCCTTTATCTGTGCGCAAAACGTATAGTAGTCCACCAGACTGGTTTGAAATTTGGCGCCAGGGAATGATTAAGCTGCCCTCTCTGATGCGAAGATTAGTGTTTCAAAGAAGAATAACTGCTAGTGGGAAATTTTTTACTTTGACTGATGCGCAAAATATTATTAAGTATGGCCAAGACAAATTGGCGGTTCTCCACAGCGATCAGGATCCAGGTGAAATTTTAAAAGAAATTTTAAACCAGAAAATTCACAGTGATAATTATATTATGGTACACAAAAGTAACATTTGGAGATTAATGAATTTAGACGCGAGAATTTCTCTAAAGACAAGGTTTGTTCTGCAACATAAAATCCTATTACACGGTATCATAGATCCTTGGTTCTTATTAGGACGACTATTTAATCTTTTTACTGAGCAGATGATTTTTGGTTTTATTCAGCAAAGGACTCAGAGAGAGGCCAGAGAGATGCATTTTTTTAGCTCACTATGTGGTCTCTTGTACGACAAATATGAAGAAGAACCAGCAATAACCAGAGTTAAATTTGGTGAAAAGCTGATCGCCGTGTTATTAAGCGATCCAAATTTAGCACGCGACCCTACGCAATTAGGACAAGTTGATTTTCAAATTGAAGAAAGTGTTAATCAACGTTACCAGTCATTACTCGTTAGTCATCGATGATAAATTTAATAATGTTGGTTTGTGGAAGTTCATGGTTTACTTAAATCGCGTCATGCCGATAGGGAAGCGGTACATTTTTTTAAGAGGCGGCTTAACACAGAGCGTTTGTAGCTACGGTCAATAAAATAGGGATTTTCAGGGTTAATCATGCGTTAACTCCGGAGCAATAGAATGGCAAATAGCTTTTTACTACTCCGGTATAACCCATCAAACTGGAGAAGTAAATCGCCAAAAGGCTTTTTACTTCTCCAAAACGCCCTGTCATTCTGGAGCAGTAAATCGCCAAATAGCTTTTTGTTGCTCCAGAAAGATGCTCGCTTAGGACAGCTTTTAGACGATATATTTTTCAGATAAAATTGCGAATTGCGCTAGAAGAAACTATCGAGCCCAAAACGGTCTAGAAATACCCTTTCCGCGAGTGATGGTGGAGTCAGCAAAGTACCCGAGACAGTAATATACTTTAGCTCTTGCAGCATAAATGCGCGAGGGGTCAGAGAGAGGGGTGGCAAAGGATCGTTCGTAAAACTCGAATTAGAGGGCAGATGAGTGGTGATGTGTTGACCGAGTGTTCGGATAATATCTTCAAAAATGGGCTTCACTTGTCTATAACAAAGACTCTGGCTTCTTTCATTAATAGCGGGAAAATTATAAACGGTGGTACCAAAGTGTGGGGCTTGAATACCTTTCGATTTAGTATGAGACTGTATCCAGCCAAAAACTGAACGACTATAGCGAACTTCAAAAAGATTCTGCGGATAAGTAAAAGCCTCTTGCGGAACTTGTGTGACTGCAAGAGCACAAATTGTGGTGGAACTCATCATCCTAGAAGATGCCTGCAATTGTTGCTTCCATTGACAAATATCTCTTCCCTGTTCTGCAAATGTTTTAAACGCAACGTCTTGCCATTTAACCAGAAATAAAATCATATGATAATGAAAAAAAGCATTCCTCACTGGTTCCACTTCCCAATGATTATTAATGTTATCAACCTGGAAAAAATCAATCTCAAATATAACCACAGAGTTATCAATTGAGAAAGTGATTTCAAGTTTACGAACATCTCTAAAATTTTGCTCAAGCGAAATGTTTCTACCCCTAAATGCACAACGCAAATAGAGTTCAATTGAAAATACCATGTCTAAAGCAGGACTATTCGTTAATCTGCAAGCATGAGAAAGGATAAGGAGGCGCAAACGATGCGAGGGCTGATGCGAGCGCGGGGAAAGTGCCATGTGATTTGCTCTTATTTTTAGGGGTATAATTATATACTACACAGTATAACACATCAGCGCGGCCGCTCTTAGAAAGCTTATTTTAATTTCTCAACAATATATTTTTCGGCTGCTGCTAATGCCTCAGCTAACTTTTCTGGCTTCGTGCCGCCCGCTTGCGCCATATCGGCTTTACCGCCGCCGCGCGCTTCGATGATGGGCGATATCTCTTTAATGATGTCGTTGGCTTTGATTTTATCAGTGAGATTATCAGTCACCGTAGCAATAATACTAGCTTTATCTACTTCTTTAACAGCCAAAACAATTACAGATTTGGGCATACGCGCTTTTAAGCTTTCAGCTAAATTACGTAACAGTGATGCACTACACTCGCATTTAACAACAAGCACCTTGCTAGCATTTATTTCTTTAGCCTCTTTTAGCAAGCTCTCTAGAGCTAATTGAATATTTAACCTTTCAACCATCTTGATTGCAGCTTTTTCACTATCTTGTAAATCTAGAATTTTTTCAACCTGCTTCACATCATCTTTTATTTTCAAATGTGTTGCTAAAGCTTGATTTTTTTCTTCTTGTTTTTGCATCCACTCAATCACTGCTGCACCGGTAATCGCTTCAATCCGCCGCACACCAGCAGCGATGCCAGTTTCTTCGGTCAGCATAAATACGCCAATATCACCGGTACGAGTGACGTGCGTGCCGCCGCATAATTCTACAGAGAAATCGCCCATCTTGAGGACGCGCACTTCATCGCCATATTTTTCACCAAATAAAGCCATGGCACCCACTTTTTTGGCTTCATCGAATTTCATTAGTTTAGTTTCAACTAATAAATTGGCGCGAATTTTTTCATTCACCAGCGTTTCAATATTTTTCCATTCATCGTTGCTGAGCGGTGCCGTGTGCGAAAAATCAAACCGTAAGCGTTCGGCATTGACGAGCGAACCTTTTTGTTGCACGTGCTCACCTAAAATTTTTCTAAGCGCGGCATGCAATAGGTGCGTTGCTGAGTGATTGCGTTTGGTCGCTTCACGCGTAGGCGATTTTACTTCAGCTTGTACCACATCACCCACGGATAAACTGCCGACTCGAATCACGCCATGATGAATATGCGCTGCACCGGCTTTGGTGGTATCGCACACTTCAAATACATTGGTATCTAAAGTCAATAACCCTTGATCGCCCACTTGTCCACCGCTTTCGGCATAAAAGGGCGTACGATCTAACACCACCACCCCTTCTTCATCGGCATTTAAGGTATTCACCGGTTGGTTACCTTTAAACAAGGCGCTAATCACGGCACGATCTTCTTGCAAGGTTTCGTAGCCACTAAATTGTGTGGCGCTATCAATTTTTAATTGTTGCGTATAATCCAAATCAAATTTACTGGCTTGTTGTGATTGCTGGCGTAGTTTGGCCA
>JABDGN010000031.1 GCA_013285995.1 Gammaproteobacteria bacterium
AAAATGTCGTGCACAAAGTATTAAATGGCATAATTTTTGAATTATTGCTGAAAAAAATACGGATTACGAAGTAAATGTTAACCCGCTGTGTGAATTTTTGAGCGTTAAATTAATCGCTGGCTTTTCGCCTGCACTAAACCTAACTTCCGCTGGTTTTTCAAACCCTAAACTATCCAAATTATTCGCTAAAGATGGATAATCTGGCGCGGCAAATTCCAGAGAAAAATCGAGCCAGTTTTCTGCTGCCAGCTTAGTAGTGGGATGCAAACGAAAATCATCCCAACAAATTAAAAACGGCACTTGTCCGCAGGAAGCTTGCACTTGTTCTACAGCATTAGCAATTTGCCAAGATAATATAGCGCCAGCAGGTGTTTGCCGTTGCATCTTGCGAACAGCACCATGCTGGTACTTGGCTCCCATTTTATTCATGCTTTGATTCGTTATTTCCATATCATTGGCGGTTTCACAACGCAGACACCAAGTGGCCACATAAGCTGCTGGCATATTTTTTTTAATGCCGAAAAAATAATGGGAATACTCTTTTGGATCGTCCGGATCAATCGCGATTAATTCCAAATACATGTGTTTATTAGGATCACCAATTCCAAGCAAAGCATTGTGGGTGCCAAGACCTACATGCTTGCCTCCTATCATCGCAGTCACGCCTAATTTTTCTTGAAAATAATTCATAGCTTGCTTTAAATCCGGCACGGCAAGGACAATATGATCAAGTGCTAATTTGGGAGCCACGCCCCGGTTTAATTGTTCTTTAATTAATTCAGTAATTACCATATTTTCAAACAAAGCTCCTCTTAAATAATGTGCTACCAATATATAAAAAAACTGTCCACATTGTCAATGCGATTGACAATGTGGACAGTTTTTAAGAAAGTTACTCTTACTTTAACTAGAAAATGCAGTGGAGGGCGAATTTAGGGCGCGCGAGGCTCTTAAGACATGCTCATCTATCACAACATCGGCTTTAAGCAAAATTTGACGCTGATCGATTGCTGCTTTAATAGCTTTGGCACCTGGCAAGGCAAGATTGAACAAACATTCTTCTGCGACAGAAGTGGGAATAATAACAGCGCTAAATAATTTTGGTAACAAGGCTAAACACTCAATGTTACTCAAGGCAATGAGTGGTCCAGCATCGCCCACTATCACTGGTTTAGGCTGCAAAATGTTTTAGCTCCTCGTCAAGCTCTTCAACCGGGTACTCAAGGCACGAGATACCCAGTTTGCCCAAACGTTGCATAAATTTTTCCAGTGGTTCACCAGCGATTTTGGCAGCTTGCCCTAAGGTCGTGGTACCTGCCTCATACAAGCCCACTGCCATGGAGGATTTAAAACCTTCGGTTAGTAACTCGTCGGTAATAGGAACTGCCAGAAAAATCGGTTTACCGCGTTTGGTAACCAGAGACAATTTACCTTCCTCAGCATGATGAATCAAGCTACCCGTGTGTTCTCGTAAATCGCGTACGCTATAAGTGTCCATAATTTTTCCTAATAACTCATGTTACGCAAAGTTTTGCGTAACATGAGTATCTTTGTTTTGAATTTGAGCAAAAAGTAAATTTTTGCTCAAGTTTAAGGGGGAGAATCGCGGTTCTCCCCCTTAAAAATCCCCCATCGCGTAAAGAATTCATGTTAACTGCGTAACATGAGCTAATAATAAGAGGGCTCGCTGTTCTTGTGCTATCAAATGATAGCACAATTTGGAGGATCTTGCTTATTTAGACAATTCTGCTTGTTCGCGCGCGGCAGCGATAGCGGCTAAACGGGCAATTACGCCGTAAACATAAAAGCGATTGGCGCACTCATCAGGCGGGGCATTGCGATTGGGTTGATTGCAGGGTTTGGCAAAGGCTAAAGGTTTAAATTCCATGCCGGGTGCATTTAAATTTTCAGTCACGCCACGCGCATTATGCACACGATAAAAACCACCAATCACATATTGGCCGATCATATAAATTACCGGTTCGGCGACGGCATTTTCCCAATTTTCAAAGGTGTAAACGCCTTCTTGTAAAATTACTTGGGTGATGGGTCTATCGCCTTTCGCAGTCGACATGTTGGTGCGTTTTTTGCGATTTAATTGCAACACTTCTTCACTCGATTGCACCGTTAACACACCCATGCCATAAGTGCCGGCATCGGCTTTGATCACCACAAAGGGTTTTTGCGTGATGCCATATTGATCATATTTTTTTTGAATCGCTTGCAATAATTGTTCCACTTGTTCAGCCACTTGTGCTTCGCCTTCGCGTTTAACAAAATCGACGTTGCTACAGACACTGAAAAACGGATTAATAAACCATTCGTCCACATTGATCAACTCAGCAAATTCTTTGGCCACATCGGCATAATGTTTAAAATGCTGCGATTTTAAACGTCGCATCCAACCTAATTCAGGCGGCGGTAATAAAGTCGGTTTTAAATTTTGTAAAATAGTTGGCAAGCCGGCGGAAAGATCATTATTTAAAATCACGACACAAGCCGCAAAATCCCCGATGGCTAAACGATCATTTTTTCGCTGCAAGGGCTCAATCGTGATCGTTTTTCCAGACGGCAAATCAATCGTTTCAGCGGCTGTTAAGTCTTCGCGCAGTGAACCGATGCGCACTGCAAAACCGGCTTGCGTTAAAATCGTTTGCAACACGGCAATGCTTTCAAAATAATAAAAATTGCGGGTGTGATTTTCCGGTACCAAAATTAAATTGCTGCAACCAACGTGTACTTGCTCCAGCACGGCTTGCGCCGCCTGGATGGCAAGCGGTAAAAAATCGGCATTTAAATTATTAAACCCGGCGGGGAAAAGATTGGTATCGATCGGTGCGAGTTTAAAACCCGCATTGCGCAAATCCACTGAGCTATAAAAGGGTGCCGGCGTTTTGCGCCATTGCCCACGTAACCACGCTTCAATTTTTGGCTGCGCCGCTAAAATAGTTTTTTCGAGCTGATGTAAAGGCTCGTTAGTCGCCGTGGTTAAGTGTGGGACGGGGTTATTAATTGTTTGCATTTAGTTTCCGGTTAAGTAATGTTTCGCGGTTTTTAGGGAGATAACAAACAATCTATCGTCATTCCCGCCTACGCGGGAATGACGAAGTTTATCAACTCTCTTTCACATGACTTTGTTGTAACAAATATTTTACCGCAGCTTGTAAGTCTTGTGTGTTACAACTCATGCACGTGCCTTTCGGCGGCATTAAGCGATAACCTTTTTTAACGTGTTGCACCAATACATCAAAGCCTTGTGCGTAACGCTGTTGCCATCCTGCTTGATCACCGATTTTCGGTGCACCGGCTGCACCGGTGGCATGACAAAATGAACACCGCTTTTGGTAAATCTTTTTGCCTAAAGTTAATAATTCGGTTTGGCTTAAAACGGGCACCGACTCGGCAGGTGCTAAGTTTGTTGCGCTTGCAGAAGCACTCGGTGGTGGAACGATGGGTGCAATGCGAGCAGCGATGGCAGCGCGATCATCGGCATATGTGTAATTAAACATTAATAAGAAAATGATAAAACTACAGCTGAGTTTGCAAAAATTTCCCATCTCCGTCATCCCCGCGAAAGCGGGGATCCAGTTTTTATTCATCACCTGGCTTGTATTTCTGGATTCCCGCTTTCGCGGGAATGACGGCTCTATAGTTTGCAAATCAAGCCTCTTCCGATCGCGTTTCCAACTGCTCAAGCAACCACGCCCGAATATCACGAATCTCTTCCATGCACACACTGTGCGCCATGCCTTTGTACACTTTCCAATCCACTGCATAATGCAAAGCGGCTAAATGTTTTTTCGCACTCTCGGCGAAATCGAGCGGCAAAATATCATCATCATCACCATGCGCTAAAAAAATCGGCGTCGCTGCATTGGCGGGATGTTTTTCTTCGGCCACGTGATCCGCCACCGGCAAATAAGTTGACAAACCCATGATGCCGCCTAGTTTTTCGGGATAGCGCAAGCCAACGTGCAAAGCTAAGGCGCCACCTTGTGAAAAGCCCACCAAAATAATTTTATGGGCCGGAATGCCTTGTGCGATTTGTTCCGCAATTAAGTCTTTTAAAATTTCTTGTGCTGCGGCTAAGCCATCGACATCTTGTTTACTGTTGCGATCGAGCCCCAAAATATCGTACCAGGCGCGCATGAACATGCCTTGATTAAGCGTCACACGTTGCTCCGGTGCGTGCGGAAAAACAAAGCGAATGGCAGGACTTTCTGGCAACTTCAATTGCGGCACGATGGGTGCAAAATCATAGCCATCGGCACCTAAGCCGTGTAGCCAAATCACGGCGGCACTTGGGTTTTCGCCGGTTTCAATGATAATAGGTTTGTCTGACATGATTATTTCGCCTTAAATTTTAGTATAATAGACTCCAATGACCAAAAAACAATTGCTACGTTTTATTGTTATCGGCTGTTCCGCTAACATCACTAACTTTGTAGCCTTAATCCTCATCGTTGAATTATTTCACTGGCACCCGTTGGTTGCCAATATTTTAGCATTTATTATTGCTTTCCAGGTGAGTTATTGGGGGCATCGGCATTGGACTTTTGATCACAAAAAGCATCATCACACCAGTATTGTCAAATTTTTGATGGTGGCGTTGTCCGGTTTTTGCGCCACTGAAATTTTGTTTGGTTTTTTTCTGCACGCCTTACATTGGTATTATCCCATCGCGTTTATCATAACGAGCGCCATCGTCGCCAGTTGTACATTTTTTATTAGCAAGTTGTGGGCGTTTCGGTAACACTTCGTCATTCCCGCGCAGGCGGGAATCCAGAAAGCTTGGAGTGGATAATCTTTAAGGCCTGGATCCCCGCTTTTGCGGGGATGACAGTGTTTTTTTCACATACCGAATCAGCTGATTCTGCTCGAAGCAATCGCACCGTAATACGCAATAATCGAAAACACGGCGATGACGATAAAATCGATCCCAAACGGAATGACATTTTTCCCACCACCGAAAGATCCGAAATACGAAATCAGCGCCAGCACGATGAAATACGGCAATAGCCACGCGGCGCGCAGCCACACGGTTTTATTCCAGGGGCCAAATTTACCGCTGCAATAACGAATACAAAATACGATAAAGCCGATGATAATCGCAATGATTAATTTGTAAACCGTCACCCAACCAGTCCAATACACTAATAAATTACAAACATAAAACGCGATTAATGTCATCAAACCTGCGGCCGGCAAACGGAAGGTGCGTTTTACATCCGGCATCGTGCGACGCAAAGTCATCAAGGCAATCGGGCCGATGATGTAGGAAATCACAAAACAGGAAATAATAAAACTCACCATGCCTTGCCAACCCGGGAAGGGTAAAAACAAAAACATACCAACGACAAAATTAATAATTAATCCGCGCAGTGGTACACCGAAACGATTTAATTTATGAAAGCTGGACGGGAAAAAACCGGTTTCGCACATCGCATAACTCACGCGCGCGGTGGATGCAGTGTAAATAAACGCGGTACCAAACGGGGAAATGATCGCATCGGCATAAATAATCACCACTAACCACGTCACACCAAAAGCCGCTAAAATCCCCGCAAACGGACCCGCATCGCCACTAAAACTTAAATGCTGCCAACCGTTGACTAAAAACTCCGGCTTCATCGCGCCGACAAAAGCCAGTTGCAATAAAACATACAAGCAAATACAAAACACTAAGGAACCGATCACCGCTAAAGGAATTGCGCGTTGCGGATTTTTAGCTTCGCCGGCCATTTGAATCGCCGGACTGTAACCAATAAACGAAAAAATCACACCGCCCAATGGCAAAGCTGCAAAAATCCCGTGCCAACCCATCGGCATAAAGCCACCGGCAGCGGTTAAATTGCTGGCATGAAACGTCAGTACGAATAAAGTGATCAAGGTAATAATCGGCACGATTAATTTAATGGTGACCACCGCTAAACTGGTGCGGCTAAAAAATTTCGCGCCAAAAGCATTCATAACGCACATGATGACCATTAACACCGCCGCTAGTAAAATACCGGGACCGGTTAACACATGGGTCGTGCTATTAAAAATACCGGGTATATAATTAGCCGCGTATTGCAGTAAAGCCAGGGTTTCCACCGGTGCGACGACCACGCTGGATAACCACACCATCCAGCCGACGGTGAAGCTCATCAAGGGTCCGTGACTATCGTCAGCGAATTTCACCATGCCGCCCGCGACCGGAAACGTGGTGGCTAATTCAGCAAAAGTCAGCGCGATTAAAATCATTAGGATGCCCCCGATGATCCACGCGATGATCGCCGCAGGGCCGGCCACTTGTGCCGCAAACATCGGGCCAAATAACCAACCCGAACCAACGATGCCGCCTAAGGCAGAAAATAATAAGGCTATAGAGCCAATAGAACGATTGAATTGCATAGTAACCTCTGTTGCTTGTCATTCTCATCGCACAGCGATGGGAATCCAAGGTTTTAAATTTACAACGATTGATAATAAAATGTAAAGCAGGAAATTAGTCGGCGCAACCGCCGAGGAGGAGGGTAAGGGAGAAATGCTGTACTGTTTGCCAAGACATAATGTTAACTTTTTAACAAATTGCGGCAGACTTGTCAAATTTTTATTAAGCCTTAAGGAAAACTTAATATAGACTGTGGTAAATTATGTGGAAATTTTATAAAGGTTTACTAATATGCATCGCAGAGAATTTGTCCCTTTTGATACATTACCAGACTTTGATACATTACCAGATGATTTCAGAGATTTTCTTCCTCTAGCGTATAGCGAAATTGCATCTTATTATGCTGCAGCACAGGTTTCTCAACAAACCGATTCTTTTTGGCAACAAAAGTGGGATAGAACTTTCCGCCAACAAGTAGCTCAAACAGAATTATTATCGAGATGGAGAAACACTTCTCGACCTGCTGCCATGGGGAATTATGAGTTATTGTGTAAAACAGCTATCCAAGATGAATATTATTTAAATAAGATACGCCAAAACTTTCCTGGATTTTCTTCTGCGTTTGGAACCGACAGGCTGGAGAAATTAAAGTTAACAGGTATTACTTATCGGCAGCTGTATGATACATTTAAAACTCAAGATACTCACCCCACCGTTTTCTATAATTGCAGCACAATACTTGATTTTATGTCTCTTGCAGATTTTTCACAGAAATATTTTCGGCTACAATACGCTTCAATAGATGCTTATATGCGAGAATTTATTCTTCTTGAATATATTGTGGCAGCAGTCATGCGCCGGCCAGCAGACCCTGTCTCGACAAACCGATCAATTCTTAAAAAAATATCTAGGCCATTTTTTCGATCAGCTCTTCTGCCTAACGGCCTACAACAAGCGGCATATCACTCAACGCATTCTTACTGGTTAATACTTCCTACTAATATGGGAAAAGAGGATCACTATTTCTACGTAAACCAGTGCTCCGACCCCATGAGAAGGGATTTTCTAGAAGTAGAATTAATTATAAACGATGAACAACTTTTTGCAGATAAAATTAAAAACTGGGTTTCCAGATTAACAAGCTCTCCTCTCTCCTTAATAGAAAAATTTAATGATTTAGCAGTTGTATATAAATATTTTTTAGATGCTCTTGCACAAAATCCTCGCGTGGCGCTGCAACCGGTTATTCATCAAGCTATTGAGGCATTAATTACCCAGCAACCCAATGATTCTATCGAATTAACAAATGAAAAAGCGGCAATGCGCGCTGCAGCATTACAATTTTTGAAATAATAAACCTGATGAATTAATTTTCACACCGTGCTGTTAAACAATCAGAGTAAATTCTTCACCGCTGAGTTAAATGTAAAGCCGGTCTTAATCCACCCAAATGATTGTGAAATGGAGGCGGGGGGTTAAATACTTTCTGCTACCTTATCAAACTGGTTGGAGTGGATGCTGCGTATTTAGAAATAAAGTATCAGCGGTTGGATAAATTTGTTGTCTTGCGCCGCCTTTAACTACGATAACATCACCGCGATTGTAAGTTTTCCACTCGTCATTGGTAAAGCATTTTCCAGTGCCCTCTAAAACACAGAAGGTGCTTTCTACGTGTGGATGATAGCGCTTAAGATTGGGCGTATTGGCTTTCATGTAAACAAACTTAACACTTTCATCGGCAGTACTTCCTATATGCACCACATGTTCATTATTTTCTGGATGGTACTTCTTAGTGAATTGTTTTAAAGTGATTGCTATTTTTCCGATTGCCATGATTACCCTCTTTTATTGTGTTTAGTCAACTGGAGTCTAAATCAATTTCGCCTGCTTGATAACCTGCCTGACTGGAAAAAGTCTTTTTCCAAATTGGAAAGAGTGAAAAGGCTGAACACCCTCTATGCTATACTTTTCGGATGCAAAAAATCACGCTTGATTTACAAAATCAAATCCAAAGCAAATTAGCAGAAGCGGTTGCTTTACGACATCAAATTCATCAATATCCTGAATTAAAATACGAAGAAGTTAAAACCGCGGAACTCATTACTAACACCTTAAAAAGTTATGGCTATACGCCGCTAACAGGCATTGCCAAAACCGGCGTTGTCGCTGTTTTAGATTCCGGCAAACCCGGTAAAACCGTTGCGCTGCGCGCCGATATGGATGCCCTGCCTGTCACTGAAACGAGCGGCTTAACTTACGCTTCGCAACGCCCAGGCTTGATGCACGCCTGCGGGCACGATGGTCATGTAGCCACTTTATTATTAGTGGCTAACGTGTTGCGAGATTTTACCGATCACTTCACTGGCAAAATAAAATTTATTTTTCAACCGGCAGAAGAGGGTGGCAATGGCGCAGCGGCGATGATCGCGGCAGGCGTGTTAGAAAATCCCCACGTCGATGCGATTTTCGGCTATCACAATTTACCCACTTTGAAAAAAAATGCGGTGTTTGTCAAACCCGGCTGCATTATGGCGGGCGCAATTTTCTTCGAAATTTTTCTCAACGGTCGCGGCGGGCATGGCGCAGCGCCGGAGTTGTGTATCGATCCGGTCTATGCTGGTAGCCAAATTATTCAAAGTTTGCAAAGCATTGTGAGCCGCACTGTGAGTCCCTTTGAAACGGTCGTATTGTCTATCACGCAATTTCACGCAGGCAATGCGAACAATGTCATTCCCGAAACCGCAATGCTGGGCGGTAGTTTTCGATTTACCGATAATGAATTGGCCAATACTATTCAAACAAAATTAGAAAAAATTGTCCATGGTGTCGCAGAGAGTTTCGGAGTAAAAGCAAAAATAGAGTATGTAACCGTTGCCCCAGCAACGATCAACAGCACCAAAGAAGCTGATTTTATTTTAGCTATCGCTATGGAATTATATGGCGATGCGGGCGCGATAAAAATGCAGCGCAATATTATGGCCACCGAAGATTTTTCCTTTTTCTTACAAAAAGTGCCAGGCTGCTTTTTCCTGGTGGGAACTGGTGAAAACAACCCTTATTGCCACACACCCGATTTTCAATTTGATGACGACATCATCCCCCGCGCCGCGGAAATGTTGAGTCAGGCGGCATTGCGGTTTTTAGCGAGTTCACTGCCTTCATAATAACGCAACGCGCTTTTTTAAACATTCTTTTACCTCGCTTAAAACTCTAAAAGTTATTTAGCCAAACCAAGCGATCGATTTATTCAAAAAATAGTTTATAATGTTTAAAGTGTTAATTGGCTACGGTTATTAAGAAACAGACGCAATTTACTGGAAAGCCAAGGGGGGGGGGCAATTTGCCCCCCCCCCCTTGGGAAAAAAAAAATTATTTGGAGGAGTTATAAATTATGAGTAAAGAAACGGCTATTGTCATATTTAAAGAAAAAGCTATTCGTCGTACCTGGGACCATCAAGAATGGTGGTTTGTTATTGTAGATGTTATTCAGGCATTAACTGATTCTATCGATCCTTCCGGGTATGTTAAAGACATGCGAAAAAGAGACAAGGAGCTCTCCCCGAAATGGGAACAAATTACCAAACTACTCATGGTAGAAACGGAGGGTGGCAGACAAAAGATCAGTTGCGCCAACACCGAAGGTATTTTGCGCATTATCCAATCCATCCCTTCTCCCAAAGCTGAACCCTTCAAACAATGGCTCGCGCAAGTGGGTTATGAACGCATTCAAGAAATCGAAAACCCAGAGCTGGCGCAAGAGCGTATGAAACAACTCTACGAACAAAAAGGCTACCCTAAAGATTGGATCGATAAACGTTTGCGTGGCATGGCAATTCGACAAAATCTAACCGATGAGTGGCAAGCAAGAGGTATTCATGATGAAACAAATTACGCAATCCTCACAGCTGAAATTTCCAAAGCCACTTTTGGCATGACGCCAGCCGAATACAAACAATACAAAAATATCCCCGTAAAATCTAAAGCAAATCTGCGCGATAACATGACTGATCTGGAATTGATTTTCACGATGCTCGGTGAGAAAGTTACTACCGAAATTTCTAAGCAAGAAAAACCCATTGGTATGCCAGAAAACAAAAAAGTGGCACAGCGCGGTGGCAATGTAGCAGGCAACGCACGCAAAGATACCGAAAAAGAGTTAGGTAAAAGCGTGATTAGCGGCAAAAATTATTTGCAACTTTCAAGCACCAAGAAAATAGCGAAACAATAGAGTTTTACAGCAACTGACTAAAATCAATAATCGCTGCAAAATAATCGCTATCAACAACATCATCAGTAACGCCATTGACGTGGATCAATACCGGGCGGCAAGAGAAATTTTTCGGGCGAGCAATAGCCGCAATTTTATTTTGCACTTCTTCAATAATCCCCACATCAATTTTTTGTTTAGAAAATTTAATTTCGCACACATACAAACTATTAAACTTGGTTTGGATCATATAATCAATTTGACAGCCTTTGGTGCGATTCGTTTTGCGTTGGAAAAAAGGATTTTCACAAATCACATCTTCTGGCGCAATATTCAATAAACGCTGCAAGGTTTTTTTATTATTGATAACCAGGTTTTCAAAT
Organism: Gammaproteobacteria bacterium; assembly: GCA_013285995.1. Taxonomy (GTDB): domain Bacteria; phylum Pseudomonadota; class Gammaproteobacteria; order JABDGN01; family JABDGN01; genus JABDGN01. The sequence continues at coordinate 10,967 of JABDGN010000031.1, forward strand.
TGCAAGCCGATGATGCCAGGCCACTCGGGTAAACTTGTCAAAGATTTTAAAGCGAAAGAATTGCGTTTTATTTTAGTAAGATTTTTTTCAATATATTTTAGATAAAACCGTAAATAATTATCTTTTAAACGATAGCGGCTTAGGCTGGCATCGGCGCCGGTTTTAATGTTCCAGGTATAATCCCGCGCGATAAAACCCGACTCTTCCAGTTCCCAAAGATATTCAGAAAGACGCCCATGCTGAGAAGCCTCTAAGACTTCAGCAATGGCTGTTTGTTCTTTTGGACCATCTGCAAGCGCCATGACAATTTGTTTATAGAAAGCTGATTTTCGTAAAAATAAATCTGAAAATATTTGTTCAAACTCTTCCACTAAAAAACCGCCTTTGGTGAAACAAAGAGTTTTTAAATTGGTTTCTGCTGGTTTTTTAGAATCCACTTCTTCTAAATATTTTGGAATGCCGCCGGTAACTGATAGCACGGTAAATTTTTCATAAGCGGAAATATTTTTAGGCCAGAATTTGCTGCAGTCATTGAGTGGCAACTCATCGAGCGTTAAGGTGAAAGAAATGCGACCCACAAAACCAGTACTGCTTAAAATATTCTCTTCAATCCAGGCAGAAGCAGAACCACAAATAACAAACACCAACCGATCATTTTGTTTTAATTGTTGATCCCAGAGATTTTTAATTTTGCCAAGAAAAGTGTGATCCTTGGAACCCATCCAGGAAATTTCATCAAAAAACAATAGCACTTTACCCGTTTGAACGCGCTCACCTACCGCCCATAAGGCATCACTCCAATCGTCATAGCGGGCTTTAGCGGTTTTAAATTGTTGGGAAATTTGCCGGGAAAATTCTTCTAATTGATCTTCATTAGTGGTATTTTCTTCTGGTGGGAGACCTGTAAACGCATAATAATGCTCAAACGATTTGCTAAACTCTTTAATTAAGCGGCTTTTGCCAATGCGGCGACGGCCTTTTATGATGACAAAAGAAGCCGTCTTTTTTTGTTGCAAATCAATTAAGCGCCCAAGCTCATTTTCCCGACCTAAGAATTTTGGCATTTTACAAGCCCTCCGGAGTTGAAAATCGACATTTGTCGATTTTCAACTCCATTATAGCCTATATTTTTGGAGTTGAGAATCGACATTTGTCGATTTTCAACTCCGTTATGCCTCATAAACTTGGAGACGGGAATCGACATTTGTCGATTTTCGTCTCCACGGGCGGGTCAAGCCCCGCCCCTACGGTTGAGGAAAGCACTCAAACGCATCAGAATAAATACAGTATGGTTTTAAACCATGGGAGAGGAAAGCTTTTTTAGCGGCATACACCATTTCGGGGCTACCGCTGGCAAACACTTGCTGGCCATTTAAATTAGGATAATCTTTTAACACGGCTTCGAAGGCGGGTTGTTCAAGCACCGGCGTAAATTTGAAATTAGGAATATGTTTGGCCCAGCGCGATAATAAATCGTTTAAATATAAATAGCTTTCTTGTTTTACGCCCCAATACAAATGCATTGCTTGTTTGATATTGTTAGCGAGCAGGTCTTCAATGATCGCTTTTAAAGGCACAATACCCGTGCCTTGGGCAAGAAAAATAATCGGTAACTGGGGTTCATTACGATAAATCATGCGGCCATACGGACCTTTTAAAGTCAGCTTTTCATTGGCGCTGATTTTTTGCAAAATTTCTTTGGTGTGAATGGCTGCGGGCGCATCGTGAATGTGTAGCTCGATCACATCGCTACCTTCGACCGGCGCATTAGCGATGGAGAAGGGTACCGGAATGCCATCGCCACACATAATGTTGAGGTATTGTCCGGCGACATAATCAATTTTCTTTTCTTCTGCGGGAGATAAAAATAATTGGTGTAAGTTTTCACCCAATAAATTTTGCGAATCAATTTTATATTGGCAAGTGCGGACCGGTTTAAATTCCGGACCAAATACATCTTCCACTTCAATGATCAAATCGCTTTTCGCGTAGGCTGAACAGAAGAGGGCGTAGCCATTGGCTTGCGCTTCTTCGTCTAAGGCGTAAGGTTCGATGCCACCGTAATCGACTTGACCGGATAACACTTTGCCCATGCAAGTGGCACAGGTGGCACTGCGGCAACTGTAGGGGAAATCGTAACCCTGGCGCAGCGCGGCATCGAGAACAGTTTCGTCATCGTTAACAAACAGAGTGTAATGGCTGGGTTTGATTAGAACGGCGTGCATGGTTGAGTTGTGAGTTGTGGGGCTTGAGTTGTGAGAGCTTTATAGTTAGGTATTGTGAGAAATTCTAAATGAGAAAAACTGCTTTTGCTTTTTCTCACAACTGACAACTCACAACCCACAACTCATTTACGTCTCATCGCTTCAAAGAACTCCTCGTTCGTCTTGGTTTGTTGCAAACGTTCCAACAAAAATTCGCTGGCGGCAATTTCATCCATCGGTTGGAGAATTTTGCGCAGAATCCACATTTTTTGCAATTCATCGGCTTGAGTAATTTTTTCTTCACGCCGCGTACCAGAGCGATTTAAATGAATCGCCGGGTAAATGCGTTTTTCAGCTAAACGACGCTCTAAGTGCAATTCCATGTTACCGGTGCCTTTAAATTCTTCATAAATCACATCATCCATTTTCGAGCCGGTGTCGATCAGCGTCGTACCGATAATGGTTAAGCTACCGCCTTCTTCCGTTTTACGCGCCGCACCGAAAATACGTTTTGGACGTTGTAAAGCGTTGGCATCCACACCACCGGTTAACACTTTACCAGAGGAAGGAATCACAGTATTGTAAGCGCGCGCTAGACGGGTAATAGAATCTAATAAAATGACGACATCTTTTTTGTGTTCGACTAAACGCTTGGCTTTTTCGATTACCATTTCAGCCACTTGCACGTGACGTGTGGCAGGTTCATCGAAGGTACTGGCGATCACTTCGCCGCGTACCGAGCGTTCCATTTCGGTGACTTCTTCCGGACGTTCGTCGATCAACAAGACAATTAAATAACATTCCGGATGATTAGCCGTAATCGATTGCGCAATGTTTTGCAGCATGACGGTTTTACCGGCTTTCGGCGGCGCAACCAACAGGGCACGCTGGCCTTTACCAATCGGCGCGACTAAATCAATTACGCGGGCAGTGAGATCTTCGGTGCTGCCGTTACCACGCTCCATTTTCAAGCGTTCTTCAGGGAACAGCGGCGTTAAGTTTTCAAATAAAATTTTATTGCGCGCGCTTTCCGGTTTTTCATAATTGATTTCATCAACTTTCAATAAGGCAAAATAACGCTCGCCTTCTTTAGGCGGACGAATTTTGCCGGAAATAGTGTCGCCCGTACGCAAACTAAAGCGACGGATTTGACTCGGTGATACATAAATATCATCGGGGCCCGCTAAATACGAGCTATCGGCCGAGCGCAAAAAGCCGAAGCCATCTTGCAAAATTTCCAACACGCCAAAGCCATAAATGTCTTCGCCATTTTTAGCGTGTTCTTTTAAAATGCTGAAAATAATATCTTGTTTGCGGGAACGGGCAGCATCTTCAAGGCCCATTTGGTCAGCGATCTGGCTTAACTCAGAAGCTGATTTTGCTTTTAGGTCAGTTAAATTCATAGTAGATTTTTAAGTTGGTTGAAAACAGAGTTGGTCGGTGCTTGGGTTTGGTTTATTTATATTTAAGGGGAATATTAATCAGAAAATCGAAGGCAATTTTTCGGCCGTTACGATAAGTAACGGCGCCTATTGTAACGGGTTTTTGGAAAAAAAGCAAGCGTATTTTATTGCGATGTCTATACTCAGTAAAACTTATGAAACTAAGACAATAAATGAGGGTCTCTTAAATATGCCACATAAAAATGCTGGATATTGGAATGCTCAACCCAACGATCGCGCATTTCAACAAATCCATCGTTTGACGCCAGGCAGTGAGGGCGCTCAGGCTGTACCTCCTGAGCAACGCGGATGGACACAAACAGCCCAATATCAACGTGTCAGTGCGGGTATGCGAGAACGCTGGGAAGCACGAGAGCAAGAAAAACGTAAACAAGAGTTACGCCACTTAAGGTCTTTGCCCAATCAAGAACCCTTTGAAATTGAAAAAAGTCTCGCCAGAGTACAATCGCAAAGGCCTAATTCTAGGGGCCAACTTCTCCTTTCGGCCGTTCAAGCGACATCAACGGTAGCTTGGGGAATACTTCCTGAGCTACTTCCAGCCGCGGCAGCAGCACAAACTGCGAAACCGGGACCCTATGCTCAGCACTATCCTTGCGAAATGCCAGACTATTTTTCCGACTTCGTTCCAAAAACCCCCCGAGATCAGTGGAATTTTACCATCGCTAATCTACCACCGCGAAAATTTGCACCCGGCGCTCAAATAGAGTGGAGGTTAATCAATAATGCTTTAAGTCCAACGACAGAGGGCTGTATAGGAACCTCTCCTAGTAGTAATTCCAGATGTAAGGAAACATTCTCTCAATTTAATAAATGGGGGAATGATCACAGACCAGCATTGGATAAAGCAAGAGGGATTGTCGATGATAAAAGCAGAAAGTTTAATGCGCGCTTGAGTAAAACATTAATCCCTCTTTCAGATCCCGTCAATCGGAATATTATTAATAATTTATGGAGATTTTTTACAGAGATGGAGTTTATGTTACTTAGCGCTGAGAATGCTCTAAAATTTCATATTGGTTGTTGTGGCGAATTAGAAAGGTTATCGACTATTTATGTTACTGAAACAGCTAAAAATATTATGCAAGATACAAATTTGGCGTCGCCTCTTACTATACAACAGGTTGCTTTTGAAACCGATCCCTCAAGTTCTAGCGGTCCGTTTCTTCATATGTTTTTATTATTAAATGGCAGATTTCAAGATATTGTTTCAAATAATCCGCGTGAAATTTATCAATATTTACGAAATAGCGGTGGCATCATTTTGGATTCATGGTTTCAAGACACAACCACCCTGATGTGTATGGAGGATTTTTTAGTACAACATCCTGATTTAAAAGCTATTCCTCATCTTAATGTCACTACTGTACGAACCTCTATAAATATAACTCATGCATGCTCACAAGCGCGCCTTACAGGTAACCAGCAGTCTTTTAAAAACATGGTCAATGAGTTAGAAGAAATATATAGACAATTTCAGGCAAGATGGAAAAAGGTAGGAAAACAGTTAAAAAAATTATGGGGTTAAGTAAGAACAGCGGACAGCAAGCCTTATTTTTAGGCTTGCTGTATTTGTGTTAGATGTTTTCTTCAATCCAGGCGGTTAATTTAGCTTCTCCTTCCGCGCCGACCTTACGGGCTTTTTCTTCACCTTCTTTAAAAAGAAGCAAAGTTGGGATACCGCGCACGCCGTATTCTGCAGGGGTTTCAGGGCTGTCATCAACATTCATTTTGGCAATAATCAATCGTCCGGCGTAGGCAGGGGCAATTTTTTCCAAAATGGGTGCTATCGTTTTGCAAGGCCCACACCAGGGCGCCCAAAAATCAACCACGACCGGCAAGGTACTTTTCAGCACTTTTTCTTCAAAATCCGCATCGGTGATTTGGATTAAATTTTCACTGCCGTGAGACGCTGCTGATTTAGCCTCATCGCTGGAAGCCTTTTCTGTTAATCCTATTTCTTGTTCTGGTAATTTAAAATCATCTACAATTTTTCTGTCTGCCATGGTTTTTCCCACAATAAAATTTTTACTATCATATCATTTTTAACGACTTTTGCCTATGAAATTATTTTCCAACTATCAAATTTTATGCTAATAAATGCTGAATCTCCGCATACTTTTTTACTAAAGCAGGATATTGTTGGGAGGCCCGTGTATACATATATTCAATAATAAAGCTGATAGGAAAAGTGTTGTTTTGAAACTGCATACTTTTTTGTGCGCCAGCCTGTAACAATAAATTAATAATCAGCAAGGCACCTGCAGCACAAGCAAAATACAATGGCGGACGCTCTGCACCATCTGTTTGATTGACATCCACCTGCTGTGCTAATAACTCTTCAACTATCCCCACATGCCCTGCGGTGCAAGCCAGTATTAAACAAGTAGAACTTTGGCCCGTGCTATCTCTACAAATTTCCGTGACACGGGCGCCCGCTTGTATTAATTTTCTTAATATTTCTAAATGGCCATTCTGGCAAGCAAGATGCACTGGTCGAGAGGTCTTCTGAGCACCCCCACTATTTAAATTAGGGTCGGCTCTTCGCCCCAGCAACAGATCCACTATGGCTAAATGTCCATTTTGGCAAGCCGCCCCCAAAGCTGTACGGCCGGTATTCTCAGCTTGTTTAGAGTCTGCTCCGTACTGCAAAAGCATCCCCACTATCAAATCATTACCATTTTGAGCAGCCCGCACCAAATTGGAACTACCCTTTGTATCAAGACGATTAATAAAACATCTCGCTCCATTGCTTAATAGTAGCTCAAGTGTTTTGTGTGCCCTTTTATAGGAAAGGCTTTTGCCGCAAAAAGTGGTGAAGGCAATGCTCTGCATTCTATCTGCTTTTGCACCCAATTTTAACAGTGTCGCTACCACGTCTTGATCACCCCCCGTTGTGCAAGCGACATCTAAACTATTATAATTTAGGTGCGAATACAAAGCTTGGTTTATATCAAAACCGTGTGGCAAATAAGCCCGCATTTCCTGCAACAAAAGAACATCCGCACTGCGAATCACCGTATCCAGATACGATTTTACAAATAATTCGCCAAGCGTTGGATGTTGAAATAAAAACCCCCATGCCGGAGAGGGAAGAAATAAATCACGAAATAACTCTGATCGGTTTTCTTTAGCAATACCCAGCATTTTTACATTTGGTGTATGGCTATTACACACCTCGACATAAACCAACGCGTTTAAACAATGCGCGAGAATATGTTTTGCCGCTGCTTCGAGAGAGAGTAAAACAGGCTGACCGGCTTGTGCCCTCTTTATCTGATCGGAATTGTAGTTCATGCTATCCATGAATTCATAAACGCCGGGTTGTTGCGGTGCCAATCCTATTATATGAGGCAATGCTTCAGCGACTAAATGAATAGAAAAAGTAATAACGCAACCCTGCCACTCGCGGGGAGATAAATTTTTTTGCAGGCGCTCAATATACAAAGGAAACGATTTTTCTGTAACAGTCCAACAGCCTTTGTAAAGACGGGTTACTTGTAGTCCACGCTTTCCAAAGTACGTTGCGCTGGCTTTTAAGTTTTGCTGCCTGAAACGGTAATCACTAGAAAATGGCGCCCAGTCAGCAATGTTTTGTAAATAATTTATATCCTGAGAAAACTCTTCCAACGCGAGATATTGCTGGGTTTCTTCTGACAAGTCAGCCAGGCTCTGTTGACTCCACTCATTTTCAAAGAGAGCACGGACGATTTTTAAGGTGGCCGCAAAACCTTTTGCCATAGCATCAGCTCGCGCTAACAATTGATAAAATTCATCTCTTCGCCCCGCCCAGCGCATGAGCGCCCATTTTGCTACCAACCCAAAGCAAAGCCCTTCCCGTGCAGCTTTTTGTCGTGAAACAGCGTGGATGTTGCGCATAAATAGCGGCGTTTCACCATCTACGTTTGTCGCTGTTTGAACCGCCTGACGCGACAGCATAAATTGGTCTGTCAGTTTATCATGGAACATAGCAATAGCCTGTCTTAATAATTGTATAGTCACTGTCTTGTCATGGAGTGCTTGCTTTATTATGGCTATCGTTTGTGAAGTGGCCGAGGTTTCAGCAGCAACGTTGTTGACACCTTTCATCCAATAACCCCCCCCTTCTAAGCATTTTGCTAATGGTTGAATGTCGCGATCACACAGCAAATTTTCTGTTAGGGCTTGTTTTGAGGCAACAGTAGGCGGCGCGCCTAGGGGTCGGTGTTGAGCGAGAGAAAGTGGTAAAGGCTGTGTTTGCGCAAAGGTGTGCGCTGGTGATGAGCTCCCTTGCAAAGCGAGAGGAGGCAAGTTAACGTTTGATATTCTAGCTGATCGTTGCTCGCAATAAGGCAGCAGCTGCGTGATGAGCTGAGTAAATTTTTT
>JABDGN010000032.1:0-217 GCA_013285995.1 Gammaproteobacteria bacterium
AGATAAGTGTAGACTAAAAGCGCGCAAAATCAAGTTTTTTTTGCAAAAATTTCGTGTTTTTTTGCTTTGTCGAAAGAGAAGCTTATACCTATATTTACAGAGTTTAACGCACATTAACAGCGCTTCTCTTTACGATCAAAGCAAAAAGAAATTTCGTTTTGATTTTGCAAAAAAAACTTGATTTTGCGCGCTTTTAGTCTACACTTATCTACGTCGT
>JABDGN010000032.1:227-18693 GCA_013285995.1 Gammaproteobacteria bacterium
GGTAAGCAGAAAGCCGCATTTCTGCTTAATAAAAAGTGTGATTATTCCGTCACTAAATTTTTCTTAAAAAATTGTTGCGTAACTTGTTGATGCGGCAGGATTTTTTTGGGTACGCGCTGTGCGCGTCACTATTCGCTTCCGAATAGTGACGCGCGCGTCGCTAACAGCGCGGCGAGCCAAGGCTCACCGAAAGCGCGTTGCGCTTTTCGTGTTGGCTGCACCAACACGGCAGGCTTGCCGTGGATAAACTCTGACGAGTATTATCCACCGCGCCTGCTGACAGCAACAGCACGCTATGGATAACTACCGTGTAGTTACCCACAGCTCAATACGCCGTGTATATGATGGACAAAATCTGGCGATTGTTGCCCACATATTCACCGCCCAACAAGGCACACGCCTGGCTTGATAAGGCCGCGTGTGCAATTTTAACAAAGCAATTTAGATTTCAGAGGATTGGAAAAAATTGATTAGCTTCTGATTTACAGCGTCTAAGTCTAACAATTCACATTCCCAAATAGTAAGAGGACGCCAGCGATATGACTCTAACAGTGTTTGAGACGCTAGATCTCGCTGATGATTCCTTTCTATTTTGGCAGTCCAATATTCTTTATTAGTTTTTGGAATCCTTGCGCCGCGACTGCAATGATGTCCATGCCAAAAACAGCCATTAATAAATATCGCTAGTTTACGATTGATCCAAGATATATCAGGATGACCAGGAATATTTTTTTTATGTAACCTATATCCACGATAACCTAATTGCTGCAAAAGGTGTCTAATAATCAATTCGGGACGAGTGTTCTTTCCTCGCACCTTCTGCATCGTATAGCGCCTTTGTTTTGGCGTGAGATTATCGGTCAATAAAATTTTCCCCTCTATTATTTGATTTCAATTTGCAAGCTGGGATCGAAATTTTATTTTGCCGCTAACTAATAGCAAAGTATTTAAATAATACGGCGAATAAACGCATAGCGAAAATCAATTGATAAAAAACTGAAGTAGTAGAACAAAATCATTTAACTGAAGTGGCTTTGTGCGAGAACCCTCTAAACGAAGTAATTTTTAGACAGTGACCGTATAACGAACTTATGTTTAGCGATGTTTTAAAACTTTAAATTTTTTAGCGATTTACCATTAACCATTAATAGAAAGCGGAGGTAATAGAACGACATAATTTAAACGAGATAACTTTTTACGCGATCATCCAAGCGATTGAGCTATGAGATAGTTAACGTAAAACGAACTCCTGTTTAGCGATATTTTAAGACTTTAAATTTTTTAACGATTAACAAATAACGAAGTGATGGAAAAACGATATTGTATAAGCGAAATGGCTTAAATGAAAATTATCTGATCGATGTAATTATTAGATGTTTTTAGAGCGTAAATTTATGTTTAACAATATCCATGATGTTTAAATAGTAGTAAATGTAGTTATGTGTTTAACCTGTAACAAAGGAGGTAATCATCCGATAGAAATGTTGTGCCACTGCTGTAAATTGTAAACGATATACGAAAAACCTGATCAATTTAAAATGTTATAGCGATATGTAAAAACGCGGTTAATTTTAAAACGATAAACGATGTAAAAAATGTTGTAAGAAAATATTTAAATGTAAACTTTAAAATAGGAGAACCATGATGTCTATTGAAACGATGTTAGAAAATACTGAAGAGCGGAAACGATTATTAGATGAAGCAAATTTTTCGAAAATTGTCACGCTGCAACAAGAAATTAACGAAGCGACGGAAGTATCACCCAGCTATCGAAAATTAATCAACTTAATTATCGAGCAAGCCGATATTTTAACGATTAAAAAATCGTTAATTGAAAAACTAAAGGTGTAATTAAGTAAAGTAATGTAACCAATCGACTATCAAGTGGCGACAACGTCGCCAAGCTGTGTACCACATGGCATAGTCGCTTTTTCGCACTGGTACAGTGACCAGTGCAACTCCAACTTCCCATGATTGCAGCGCAAGCTGCTTAATAACTCCCGAAGTTATTGATCATGGATAACACTGACCAAATGGGCTACCGGAGTATAAAAAGCGAGTCGAGGGTAACAATAATAACAATAACAAGAGAGGTTAACACTATGGCAATGAGCTGTAAAAAGAGGCTGCAAGGCTCTATTTATTATTTATTAAGGCATAACAAAATGGGTTCTTATAGCACTCAATATATGCGACGTTCTGTTTTATTTCAGGCGGCTGAAACATTAGTTGCCGGAGGGTATAAATTACCCCATATTAACGGCTTAAAGCAAAAGCATGTTTATTTTTTGGTTCAACAGTGGAATGCTGAAGATTTATCTACCGGAACCCTGAAAAATCGTTTGGCGCATGTCAGAGCGATTGCTGACCTGATTGGAAAACCAGACGTTGTTCCAAGCAATGAGGAGCTAGGATTGCCACATCGAGTATATGTGACAAACCAGGATAAAACCGAAAGAGTTAAAGATGGAGACATGAATAAGATCTCTGATTATCGGGTAAAGGTGCAACTTAATCTGCAAAGAGTATTTGGGTTACGCCATGAGGAAAGTCTTAAAATAAAGCCTTATATTGCGGATAAAACCGATCATTTATTTTTAGAAGGCTCCTGGTGCAAAGGCGGACGGCAGCGAAATATTCCTATCCGCACAGAAGAACAACGCTATTGGTTAAACGAAGCTAAAACCATTGCAGAAAATGCTGCACGTTCTTTGATCCCCGATGATAGGAAGTATATTGAATACAGCAGATATTTTCACAGAGTGATTAGAGCCGCAGGCTATAAAGGATCTCACGGGTTGCGTCATCAATACGCGCAGGAGCGGTATTTAGAATTAGCGGGTTGGGCATGTCCTGTCAAAGGTGGGCCATCGAGTCAGGAATTGACGGATGAACAAAAGAAAACCGATCAGCTTGTAAGACATATTATCACAGAGGAAATGGGGCATAGTCGCATCGCGATCCTGAAAATTTATTGCGGATAAGTTTTATGTAAAGTTGTACCAATAAACCCAATGATATCAAAGCTAAGTTAGCCTATTACTTTACATAATATCCAGCATGATAGAGGAGTCGGTGGTTAAAGCAACCGCCTATGTCCTCTACAAAGATTGCTGCCATTGTAATTTCTCTAAGGACTTTAGGTTTTTAATCTAATGATTATATTTTTCTTTCAGATATTGATATAAAGCCGCTATACCCACCATGCTTAAACTTGCTATGCCAGCAACTGCAAGCGTGTTAAGTGAAAAAATATTCAATTGTGGTGGCGGAAGGGCTTTATAAAATGCAGCCTGGCTGACAATGGCAATGCTTTCAGGTTGCCAATTCATTAATCCTGGAACGCCCCTTATTTTGGTTCTTTGATGGTAAGGGAGATTTACATTATTTAGTTCTTGGATAACCATCTGTTTTTTTAGAGCGACTATATCTTTACCTGAAAAATAAAACCCTCTTATTTTTTCTAAAAAAACAGGATATTCCTCTGGGCGAGAAAATGAAATATACACTCGCGCATGAGAGGCTGAAACAATAGGTATAACATCACTCGCCGTACTAACTAACAATTCTGGAATAATGGGAGGATGTTGCCAAATAATTAAATCAAACCTTTCTCTGAGAACCGGAGTATTGAATTGTGATGTATTTAAATCCATCAGGCGAAACTCTACATTTCCTCCCATGACTAGTTCTCTAAATCCCATCATGCAAAGTTGAAGACTCATAGCATGGTTATCTATTCCACAATATCTGAACTGTTTAAATGTACTTGCGATTGCTAGAAGATCTGACCCTATATCACACCCTAAGCTAAGAACATTCACTATTCTTTCAGGAGGAAAACATTTATCGAGTTTTAACGCGCGCAAATTTTGAAGCAGTATTCTGCTACGAAATTCCATATCTAATTCCATTTCTTTTACAGTATTATCTGCTGATGATATATTTGCTTGTTGTACAAAATGAATTAAATATTTTTGTAGCATCATCACTGATGTTGGATTGAGAGCGGGCAGCCCTCGCATAGAATAATATTCTTCACGTGAAAAAGGAGAATAAACAGCGTGTCTTGAGATCATATTTCACCTTTTGCTGAGTCATAAATTTTTATTCACTTACTTCATGGAAATAAAATAAATTATTATTACAGTAATTATCATTCTTGTGGAGGGCATAACTATACCGTACATAACAACTTACTTTCCACAAAATTCATTGCGGATAGATTTTAGGCAAAGTTAATATGATTTTTTCTTGTATAAAGTTTAATTGCTTTTAGAGGCTGTACTGCTCTTGGGTAGCTTTTTTTGTTGCTGCAACTGAAATAATTGCTCGATGGTTTTCACTTCGTGCTCTTGCAATTGCTTATTAAAGCGTTCCCCATAAAGCGTTTCAATAAAAATTGGCAATGGCGCTTTCCAGGGTTCCTGCTTGTGGTTATTAATGCTACCTAATTTTTGGGGATTAAGTCCCAGCTCTCTTGCCATTTGGATGTGAGCATGTGACAGGCGACATTTTTTTCTGGCTTCAATCCAGGCTTGGAGTTTAGGCGGTAACGGTTTTTCTTTCATAGCGTTCGCTAACATAAAATCGATTAAAGTGATGTATTTTTTATTATAATGATAGCCTATAACAACGATGGCTCTCAAGACGATCATCAAAGTTTATAAGAAATACATTTGTAATTTTAAAAAACGACACAATGAAAAAAACCTCCTCAATGCTGTTTGTATTATTATTAGTTGTTTGCTTACAGCAATTTGCTTCTGACATCTACGCGCCTTCACTGCCCGCGATTGCTTCCAGCTTAAATGCGCCCATACATCTCGCACAATGGAGCATGGCTATTTACACATTAGGCGTAGCACTGTCAGCATTGATCTATGGACCTCTGTCAGAAGGGATTGGCCGCAAAAAGCCCATGCTGGCAGGGATAGCCATCATGGTGTGGGGTACAGCCCTCTGTACGTTTGCACCTAATATTGACTTACTTATTCTGGGGCGTTTTATTCAAGGCTGCGGGGCAGGCGCTTGTGTATTGTGGCGAGCAACGTTCCGTGATATTTTCACAGGCGAAGAGTTGGCGAAATATGGCTCTTCTCTTTCTATTTTTATTATGTTTATTTTGCCAGCGGCCCCCGTGCTGGGCGGGTATTTACAAGAATTTTTCGGGTGGCGGGCAAACTTTATTTTTATGTTGGTTTATGCCGTTATTGCTTTTATCGCGTTAATTTATGGATTTAAAGAAACACATCAGGAATATCATGCCGACAAACTCAATTTCAACTATATTATCCCCACGTATAAAATTCTTTTACGGAGCCGTATTTTTGTAGGTATCACACTCTGCACCTTTTTTTCCTTTGGTGCTTTCTTTACCTGGTTTACCGTTGGTTCAGTATTATTAATTCACGTGGTTGGCATTTCGCCGGTGAAGTTTGGTTGGTTAAATTGTTTGGGCGGTGGAGTAGCGTATGCCTTAGCCGGATGGTTGAATAGTAAGGTTGTTAAGCGATTTGGCATGCCTTTGATGATGCGGCTAGGATGGGCGGGTATGATCTTAGCTGGCATCTTAATGGTACTGGGATACGGGTTAATCGGTGTAGAAACATGGGTAATTATGGGGCCAATCATATTGTTTTATTTTGCTTCTACGTTTATTTGGCCTAATGCGTTTGCTACTGCTTTTTCGCCTTTTGGTCATATCGCCGGTTACGCAGCGGCGTTATATACTTGTATGCAAATTGGTGGCGGCGCAGTCGTTGGTGGTTTAGTGGTGCATTTGCCTGCACACAACCAACTTTCGTTAGGATTTGTTTTAATTTTAGCGTCAGCGATTGCTTGGGTAGTTTATGAGAAGGTGGTTTTTACAAAATTGTAATGAGAAGACACTTTTATCATTTAAATCAGGCTATTAAATCATCACGCTCACATAACAATTTACCCTCCCTTCGCGTCAGCTTATTTTTCGTTGCTTATCACTGAGCATCAGTCAGTATGGGTGTGACCAGTGATTAATGTAATCGTTTTTAGTTCTCTAAAATATAATGCTCTGCGGCTACCATTAATCAAATGAGGCTTCAGCCTGTTACGAAATTCCACAAGCTTTTCTTCGTTAATTTGTGGTAAAGGTGTACACGTGTTTTGTGTTTTATTTACGTAAAACAACGCATTTGTACACAAAACATAGGCTGTATTAGAAGTAATAGGTAATGTTTGAAGAGTATTTAGTTGCGGAGGAGATGACATAAAAAGGAGGTCACACTCCTTTAGTATTTCTCTGGCGTCAATTACATACGTGTTTTTAGGACAGCCAATAGAAATATCTTTGGGAAAAATATGATAATCTTTTCCTCCAAACCCCTGAAGTTGTATATGGCTAGTATGTCTTCTTGTATCAATATCAACGCCTATATTGAATCCTAGATCAACCACAAAGTTAGCTGTTTTTTTGAGTCCTATAGCCGAAGAAGATTGTTTTTCATGCTCTTTAAAAACTGGATCCTTTTGTACAAATTCACTGACCATTTTATTTGCACAATAAGCTAATATTTTTATTAAATCCAAGCCGATTTCTTTTAAGAAATAGGATTTGCCTCTACTATTACCAAAGAGATGCTGGGGTTGATGGGTATCAATATAAGAATTACAGTTGAAATTTGGTCTTTCAATGCTGAGTGTTTTTATGGCTTTTTTTAAATCCACCAAAAATTTACGGATAGCTTTTTTATCTTCTCCATTTTCACGTAATCCTTTGAAAAAAAATTGTTCAATTTGTTGGTTGTATTGCGTAAAATTTATTTCACCAAAAGCGGGTGCAGGACGAGTTCGAATAAAAGGTAAAAGTTTTGCCTTTGAAAAATCAGGGCACTCAATTAAATCTATTTCTGTGTCACCATCCGTCTTTCTCTTGCAAAGGCATACGCTAAGCTTTGTAACAGCAGAATTATATTCCCGCCAAAAAATAATAGCTCCTGATGAACCAGGAGAAAGTATAAAAAAATCAGATCTTATTTGTCTCGTTTGTTGCGAATAATTTGAAGAATCTAATGGGCCTGAAGTAACACAATATGCGCCATAAACGAAATGAAATATTAAATAAGTTCCTGGATGAATGAAAGCTAGAAAATGATTAAATTGGATGCTTGGTTGCAAATTAAAAAAATTAAAGTTTGGGCCTTGAGCTGGCGGCATAACTTCTAACAACTCTAATAAAATAATTTCTGAAGAGGTAGGTGTGCTATAAGCTTTTTTGATCGGGACATCCCAATAATTTTCATTAACTACAAGATCTTGGTTTTGTGCATTAGTATTATATTTAAAAAAACGTGCGTAAATTTCTCTGGGCAAATGGTGATCATAACAATGTCTTGCCGTCAAAATTAGCCCAGACCCAAACAAACAACCTGTTCCTATAAACTCTACACTTTCATCGGCACCATAAGAGGATTTTGAAACAATAGCACAAAAATGTGGATATCCGTTTTTTACAATATAGCTAAAGCCATGCTCTTCACTGCTAATTAAAAAGTCACTTACTTTTTTTTCCCGAAAGGGCCACTGATGACAATCGGTTATGCGTGAAAGCAAATACCCTTTGTTCATACTTTTTTCCTATGAGATCGGTGGAGAGAGTGCAGTAGTTTAATTACGAAATAAGCCTGATTGTAAACCTCAAGCATACTGAATTAGCATTTTATCTATTGATGGAATATAATGCCTTTTGATTTCTAAGGTAGCTCATAGGTAGCTTTTTTAGAAACCGCCGAAAGGATAGATACGTAAGCCATTGATTTAATGGAGCTGGTGGACGGATTCGAACCCCCGACCGGCTGATTACAAATCAGCTGCTCTACCGACTGAGCTACACCAGCTTTAGAAAGGACGGTCATTGTAGACAATTCCAGCCCTTGAGGCAAGTGAATTTTTTCTAAGCTTTTTTCCATGCCCTACATACGGTCCAGGTTTAATTTTGCTGCAAAAATTTGTCGTCAGCCAGCCAGCCTGGATTCCCGCTTTCGCGGGAATGACATATTTTAAAATTTAGAGGCGCTTCTTAGTCATAGCTAGTCTAAAAATCGCAAAAAGTATACAATACTAGCGAACGATGCCTACTTCTACCCACCTTACTTTCCAGCTGCGGCCTATTTTTTTCTTGTTAATCATTTTTATCACCACGCTTTCGCAAGTGGCGACGGATATTTATTTGCCGTCATTGCCAGCCATGACGCAAGCCTTGGCAGCTTCCAAAGCCTCGGTGCAATTAACGCTGTCGCTGTATATGTTGGGCTTGGCGACTGGTGCGGTGATTTATGGTCCTTTATCGGATCGAGAGGGGCGTCGCAAGGTTATTTTAATCGGTGTAAGCATTGGTTTACTGGGCAATTTAATGTGTGTGTTGAGTCCGTCGATTGGATTATTATTAGGTGGACGCGTATTGCAAGGCTTGGGTTTGGGCGCGTGCACTGCAGTCGGTAGAACAATGCTACGAGATCTTTACCAAGGAGCAAAACTCGCGCAATTAGGTTCTTATTTAGGCATGGCGTCGGTGGTGACGCTTGCTGCTGTCCCTATTATCGGCGGTTATATTCAAGTGCATTTTAGTTGGCGGGGCAATTTTATTGCTTTATTTATTTTCACTGCCTGCATGTGGCTGTTACTTTATGCGTATTTACCAGAAACCAATAAAACACTTAACCCGCATGCGATGCACAGCAAAGAATTAGCAAAAAATTATTGGCGGGTATTAAGTAATAAAATATTTGCTGCGTATCTGATTGCAGTCTGTTGTACGATGGCCAGTGTGTATGTTTACTTAACAGTTTCGCCGTTTCTATTTCAAAACACGTTGCACTTAAGTCCGGTGCAATTTGGTTGGACCAGCCTTGCTGTCGCCGGCTCAGTATTTACTGCCAGTTTCATCAATACACGCTGCGTCATCAAACAAGGTATCTCTCGCATGTTGCATATCGGGATTAGCCTTATGTTAGTGGGTTCATGTCTTATGTTATTACTTGGTGTATTAGGATTTATCACTACATGGGCGATTTTATTGCCGCTCATTATTTTCATAATGGGTGCTAATTTCACGCTATCTAATTCTTCTGCTGCGGCGATGCTGGCCATTAAACAAGCTATCGGCAGTGCCAGCGCTATCTTTGTCTGCGGACAAGTTTTAGTCGGTGCTATCGCCACAGCAGCGGTATCTTTGCTGCATGAAACCAGCCAAATTCCACTGGCGATTATTTTTATTGTCATTCCTTTATTTATTTTATTAATTCTAAAAACCCTGGGCCGCAGCACATGAATTCAAACCACGCAACTCCTTATGTTAATTTAACACCCGATTTAATTTTAGATGCGGTCGAAAGCGTTGGCTTTGTCTGCAATGGCAGTTTGCTGGCTTTAAACAGTTATGAAAATCGGGTTTATCAAGTAGGCATTGAAGAAGGCTCACCCTTAATTGCAAAATTTTATCGGCCCGAACGTTGGACCGATGCCTGCATTTTGGAAGAGCATCAATTCTCTGATGAATTAGTAGCGCAGGAAATTCCGGTGATTGCGCCACTTAAAAATAGCGAGCAGAAAACCTTGCATGACTATCAGGGTTATCGTTTTGCTTTATTCACGCGTTGGGGTGGACGGGCGTTGGAATTAGATAATTTAGAACAATTGGAATGGATGGGGCGCTTTATTGGTCGCATGCATGCGGTAAGTGCAACGCGTGATTTTCAACATCGCCCTACCCTCAATATCCAAACCCATGGTATCAATGCCTATCAATTTGTGTTGGAAAAAAATTTTATTCCGGACTCACTGAAAAAAAACTACTGTTCCGTTGTTGAAACTGCTTTGCAAAAAATCGGTGAATGTTTTAAGCGAGCCAGCCCCATTAAAAATATCCGTGTGCATGGCGACATTCACCCGGGCAACGTGTTGTGGGATGGGCAAGGCCCGCATATTGTGGATTTAGATGATTGCGTGATGGCACCCGCTATGCAAGATATTTGGATGTTACTATCGGGCGATAAACATCAGCAACGCTCGCAATTAGACACTGTTTTAGAAGGCTATCAAGATTTTCACGATTTCAATTTTCGTGAGCTGCATTTAATTGAAGCACTGCGTACGCTGCGACAACTCATGTATTCCGGCTGGCTCGCTAAACGTTGGGAAGACCCGGCTTTTCCACGGCATTTCCCTTGGTTTAACACACCGCATTACTGGCAAGAGCAAATCCAAAATTTGCAGCAACAAATTTATGCGATGGAAGAAATTTTAAAATAATTTCTTAAGCGATGTTGCACAGGGATTCGTAGCACAATAGTTCAATTCTTGATTTTTATCAATGTTTATAAGAAAATAAGCAAATACTGTTATATCCAACTTCCTCATCAGGAGAAACTTATGAACAATTACTTAAAAAAGTTTAACTTTTATTTAGTGTTGAGCCTGTCATTAATATTGTGGGGAAGTAAGGGCATTGCAGAAGATATGGTGCATATCTTCCCGATTCAAAATTATGATCAAAGAGTTGCCAGCTGGGTAAATGTTAATGACAATACCACTCCTTTGATCAGTGCCAGCCAACAAGCTTTGCGTTATGCAGATTTCAAAAGTCATTTGTTGGGGGATCAATCTCCCTGGAGCCCTGATTATGTAAACCAAATTCTTCATCCTCAAACGGGTTCTACTGTTCAGCAACAAGAAGAAGGTGTGATTGGAACATTTAATAACCCAGCTAATCAAAATAATCCGGAACTTATTCAATATGCCGAAAATTTCCATGCTTATGATCTAGCAGGTGGTCCAGGAAATTGGTTGAGTTCTATTACTAATGATATGAACTTGAACCAGTTTGCCAACTTATTTTATAGCGATGCCAATCGTGCCATCGCCACGCAAAACTTATTAGGTCGTATGTTACCCACTAACGATCCTGGTTTTCAAAGTTATACTTTCGGTGGTCAAGGTTATCCGTTTGATAACTTACAATTGTCAGTGATTTGGGCGGGCGAACCACTTTATGTATTAGGAACTACGCTGGATGGCAAATGGGATTTAGTGCTCACTTCAAGTTTTTTTGCTTGGGTACCTGATAATCAAATTGCAAAGGCCAGCGATGATTTTATTTCAACCTGGCAAGATGATGCTGCTCAACTGATTGCTGTGACTCAAACTGCCACCAAAGTCAGCAATAGCAATGGTCAATATTTATTTGATGCCTATGTAGGCTCCGTTTTTCCAGGCAGTTCTACTAATCAAATTTTTGTACCCATCCGTGATCCAGCAGGCAATGCACAAATTGCTACTGCAACTATCCCTGACAACACCAGTGTTATCATGCCATTCGCAGCTACATCGCATAATATGGGGCTCATTATGCAATCTCTGCAAGGTCGTCCTTATGGTTGGGGCAATATGTACTATTACAACGATTGCTCAGCCGAAATGAAAAGTTTATTTGCGCCATTTGGGGTATGGTTACCTCGCAATTCCGCGGATCAACCTAGTGCAGGTAAAGTGGTTGATGAAACTAACGCATCAATGAATCAGCGCATCGCCTATTTAATTCAAAATGGTCACAAACTGGTAACGATGGTTTATATTTCAGGCCATGTTTTTTTATATACCGGCAATTATAAATGGGGTTGGTCTATTCAAGCCATGACTTACCAAAATATTTGGGGGCTGCGACCTGCAGCAAGTGATTCGATGACAGTATATCGTGCTGTGATCGGTGGTTCAGTTTTCTTGCCATTGTTTAGACAATATCCTGAAGATACTAATCTGCAATCGCTGGCTGATAAATCAAAATTTGTTATTTTTTATGTAGACCAAATGCCAACTAAAAGCTCAACTATTAATTTAAGCAATATGGCACGTTTTCCTGCCGATGATTCTTAAGAGATTTACTCTTCACTCCGCGGTGGTAACAGCACTTCGCGCGAGCCATTAGATTCCATTGCGCTCACCATGCCTTGGGCTTCCATTTGTTCAAGAATGCGCGCAGCGCGATTGTAACCAATTTTCAAACGGCGTTGTACGTTAGAAATCGAAGCACGGCGACTTTGCGCGACAATCGCCACCGCTTCATCAAATAAAGGATCAATCTCATCGGCATTGCCTTCGCTGCGCTCGACTGGCATGCCATTGTCGCCAATTTCACTATCACCTTCTAAAATTTCGTTGAGATAATTGGGCTCCCCTTGTTGTTTCAAAAAGCTCACCACATTATGCACTTCTTGATCGCTAACAAAGGCACCGTGCACGCGTACCGGTTCAGTACCGGTTGCCATATACAACATATCGCCATTACCGAGCAATTGTTCCGCACCTTGTTGATCTAAAATCGTGCGTGAATCAATCCGCGAGGCGACTTGAAACGCGATGCGCGTGGGAATATTGGCTTTGATTAAACCGGTGATCACATCAACCGAAGGGCGTTGCGTCGCAACGATTAAGTGAATCCCTGCTGCGCGCGCTTTTTGCGCGAGACGTGCAATAAGTTCTTCGACTTTTTTGCCGACCACCATCATCATGTCGGCAAACTCATCCACTAAAATCACAATGTTGGGCAACACTTCGAGATCCGGCGCAGGGGTCGCATTATCTTTCGGCCAAAACGGATCCAGCAAGGGTTGTTTGTTGCTAATGCCTTCATTCACTTTGGCATTGTAGCCCGCTAAATTGCGTACGCCTAAGGCCGCCATTAAGCGATAACGTCGATCCATTTCACCAATCGCCCAGCGCAAAGCATTGGCCGCTTCTTTCATGTCGGTGATGACAGGCGTCAATAAATGCGGAATGCCGTCATAAATAGAGAGCTCTAACATTTTTGGATCAATCATAATCAGCCGCACGGCATCGGGCGTACTCTTGTATAAAATGCTGAGCAACATCGCGTTAAGACCCACCGATTTACCCGAGCCAGTAGTCCCTGCCACTAATAAATGCGGCATTTTTGCGAGATCAACTACATACGGATTACCACCAATATCTTTGCCAATTGCCAAGCTTAAGGAAGATTTTGCAGCATCATACGCTTCTGAGGCAACGATTTCGCTGAAATAAATAATTTCGCGTTTTTCATTGGGAATTTCTAAACCGACATACGATTTACCCGGGATCACTTCCACAATGCGGACACTCACCACCGACAAAGCGCGGGCTAAATCACGCGATAGACTGGTCAAACGGCTGGCTTTGGTACCTGCAGCCAATGCTAATTCAAACCGCGTGATCACCGGCCCTGGATAGACAGCGACCACTTCCGCAACAATACCAAACTCACCCAATTTAGTTTCGACCAAGCGCGACAACTTTTCTAAAGTTTCTTTTGAGTACCCCATATTTTTTTGTTCGGGTGGTTTTTCTAACAAAGATAAAGGTGGCAAACCACTAAATTCTAAATTTTCAAACAATTTGCCCTGCCGCTCTTTTTCCGCGCGCAAACTGGGCTTGATGGTAAACGGCGTAGGCTCTGCAATTAAAGGTTTAACTTCGCGATTTAAAGTGGGTTCAATAGGGTGTTTCGCAATGAAGAGATCACCTTGCGCGGCAAGAGCTTTGGCTTGCTTGAAGTCCTTGATTTTTTGCCACACCCAGCTTGCAAAAATCCAAGCATAATGGCCCATCCAATCCATAACTTTCAGCCACGATAAACCAGTGGCTAAGGTAAAACCAATTAAAACCAACGCCAGCAATAATAAGCCACTGCCGAGATTATTAAATATTCGTAAAAAATAATTGCCTGATTCAGTGCCGATGATCCCGCCCGCACTGTAAGGCAAATAATGGGTTGAGCTACTCACATGTAAACTAAACAAACTGCAAGCACCCAACATGAGCAACACGAAACCAAAAATCCGAATGCCTAAAGTATAGCGATCAGGCCTCTCTTCATGACTACGGTGAAAGATGAGCCAGCCGCCATAAACCAGCATGAGGGGAAATAAATACGCGAGATAGCCAAACAGATATAAAATCACATCGGCAATCCAAGCCCCCACTTTACCGCCGGCATTTTGCACGGGACCTAAATCACCACTACTGGACCAACCCGGATCAGTTTGGTGATAAGTGACTAAAGACAATAGTAAAAAAATGGCGATGGCAGCCAGTAAAATTAACAAACCTTCTAATAGATGGCGACGCACTTGTGCGCTTAGTTTAGCTGGGAGTGAAGGTTGAGTCGATTTGGCTTGTTTCATAATTAACGTCATCGTCATCCCGGAAATTGCGCAGTAATTATCCGGGATCCAGGCATCTCTTGCTTACGCCTGGATTCCCGCTTTCGCGGGAATGACGGCAAAAATCGAAAATAATACGGAATAAGTATATAATACCACCCTTTCCCTCAATTCAGAAGCAAAAAGATGAGCAATACACAACACTTCAAACTCTTAATTCTAGGCTCCGGCCCCGCCGGCTATACCGCAGCCGTTTACGCAGCCCGTGCGAATTTAAACCCAGTGATTATTGCTGGCCAGCAACCCGGCGGTCAGCTAACTATTACGACTGATGTCGATAATTGGCCCGGCGATGATCAAGGCGTGCAAGGCCCGGAATTGATGGAACGCATGCGTAAGCACGCTGAGCGATTTGGCACACAAATTATTGATGATCATATTCATACCGCGCAATTAAAACAGAAACCTTTTGTTTTGCAAGGTGACAATGGCGACTACACCTGCGATGCCTTAATCATCGCCACCGGTGCCAGCGCTAAATATTTAGGTCTCGATTCAGAAAGCAAATTTATGGGGCGCGGCGTTTCTGCGTGTGCAACTTGTGATGGCTTTTTTTATCGCAATAAAAAAGTTGCAGTGGTGGGTGGTGGCAATACCGCTGTCGAAGAAGCATTGTATTTATCAAATCTCGCCAGTGAAGTAACGGTGGTGCATCGGCGTGATAAATTTCGCAGCGAAAAAATTCTCATCGATCAATTGCTGAAAAAACCCAATATTAAAGTGGAATGGAATCACGTGGTGGATGAAGTGTTAGGTGATAAGAGTGGCGTAACCGGTTTACGCATTAAACACGCGCAAAATAATAATGATAAAACTTTAGAGTTGGAAGGTGTCTTCATTGCGATTGGCCATGAGCCTAATACCGCTATTTTTAAGGATCAAATCGATATGGCCAACGGTTATATTAAAGTGAAAGGCGGTTTGGAAGGCAATGCTACGGCGACAAATATTGAAGGCGTGTTTGCCGCTGGCGATGTGATGGATCATGTCTATCGACAAGCGGTGACGTCAGCGGGAACCGGTTGTATGGCAGCCTTGGATGCGGAAAAGTATTTAGATGCTCTGTAATGTCATCCCGGAAATTGCGCAGCAATTATCCGGGATCCAGGTATTATCCCCGCGAAAGCGGGGACCCAGCATTAAAAAATGCCTGGATTCCCGCTTTCGCGGGAATGACGATTGCTTTTTAAAAATTACTAAAAAACAGCTTGGAGCAAATCCCTAATCAAATACGCCGTTTTAGCATCGACATCGCGCAGCGGATTATATTCCGTAATTTCTAAACCCACTAAATTACGCAGTTGAGGCAAGCTCTTTACAGCGGCAAGAAATTCGCCTGCCACAATACCACCTTTTTCAGGGCACCCTACTCCAGGCGCATCGCTTGGATCAAAAGCGTCTAAATCAATGGTGAGTCCAATATGGGATGCTGTTTGCACATGAGTCAAAGCTTCTTGCATAACGGCCCCTATACCACGTGCGTGTGCTTCGTCACTAAAAATAACTTTGACATTCAAGTTTTGCAAAAATTTTGCCTCAGCGGCTTCATAACTACGAATGCCAATCAAGCAAACATGCTCGGGGCGCAATTTTTTAGCGCTAAATAACGCGCCTAGCTCAGAAAAACCTTGCCCCAGCAAATGCGCCAGCGGCATGCCATGGATATTGTCAGTAATAGTGGTCGTCGGTGTATGGCTATCCATATGCGCATCGACCCAAATTAAACCCAACGATTCATTTGGTTTTAACGCATTGAGGACACCACCCCATGCTCCAATTGCAGAAGAGTGATCGCCACCTATAACACAGAACGCTTCTTTTGCTTGCACGGCTTTTTGGGTGTAAGCCGCCAGTTGAGCCGAAATTTTAGTAAGCTCAGGCAACACATCTTTACCACGGGTGTTACTCACGGCCATCAGCATTTTTTCCCAATGCATTGCAAATGGCAAGCTCGCTAAAATTTCTGGATGGTAATAAAGATAGAGTGGGCCTAATCCGCAATTGGGATCGTTGGCAGCGATGCCAGAAGCAAAACCATATAAATTTACATTGGTGTTTTTCATTATCATTGAATTTCTGTAGTATACTCTGCCATCTTAACTAGAATGTTGGAAACGGTCAAGCATGACAAGTCATTTCATCGAATTAGAAGAGCGCTATGGTGCGCATAATTATCATCCTTTACCGGTTGTGTTAGCCCGTGGTGAAGGGGTTTATCTGTGGGACCTCGATGGCAAGCGTTATCTCGACATGATGAGTGCTTATTCAGCCATCAGTTTTGGTCATAGTAATCCACGTTTGGTGCGTGCGTTAACGCAACAAGCTAATCAATTAAATTTGGTATCACGGGCTTTTTACAGCGATAAATTAGGCCCTTTTTTAGAAAAAGCCTGCGAAATGTTCGAACAAGATCGCGCCTTGCCGATGAACACGGGCGCTGAAGCCGTGGAAACCGCTTTAAAAGCCGCACGTAAATGGGCTTATAAAGTAAAAGGGGTAGCACCTGAGCAAGCAGAAATTATTGTTTGCCAAAATAATTTTCATGGGCGCACCATTGCGATCGTTGGCATGTCGACTGAAGCACAATATCGCGATGGTTTCGGCCCTTTCCCAGCCGGTTTTAAAACTATCCCTTATGGTGATGCCGCTGCGCTGGAAGCCGCCATCACTCAAAATACCGCGGCATTTTTGCTAGAACCTTGTCAAGGCGAAGCCGGAATTATATTTCCACCTGCTGGTTACCTGCAGCATTGTGCGGAAATTTGTCAGCAACATAATGTGCTATTCATCGCCGATGAAATTCAAACTGGCTTAGGCCGCACCGGTAAATTGCTAGCCTGTCAGCATGAAAATGTACGTCCTGACGGCCTTATTTTAGGTAAAGCTTTAGGGGGCGGTATTTTGCCAGTCTCTTTATTTTTAAGCAGTAATGAAGTGATGAATGTGTTTCAGCCCGGGGACCATGGCAGTACGTTTGGAGGCAATGCTTTAGCTGCGACGGTCGGTTTAGAAGCTTTACGCTTGTTAGAACAGCAAGGTTTGGTGGAACGCTCTGCTAAATTGGGCGCTTATTTTTTAGCGGCACTCAAAAGAATCGGTAGTCCCTTAATTAAAGAAGTGCGTGGCAAAGGCTTATTTATTGGCTTGGAAGTTCACCCTGAAAAAGTCGCCGCCCGAGATATTTGCTTAAAATTAATGAAACAAGGCATTTTAGCCAAAGATACGCACCACACGGTGATTCGCTTTGCGCCACCTCTTATCATTACGCAAGAACAAATTGATGTGGTGGTAGAAGCGGTGAAAGAAGTGTTTGCTTCTTACCCCAGTATTGAATAGAATAGCACCTACAAATTTAACCCTCAGGTAAAACATGGCATTCAAATCAAAACGCGACGACCAGAAAGCGCAATCGAAACTCAAAAAAGACAAACGCGAAGCGCAAGTAAAGGAAAAAGATCATATTGAAATGACGGGCACCATCCTTGATAAATTGCCTAACGCTATGTTTCGCGTTAAGTTAGATCCGATCAGCGAAAAAGACACCAAAGAACACATCATCCTCGGCCACATCTCGGGAAAAATGCGTAAGAATTATATTCGTATTTTACCGGGCGATCGCGTGATGGTGGAAATTTCTCCTTATGACTTAAGCAAATGCCGCATCACTTTCCGCAGTAAAGATGACAAAATGCCGATGCGGAAGGATGACACACCACCACCACCAAGCGTTGCTCAAGCCTAAAGCACTTCTTACTTGATGCTATTAGTTTCGATTTTGATGGCAGGATTTTTAATTTGATGCTGTAAAAGGTTTGTGTTTTTGACTAAATAAGAAGCTAAAATAATTCCCGCATATAATAAATAAATAATCAGATATTGCAGTTGGATATCTTTAAAAACCAGTTCTTCTAAAATTGCAATCACTGTTGGACAAATACTAATAGCAATAGCGCTTTGCTCAGAGCTTATCTGTTCTAAAGCCTTTTGCATACAAAAAAGTGGCATAATTAAACTTAAAAAGGCCAGCAGCACTAAATGTAATAAATTGCTGGTGGTCGTATAAAGAGTCAAACTGCCTTTCGGCAACATAATTAGCATAACAAGTATCGTCAAATAAAAACGCACTGCTAAAATTTGCGTGGGGGAAAGGTGCATATTTTTTGTAATGGCTTGGCTTTGTTTAAAATAAATCAAACCTGTGCTACCCCCTATAA
>JABDGN010000033.1 GCA_013285995.1 Gammaproteobacteria bacterium
TATTAGTAAATAAAGCGCCCACCTCAGTGCCTAAAGCAACGCGTGCGGCGCCCGTTAAGGTCGCAAAATCCAGCAGTAAATCCGGTTTTTCTGTCACCGCTTCAGCCAACGCATCGCACAAAATTAAACGCCCTTCCGCATCGGTATTACCCACCTCAACTGTTAACCCTTTACGAGTTTTAATCACATCACCGGGGTGAAATGCATTGCCCGCCACCGAATTTTCCACCGCTGGAATTAACACTCGCAAACACACGGGTAAATTCATCGCCATGATTAATTGCGCCAACCCCAATACGTGCGCGGCGCCACCCATATCTTTTTTCATACTGAGCATGCCTTCAGCGGGTTTTAAATCTAAACCACCGGTATCAAAACACACGCCCTTGCCCACCAGCGTAATTTTTTTATGTTTGGCTTTGCCCCAACACAAATCGATTAACTGCGAGGGTTTAGTACAAGCACGTCCTACCGCGTGAATAGTAGGATAATTTGCTTTCAGTAAAGCATCGCCGACAATTAATTTCACGCTTGCACCAAATTGTTTGGCAACTTTTTGGGCGGCTTTGGCTAAATCACTGGGTGCCATATCTTCAGCGGGTGTTTCAATCAGTTCACGCACTAAATAGGTCGCTGCTAAAATATTTTCAATGAGTTTTTTATCGCTGTGTTTGCACCACACTAATTTTGCAGGGGCACGTTTAGCTTTTTTATAACGGGTAAATTGATACGCCGCCAAACCCCAACCTTGCTCCACCGGTACTTTGTGCAACAGTTTATGTTTATCTTCGAGAGTGTAATCACCTTCCGGCAATTGTTTAGGTAAATGCGCCAAAGCAAATAAATCAGGCTCCTCGGCTATCCCAACGATGACTTGGCTCAGCTGACCCTGCTCATTTGGCATAACGCAAAAGGTTGCTGGTTCGCCTTTAAATTGCTGTGCATTCAACCACGCTTGTACCGCTTTAGGTTGTCCGGCTAACCATTTAGCATACTGCTTGGCTTGCACCGGAATTAAGGGCACAGCGTGTTTGGATTTTTCAATGAGGGCAAATGTGGACATGTTTTTTCCTAGAAATGTTATGGGTATAGAGGATAGAAGATTTTTTTGAAAAAGCAAAATTTACTCAGCTTTCCATATTAGCGTAATCCCGAATGTCACGCTGTAGAATTGCGCTTAAGTAAGCTGCAAACCAATCATCGCACCGCTCTTTTGTGCTACTTTTCTAACCTACCCACTTTCTTGCATTGTTAAACATTTGCATCGTAGGCCCTGCTTCTGACCAATCCGCTGGGTACCAAGAATTGGTGATGCTGCGAAACACCCGTTCGGGATGCGGCATTAAAATGGTGGCGCGGCCGTCAGCTGTTGTAAGCGCAGTGATACCTTGCGGGCTGCCATTGGGATTGAAAGGATATTGTTCGGTGACTTGATCGTGATGATCAATATAACGCATCGCCACTTGCGCTTTACTTTGATCTTGCGCATTGGCAAACTTCGCAAAACCTTCACCGTGTGCAACTGGCACCGGGAAAATAGAACCTTCCATACCAGCAAAAAAGATCGACGGCGATGATTCAATTTTGACGAGCGCCACTCGCGCTTCAAATTGTTCCGAACGATTACGCAAAAAGCGCGGCCAACCATCCGCGCCCGGAATTATATCTTTAAGTTGTGAAAGCATTTGGCAACCATTGCACACGCCTAAACTAAACGTATCAGGTCGGGCAAAGAAGGCTTTGAATTCTGCCAAGGCATGCGCATTGTATAAAATGGAATTGGCCCAGCCGCTGCCAGCGCCTAAGACGTCGCCATAGGAAAAGCCGCCGCAAGCCGCTAGCCCGACAAAATCTTTGAGGCTCACCCGTTCTTGCAGAATATCACTCATGTGGACATCAACGCCGGTGAAACCAGCGCGGTCAAACGCGGCTGCCATTTCGAGGTGGCCGTTGACGCCTTGTTCGCGGAGGATGGCGACCTTTGGTCGGTTGTGGGTTGTGGGTTGTGAGTTGTGAGGCTTGAAAGTGAGTTTGGCATGCAAGCCCGGATCATTTTGCTTGATAGCGGCAAACTCTTGTTCGGCACAAGCGGGATTATCGCGCAGGGCTTGGATGCGGTAACTGGTTTCCGACCAAGCTTGTTGCAAGTTAGCTCGTGCCGCTGTGAAGACGACTTCCTTGCCCTCTTTTATAATTACTTCATCACTTGAATTTAATTCTGCAACTTTTTGATATTGAACATTATTTTTTTCTAAAACAACTTTTACTTTGGCGCTTTGAGAAACTGGGATTTGGATCACGGCACCGAGTTCTTCATTGAATAAAAAAGCTGTAGGGGCGGGGCTTGACCCGCCCGAAAATCCCCTCCCCGCCTTCGCGGGGACAGGCTCTGCCCCCCCTTTACGAAAGGGGGGGATCAATATGTCTAATCCCACATGTCCCGCAAACGCCATCTCGCACAGCGTGGCCAGGAGGCCACCGTCCGAGCGATCGTGGTAAGCCAAAACCAAGCCTTCGCGACGCAAAGTTTGTAAGGCATGAAAGAAACTTTTTAGCAATTCTGGGTCTTCACAATCCGGCACGGCTTCGCCAAATTGGCCAAACACTTGGGCTAAAATGGAGCCGCCTAAACGGTTTTTACCCTGCCCCAAATCGAGTAACCATAATTCGGTTTCGCCTTGGTCAGTACGCAATTGTGGCGTTAAAGTGTGGCGCACATCCGGCAGCGTTGCAAAAGCAGAAATAATTAACGAGACCGGTGAAGTCACCGCTTTGTCAACGCCCTCATCGTTCCATGCGGTATGCATCGACATCGAATCTTTGCCGACGGGAATCGTCAAGCCTAAGGCGGGGCAAAATTCCATCCCGACGGTTTTAACGGCAGCGTACAAGGCGGCATCTTGGCCAGCCTGTCCTGCGGCTGCCATCCAGTTGGCGGATAATTTAATATCGCTCAAGGCATTAATATCGGCGGCTAAAATGTTGGTCAATGCTTCGCCGACTGCCATGCGGGCGCTCGCCGGTGCATTAGTGACTGCCAAGGGCGTGCGCTCGCCCATCGCCATCGCTTCACCATTAAAGCCTTGGAAGCTGCTGGTGGTCACGGCAACATCGGCGACCGCCACTTGCCAGGGACCGACCAATTGATCGCGACAGACCATGCCGGTAATCGAGCGATCGCCAATGGTGATCAAAAACTTTTTATCGGCAACGGTGGGATGTTGCAAGACGCGTTTAATCGCGTCCGCTAAATCAATTTGCGTGTTATCAAACGCTTTTAAATTGAGAATTTTTGCAACCACATCACGCTGCATTTTGGGTGGTTTACCGAACAACACATCCATCGGCAAATCGATGGGATTATTCATGAAATAATCATCGTGCAAGTTTAATAACTGTTTTTCCGTGGCTTCACCAATCACGGCAAAGGGCGCGCGTTCACGCTCAGCGATGTGTTGAAAATTTTCTAACTGTGCTTTTGCGATGGCCAGCACATATCGCTCTTGCGATTCATTGCACCAAATTTCCATCGGCGTCATATTGCTTTCGGCATTGGGAATTTCGCGCAGGGCAAATTTGCCGCCGCGTTCACAATCGCGAATAATTTCCGGCACTGCGTTGGATAATCCCCCTGCCCCCACATCGTGAATCGAAACAATAGGATTCTTTTTGCCCAAAGCCCAACACGCATCGATCACTTCCTGACAGCGGCGCTGCATTTCTGGGTTATGACGTTGCACCGAGGCAAAATCGAGTTCCGCTTTTCCTACTCCGCTGCTCATTGAGGACGCCGCACCGCCGCCTAAACCGATACGCATCGCGGGCCCCCCTAACACGATGATGTAAGCCCCGGCAGGAATGGCTACTTTTTTAACATGCTCAGCACGGATATTGCCGTAACCACCGGCAGTCATGATAGGTTTGTGATAACCATACACTTGGTCATTAAAAGTTTGTTCGTAGGTGCGGAAATAACCACATAAATTGGGTCGACCAAATTCATTGTTAAACGCAGCCGAGCCAATTGGTGCGTCTAACATGATGGTGAGAGGCGAAGCAATGCGATCGGGTTTGCCGTAATCATGTTCCCAAGGCTGAATAAAATCGGGAATTTGTAAATTCGATACGCTAAAACCACAGGAACCGGCTTTCGGTTTAGCACCCCGCCCCGTCGCACCTTCATCGCGAATTTCACCGCCTGAACTGGTGGCAGCGCCTGGCAGTGGCGCAATCGCGGTGGGATGATTATGGGTTTCAACTTTGATCATGATGTGCACAGGTTCGTGTGCATAAAAATATTCTTTATGTTCGGAAGTTGGAAAAAAACGCATGGCGGTAGGCCCAGTCATAACCGCAGCATTGTCAGAATAAGCCGACAAAATGCCCTCCGGATGCGCTTGATAGGTATTGCGAATCATGGCAAATAAAGATTTTTCTTGCGGCTTGCCGTCAATGGTCCAACTGGCATTAAAAATTTTATGGCGACAATGTTCGGAATTGGCTTGCGCGAACATCATGAGTTCAACATCAGTAGGATTACGTTTTAACGCAGTAAACTGTTCTAATAAATAATCGATTTCATCGGTACTCAGTGCCAAACCTAAGTCGTGATTTATTTTTACCAAGGCATCGCGTCCCTCGTTTAATATGTCAATCGTTTGCAAGGGTTTTGGGTCGGTGGCTTTAAATAAACAACTGGCATCCACTAAAGAATCTAATACCGCTTCGATCATGCGATCGTGTAATAAAGGTTTGATGCTGTGTAATGCTTCTGCGCTTAAAGGAGATTCGGCTTGCACATAAAACGCGGTGCCACGCTCAATACGCCGCACGCCGTGCAAACCAGAAATTTTTAAAATGTCGGTAGCTTTAGAAGACCAGGGTGAAATGGTGCCAGGGCGCGGCACCACTAATAATAATTGCCCTTTGGGCACACTCAATTTACTCGGCACTAAAATGCGGTGCAATAAATCATATTGTTTTGGATCGAGGCGCTCTGCCACATCGACAAA
This sequence comes from Gammaproteobacteria bacterium, assembly GCA_013285995.1. Lineage (GTDB taxonomy): Bacteria > Pseudomonadota > Gammaproteobacteria > JABDGN01 > JABDGN01 > JABDGN01. The sequence goes on from JABDGN010000033.1 coordinate 5,013, forward strand.
GTGCACATGCTCAGCATGCAGATGAGTGACACTTGGCAAGTGAGATTTTACAGTGTGTAATAATTTTTTTAAGCGGAAATCAGAATAAGCAATTTCACCACGGATTTGGAGCATGCGTAAAGTCTCATGTAAATTTTCTTTGTACTTGACACAATTGCCAACTATTCAAAAAACACTCGTCATTCCCGCGTAGGCGGGAATCCAGCGTTAATTTATTTTATTTCCAATAACTATTTTTTGCTATTTTTAGCAAAAAACAAGTTGAAATAAGCTTATTTTGGATCTGGATTCCCGCCTACGCGGGAATGACGACAGAGTATTAAAAGTTGTCGTGTACAAAGGTAGATTTTATATTACCTTCTTGCTTACGAGCAATAAATTCATCTACACTGCTGAGTTGCCCTTTAAATTTACCACGTGAAGCTTTATAAGGCTTGCAACTGTATTTGCCGAATAGATGGTTTTGCAACGGCATCTAATTTTATTAACGAAGAACGTTCGTCCTCCTTCATTTCTAAAGGCTCAGTTGGTATGATTTGCCCATTGTGTATAATAGCTTCAATTACTCGGTAACTCACACGAGTTATTATAGCACTTTTAGAGGTTTAACCGACTATGACAAACCCAATAAAAACCGTCGCTTTCGTCACCACCGGCGATGAAATTAGCGATGGCGATGTGCTCAACACTAATGGACCGGCCATGGCACGCGAATTGGTGGGTCGTGGGCTAGAAATTAAACAACACCTGATGGTGCCGGATAATTTGGTCGCGATCACAAGCGCTATTCATTCTAGTTTAAAAAATCACGATGTGATTATCATCACCGGCGGGCTGGGACCAACCTCTGATGATGTGACACGTTTTGCGTTGGCTAAAGCAATTGATACCGAATTGGTAGCCGATGCAGCCAGTTGGCAGCATATCGTCGCTCGGCTTACACAATTTAATTTCCCGGTGGGCGAACACAATCGACAACAAACTTTATTTCCTATCGGTGCGAAGGTTTTGCCTAATCCACACGGTACAGCCAATGGCTGTTTTATTCAGCAGCAAAATAAACACATTTTCATGTTGCCGGGACCGCCGCACGAATGTTTACCGATGTTTCAAAATTATGTATTGCCCCATTTGCCCAATAACGAGTTTCACAAATTGCATTGGTTGCTGATGGGCTTGAGTGAAGGCGATATCGCCGCGAAATTGGATGCGGTTTTAAAACCTTTAAATTGCCGCACTGGTTATCGCGCTGTATATCCCTACTTAGAATTTAAAGTATGGGCTAACGATGCGGATGCTTTACAACAATGCATCGCGATCATCAAACCTTTATTAAACGATTTTTTAGTCAGCGAAAAAAACATTCCGGCTTCACAACAATTGCGGGATTATTTGGCGAGTGATGCCGCACCAAAATTAAAAATTTCTGACACTGCTACCGGCGGGGTTTTGCAATCTTTGCTATTGCGAGCGCGTAATCGTGCTCGTTTAGAATTTGTAACTGCTGATGCAGCAGATATTAATTTCACAGGCTTAACGGAGTATTGGCAAAACGCCGCTCTGCCGGTTGCCACACACATTAAGCTGAGCAGTAAAAAGCCTGTTTTTGTCGCGCAAAAAGACTTTTTTTGCCGCGGTAGCGTAGCACGCGAATTTGCGGCGGAATGGGCGTGTTGGCAACTACTGCATTTGTTTATTGTATAAAAAAAGACTTGTACACAACATTTTTTTATACTCAGTCGTCATCCCCGCGAAGGCGGGGAGCCAGAAAAAGGCTGGCTGATCTGTAAAAACCCTGGATTCCCGCTTTCGCGGGAATGACGAGTATTTTTTGAATGATTGGCAAAAATTATCGCGTACAAAAAAGGCGCGCACTAATTAAATTACACCGACCGGACGTACCCCACAGGTGCTGTCTCGGTCGCACTGGCTACCAAACAAGCTTTCAAAAAATATACTTGGCCAAATTTACATTGCAAATCATGGCAACGGTGATCAATGCGCCAATCCATTTCTTGCCAACATAAGTTGCTGGGCATGCCTTGTCCGAAGGAAAAACCTTCATTACTATAACGTTGCAAACTGTGATCGGTTTGTGAAACGAAAGCTTGTGAAAGGCGAGTACCTTCAAAATACCACGCTAAAATCACGATAACTACAATAATTAAAACTGAACCCCATAATCTTTTTTGCGCGGCTTTTGGATCAGCTAAATCACGAATCACTACCGTACCCGCAATTTTATCGTGCCAACCTTGTTTTTTATCATCCCAGGCGATCCATAAAAATCCCAACCCAAACGGAATTAAAGAAATAAAATAAGCAATATAACGAATGATAGATTGCCCTATGCTCGCCTTAATGCCGGTTTTGGCGCAGACAATTTGTGCGGAAATTACCATTTTGCCGGGTGTCGCTGAACGCCAAATCCAACATAAAATAACACCTATAGCAGGAAATCCCCAGTTTAATAGAGTATTGACGGGGCCTAGTTGATCATTGGACAAGGTTAAATAATTTTCGCCATACACGGCAAATAAAATCGGCAAAATAATAATGAGCACCACAACGGTGTCGACCACCGAGGCCCATAGGCGCAGCCAGAAACCAGCATAATGTGTTTCAGAATTGAGCATGGGATCATTATACAGGATTCAAGGGCGGCTTACGCTGTAGGGGCGGGGCTTGACCCGCCCGCATTAAACGAAACGAACCAGCCGACAAACGGCTATTTTGTATTCAGTTCATAAGCTAAGCGCAATTTTTTCCGCACCGGTTTCAAAGGTAGCGCGATAATTAAGGCAATAATCACGCCCACCAACGATTCTAAAAATCGCCCGGCACTATTGAGCCAGGGATTCATCTGCGGCGTTAACTCACCGATCACCAAAATAATGGCAAATGTAATACAGCTTAAACGCATCGCGTTATTTAACTTAGCCAGCGCACAAATTATGACGCTAATAAAAATACCCACACTAAACACCCACAGATGATAACTAAACGCGCCCACCAAAATACCCGCTAAAATCGCGCCGATTAAGGAACCTAAAATACGCAGCCACGCCGCAGAAAACGCTTCCTGATTAGTCGCTTGAATCACTAAAATAGTCGAAATCACCGACCACAAACCACCGACGATCACTTGATCAATTTTCAAATAATGCCCCAGCCAACTGCCCAGCAATAAACTAAACGTTGCAGCTAAAGTCATTTCAATCGCGATTAATAATGAGCTGCGATAAACCCAAAATCCAATACTTTTCATAGCAAGAATCATACCACAAAAGTGTAAATGGCTAGTTGTGGTATAATACAAACTCTTTGGGGGCGACCTGGTTTCGACGAGGATTGCAAAACTGAAGGGGCATGTCGGGCATGTTAGCTAATCCCGTAAAACTTGCTGCAAAATCGTATATGCAAACGACTCAGATGCATACGCTGGTTCTAACAACATGGCTGTAGCTGCCTAATAAGCAGTTTTAGTTAGTTGTTGGGGCGTAGCTGCCTAAAAACAGCAGGCGTCCATCGCCATACAAGTGCTTGTGCTGGTATGTTTAGCGATGGTCATCTCTCACAAGATCGTGTGATTAAACGCTTGAGTTGATCACTCTAAAACTTATCAAGCTCGTCATTTATACCCTGCACATCGGGCGGTAAATGATCAAACAATTGATGCTGCTACACATGTAGAACCTAAGGCGGAGAATTTTCGGACGCGGGTTCAATTCCCGCCGCCTCCACAAAATAAATAAAAAAGGACTCTATGAGTCCTTTTTTATTTATTAGAATATAACCATGACCAATACTGAAAACCAACAAAATCTAATCATCTATCACACGAAAGACGGCAAAGCCGCGGTCTCTCTTTACGCCAAAGATGGCAACGTTTGGATGAATCAAAGTCAGCTGGCAGAACTTTTTGACACCTCTGTGCCAAACATTAATACACATATAGCTAACCTACTGAAAGATAAAGAATTAGATGAAAATTCAGTTATTAAGGATTATTTAATAACTGCTACTGATAGTAAGCAATACAAAGTCAAATTTTATTCACTTGATATGGTGCTAGCTATTGGCTTCCGTGTGCGTAGCCCTCGGGGCATTGAATTTAGAAAATGGGCAAATACCCATCTTAAAGAATACTTAGTCAAAGGCTTTGTCATGGATGACGAACGGCTTAAAAATCCAAATGGCCGGGCAGATTATTTTGATGAATTGCTCGAGCGCATCCGCGAGATACGAACATCAGAGTTGCGCTTTTATCAAAAAGTACGTGAGTTACTGGCGTTATCTTCTGATTACGATCCGACCGACAAAACAACGCAAATGTTTTTTGCTGAAACACAAAACAAATTGCTTTATGCCATTACAGGAAAAACAGCCGCTGAAATTATTGTGGAGCGAGCAGATGCGAATGCTCCTAATATGAACCTTAAAACCTGGAAAGGAAATGTCGTGCGTAAAGGCGATATTACTATCGCAAAAAATTATCTTAATCTGGACGAGGTGGATAGCTTAAACCGCCTGACAATCATTTTTTTAGAAACGGCAGAATTGCGAGTGAAGGAACGCAAAGATTTAACGCTCACTTATTGGCGCGAAAACCTAGATAAGCTGCTTACGTTTAATGAGAGACCTGTTTTAAATATGACAGGTTCCATCAGTCATGCTGAGATGGAACAGCAAGTCAGCGCAACTTATGATCGATTTAATGCACGACGAAAAACAGAACAAGCAATAGTGGCAGATGAGCGAGATTTGCAAGAATTAAATGCTCTTGAGAAAGAGATTGAAAAACAGCATAGATAATCATTTTCCAAACATCATTAAGCCCACTGCTTTTCTAATCCCGTCGAATTCGACGGGATTAAAATTGGTATTATTAAGCTGTTCCCAAATTTCTAAAAACTCAATAGTATTGCAGTTACGTAACCTATTACGAATTAAATCATCTGTTCGATCTGCATTTTTATAGCGCGCAATATCTGTAATACAGATAAAACCTTCTTTCTGCACGGAATAAAGCCCGATTTCTTGATTGAGTACCCTGAGTTTAGCAAAGGTAGCACAGCTGTCCTTTTTCAGCCTACAAACACCCAGGCACCTTATTCAAAAGGTGCTTCAAATCCACTTTGAAATTGGGAGAAAGAAGCATGAAAGCCACCGTAGCCACACAATCAAAAACCAGCATTAATGCCGCGCAACGCGACTGCTATGAAGCCATGCTGCAGCAACTCAACAGTGTGCATGCGTTAATTGAGTTAGGTAGTATCGCGGATTTTAATCTGCAGCTTGAGCCCGAGAGCTACACACAAATTTTTATTGCTTTGGAAAGCATGGTGGGTGAAGTTAAAGAATTAGCGGCACAACTGGAAAAAGCTTTTTTCAAATAGAGAATTATCACTATATGTAACTTACAGCATCTTAATAATGCAACACTTAGTGGTACAATTAGAGGGTGAATTAATTGAGGTGGAATGATGGCAACTCAAACTAAACAAAAGAAAAAAACCTTATTAGAAACCGCGCATTCTATGACTAAAGGCTTATATGAAGCGGGGATAATGAACTCTACTACTCTGCGGGAGTTCGATGCATTGTGCTTGCCAGAAGTGAAAGAATTATCTAGCAAAGAAATTAAAAAACTACGTTTACGTGAAAAGGTAAGCCAGTCGGTATTTGCGCAATATTTAAATACCAGCTTATCAACTATTCGACAATGGGAACAAGGCGAGAAACGCCCGCGCGGCACGTCTTTAAAATTATTAAATTTAGTGGTAGACAAAGGCTTGGAGGGCATTGTCTAAATTGAGTTGGCAGAAAATATTGAGAGTGAACTAAAAGCATAGCGGTGGCTTATGTCCGTTGTCCACCAGGCCTAGGGGCAGCCCCAAAAGCTAATATTTTGCTAGCCTGGCTTGGTGGTTTTAAATAACCACAGCTAATTTTTCAAGTATAATCAAGCTACGTCAATTTAGGCTGGCACTACCAGGGACTGATGTCTGTGATTTTATTACATTGTTTATTGAGCTAATCTTAAAATTCACTGATAATGAAATGGAGGTGGTGTATATGATGATACAAATCTTTGTAGAACTATTATTTTTACTTCACTTGATAACTAACAGACTGTCAGCCTAAATTGATTTTCTAACTGCTTAATTTACATAAAAAATATTCTGGGGGCAACTTTTGGAGCAACTCTAAAGTATAAAATAAAAATACAGCAATACCAAGGCTTACAGACTACAATGCTAGTGACGCCGCCCAAAATAAACAAAAAAAGGCTCAAAATGAGCTGGGAATTGAACTCAAGCAGCGGGTTCAAAGATCAGAAACTTAGCAGCTGCTCACTACCTCACACATTGCCCCAAGCAATTCCTTTTCCGCCCCTAAAGCAGAAAAAAGTTGCGCTTCATTTTTAAGGCGATTTAAGGGGTGATCTTTTTGTGCGGCGGCGCCACGAAATAATTGTTCAGCCAGTAGTAAACAATCTTTCGTTAAAACAATTCCTTTGGCGCGGGTTGGTGCAGTTAAATCCTGTGCTTGCAATTGTAATACTTGTTGTTCATACGCTGCAAAGCGTATTGATAAACATTGATAAGCGTGTTGCACGTGCGCTTCTTTAAAAAGCGGAGCAGTAGCAATTAATTTTAAAATCGCCAAAGCAATGCCAGCTGTCATACTAGCGAAATGATGCCCATGAATGCTGATGCTTTGAAAAAAACTGACGGGCTTTTCGTAAAATATATTTCCAACTGGGATGAGATAATTTTCTAAATCGACAGTCACTGTATTGGTTGATTTCGCGGCAATTAAATCTAAGGGTTCATGTACGCACATGCCAGGTTGTTGCTTGAAGGGCGCGATAGCCATGTATTCTTTGTCATCAACAATAAATCCTAGCGCCACATGATCGGCAAAACCGAACCCAGTCACATAACGCGCTTGACCGTTGATTTTAAAATACTCGCCTTCACGTTGCGCACTCACTGCTTTCAGATGCGGATGATGCAACTGCGCAACTGCGTGAGCAAATTTTATTTCGCCACGACACGCAGGGGGTAACCATTGCGCTTTAAATTCCTCGCTCGCAAAGGCGGTGATCATTTTTAACACGCCTTGGTATTGGGCTTGTAATAAATTCAAGGCCGCAGAGGCACAGGTTAAGTTGCGATAAAAATAATAAGCTTCTGTATTATTTAACTCTAAGCCACCAAACTTTTGTGGCACAGCAGCTCCAAACATTTGTTTTTCAAGCATTGCTTCATAAGCTTGTTTTAAAGCATTACTGTCTTGATCTAACACAGCTGCATGGGGAGCAATTTCTTGTTCGAGATAAGTGAAGAAATTTTGCAGTTTAGTTGGCAAATTAGGATTCATCAATTTTTTCACCTGTTATCAATTTCAATGAAAGAGCTAGACTTTGCACCCATCATATCATAAGATGCATTTATATGAATACATCTCTTTCTCGCGCTCGCATTACGGCAATTAAACTATTAATACTCGTATTATTTCCTTTGCTGGGAATGGGAATTGATTTATTAGCACCCTCTTTGCCCGCCATCAGCCACAACTTGCAGGTGTCAAATACTTTTTCGCAAAGTAGTATTACACTATTTTTATTAGGATTAGCGGTTGGTAATCCTATCGTTGGTTTTTTATCCGATGCCGTGGGGCGCAAAAAAATATTGTTAATAGGATCATTCGCCTTTGCCGTGATCAGTTTGTTACCCGCGTTACTACCCTCTATTACTGTACTATTGCTGATACGCTTTTTGCAAGGTCTTAGCATCGCCAGTTTCAATATCACCTGTCGCGCCGTGTTGACAGATATTCTTACTCAAGAAGAATTCACGCGCTTCGCCCCTGTGATGGCGACCATGTGGGGCATTGGACCAATCATTGGGCCTGTTATCGGTGGTTATTTACAATTCTTTTTTAATTGGCAAGCATGTTTTTATTTTTTTGCTGCTTATGGATTGATCGGTTTCATGATGGTTTGCGTTATTTTGCCGGAAACTCACACTCATCCCATTCCCTTAAATTTTAAGACAATAAAAAATAATACGGTTGCAATTAGCACTCACACTGTATTTTTAGGATCGGCTTTATTAATGGCACTGTCTTTTTCTTTACTCATTGTGTTTAATACGTTAGGCCCGTTTTTAGTGCAAGTTAATTTTGGTCATAGTGCTGTCTATTTTGGTCACGTTGCTTTGTGGATGGGAGTGAGTTTCTTGGCGGGAACTTTAGTCTGTCGACAATTACTTAAAAAATATTCTCTAGCCGCTATTTTTCCTATTATTCTAACGTTCGGATTTTTAGTCGTCGTGATCGGGCTAGCTAGTGTTTATGTGTGGCATGAAAACTTAAAGATATTTTTATATGTAAGCGTGGCGATGTTTTTTGCGTGTGGTATTCTTTATCCCATGTCTTTGGCGAAAGGCATCGGATATTTTCGCCACATTGTCGGCAGTGCTTCAGCCATTATGAATTTGATTATTTTACTGATTACCAGCCTGGTTACTGTTTTAATCAGTTTGCTAAATAATATCTCGATTCCATTAATTATCCAAATTTATTTGGCCTTGATGATCCTTATTTGCGTTAGCTATGCCTTTCTTCTTCACAATTTGCGTTTTTCTGAGCGTTATAGTCGAAACAAATAGTACTCAATTTTCACTCGACGGCGCAGCGGGTTGCCAGGCGCTGCCAGGGGCGGTTTCGTTGATATGTAAATCGCCTTTGACATTAATTTGGCTGCTTTGAATGCGGATGTTTTTCGCTTTGATAAACAGGGCGCCGGCGGGGCTGACGCCGAACATGGCTTCATTTTGTTGAATTAAAAACGACGCTTGGTTTTGGGCAGTGAGATTGATATCGTTACCACTCTGTAGCCTCATGTCACCTTGCGGCGCGACAAGATTGATATTGCCTTGCTGGCTTTGGACGCCGATGTCTTTGGCATTGACCTTGAGCTTGTTACCGGCTTGTTGGGTGAAGTTATGTTGTTGACTGGCTTGATTTAAAGTTTGATTGCTTTGCAGCGTTAAATCTTGCGCTGCTTGATAATTAATATCGCCTTGGATAGTGGCTTGATAATTGCCGCTCACTTGGTGAGTTAAATTGTTTCCAGCATTTAAACTCGTGTTGCCGCCTGCAGTATGTTGAATATTTTGTTTGGCATTGATAGCCACTTGTCCTTGTTTGCTTTCTAATTGCACGTAAGGCGTCTCAGGATGAGCGTTGAGTCGTAATTGGTTTTGGTCGTTGCGAGTTGCCAGCACAATTTCTGGATTCTGCGCATTATCATCGAGCACTAAATGTGAACCACCCCAACTGGAAATGACATGTTGAGTTTTGTTTTCATTTGTTACGGGGCTCGGAGCAGTTTCATTGTTAAACACACCTAAAATAAACGGTTTATTAATATCACTGTCGACAAAACCCATCGCGACTTCAGTGCCGGGCTGGAGCGGAAAATGATATCCCGCGGTAAGCTGCTCACGTTTACCACCGTAAGGTTGCAGTAAAGGTAACGGTGGGCTGGCTTGTGTGTTGGTGTTATCGCTGGTATCAAACGGTAAGCGTACATGATAGCGACCCTGTTCATCCAGTTCCGCATACGGTCCACCACTGCTTTCGATGATGGCTGATAAAGTGCCGTGATACAGCGGCGTGCGAAGCAGTTCGGGTTGGTAAGCGAGGCTATCAGCCCCTTCTTTCAATAACACTAGATTATTGCGATAACCGTTGTTGGTTTCGATTTCCTTGCTTTGCTGCTGCACGGCGCTCGCCGTTTCTTCAATGGATAAAATCCGATAGCGACCATTGCGCTCAGCAATGGGATGGTCGATGACATTAAACGCTAAGCCCGGAATTAACCAAGGGCAATTGCTCACCGCATAGTAACGTATCACAATATTTTTGCCGATGAGCTTGCCACCTTGTCGAAGCGAGCTAACATGATAATCACCCGAAGCGATATTACCCGCTGGCACAAAAGCTAAAGTGGCGAGAGAAGCGACGGGTAAAGTACGGCTGTCATCAAACAGCACCCACGGTAAATCATTCGGATTAGGAAAAAAACTAAAGCCAATGCCAGCTTGGCTTAATAGCCGACGCAGAAAATCAAAATTACTTTCATTGAGTTGCGCCACCATATCGAGCGGTGCATAAGCTTTTATTAAATGCCATTCTATATTTAAACCCGGCTCAGCAAACGGCGCACACACTTGCTTAACTATCTCGGGCACGGTTTGGCCGATGAAAACGCGATTTTTACCGGAGAGTTTTAAAGGCCACAGTGCAGAATTTAAAGTGAGTTCATAGCGATAGCCGTATTTATCGCTGCCATCACCAAAGCGTTTTAAACTGGTAACGTAAGCATGCCAGACTAAAGGGGGTTGCAGTGCGGCATAGGCGATATCCGAAGGGGGCTCTTCGCAGGTTAACGTGACAGGCTGTTGTAATAAAGCAGACGCCGGTTCGCGCAATTTGACCAACACTTGCCAACTAAGGTCGTTATCCAAGCTTTGTTCACGACGAAAGTTTAGCACCATGACGTCTAAATCCGGCAGCTGAGGAAATTCTAAACGATAGGGATTGCTCGCATTAAACATGCAATAAGATTAATATATAAATTAAACTATTGCAAGAGCGAATTCAAAATAATTTTTATCGACCGTATTTAGATCCAACTTAAACGTGCAATATCCACTTGATTTGTTCAATTTAAAAACACTTACACCGATTTTGCAGAAGAAAGCTTGCCCTGTTTTAAAAATGGGATAGAGCTGGGCCCGTTTTAACTTAACCAGATCACTTGACTGCGTCTTTATAAACTTATCGCTCTCTTGCGAGTGTAGATTAAATCATTTAAAACCAAATTGAATTCTTTTTTACAAAGGGAAATCTTATCTTTACACGCTTTACTATAAATTCTATATTGATTCTTCAGCAGTGTTTTTTTATCGGCTTTGAGCAGAGCATGTTCTTGACGTAGTTTAACCAATTGCAAATAGATCACATTTAATTTGCTTAATAGGGAATTAACCAGCGTTTGAGTCTGCGTTCGCAAAGCATGGTTGCCTATTTTTACGAGTTGCTCTTCCATTTTTAAACGATGTTGTATCACCAGTTCATGATCGAATTTTTTCAAATGAGAGGTAAGGTGTAATTTGGATAAACACCATATCAACCATTTTGAGGGATCAAAATGAAACCAGCGAATACCATTCCGATAATCCGCTGCAAATTGATGATGAAAGTTATGAAAGCCTTCACCATAAGTAAATAAAGACATAATCCAGTTATCACGCGCTGAAAGATTAGCATAGGTTTTTTTGCCAATATAATGACAAACTGAGTTAATACAAAACGTAAAATGATGGTTGAGGCTGACACGCAAAGCGCCGGCTATAAAAAATCCGCCTACTGCATCCCCCCAACTGGCGGCTATTAAAGCTGGCAAAATAAAGCACATAAAGCCAGCGATATAATTATAATATTTATGCTGCCAAGCAATTAAAGGATCTTTCGCTAAATCGGTCACATTGGCGTAATTACGTTTCGATTCATCCAAATACAATAACCAACCAATATGAGCGTGCCACAAACCTTTTTTAACGCTGTAAGGATCTTTTTCTTGATCGGTATAACGATGATGATTACGATGATCGGTACACCATTCTAGAACACTGCCTTCAAACGCAGCTGCGCCAAATAATATATAAAATAATCGTATCGGCCATAAGCCTTTATAGGTGAGGTGAGAAAATAAACGATGGTAGCCAGCGGTTATTGACATCCCTGCTGCGAATATATAAAAAAGAGCTAATACCAAGGTTAACCAATGCAAGCTGTGCGTTAAGATAACATACAAGGTTCCACTGACGCCAACCATGGGTGTTAAGATAAAAAATAAGGTTGTCACCCAATTGAGTTTTTTTGAAGATGGAGTCGGCATGAAAATTTCCTAAGCTGGCTTTAATAGAATAATCTGACTGTTTTGATAAGCACTCAGAGTAAAGATTTCACCCCGATTATAACATTACTCTGCCTACTTAAACTTTTTATCCGCTTTCTTTGCGCGGCTCTGCGCGGCTCTTCTGCTGAACGTACGATGGGATTGTTCTGATTTAAAAAACTTAAAACTGATCTTTCCACAGCCGTGTATGCTTAAAAACTTCAACTGGCGTAAGCGCCTCTAAATGCGTGCGTTGCTGAATAGTCTGAATGACATTTGAACAATCCGATCGTAAAAAAGGATTAATCTGTTTTTCCAAAGCAATGGTTGATGGTAAAGAAACTTGTTGTTTGCTTCGGAGCAATTCTACTTTTTGTTGCTGTTGCTTAGCGGCATGATTATCAGGCTCTACTGCCAAAGCAAATTTTAGATTGGCGAGCGTGTATTCATGCGCGCAATATACTTCCGTATCATCAGGTAGTGTTTTTAACTTCATGAGCGAGTCGTACATCATTTCTGCAGTGCCTTCAAAAAGCCGACCACAACCGGCGGAAAATAAAGTATCACCGCAAAATAATTTCCCATCGCCGTAATAAGCAATATGATCGAGTGTGTGGCCTGGCACAAACAATACTTCAAAAGTTAAATTTTTCAATATAGTAAAGCTGGTTTCTTTCTCAAACCGTATGGCAGGGATTTCGAGAGGCGTGTCTTGCGGAGCGTAAACGGGTACATCATAAGCATCGTACAAAGGCTTAACCCCATTAGTATGATCCCAATGATGATGCGTAAGCAATATAGCTGTTAATTTAAAACTTTTTTCTTGCAGAAACTTTATCACCGGCGCAGCATCGCCCGGGTCGACCACGACACATTCTTTCGAATGCTCATTGACGATGCACCAAATGTAGTTATCTTTAAATGCACAAATGGGAAAAACTTTAAACACGGTCACCTTCTATACTTCTCACACTTAGGTTTTCAGTTTTTGTCATCCCGGAAATCACGCAGTGATTGTCCGGGATCCAGGCTTTTTAAATTGAATGCTGGATTCCCGCCTTCGCGGGAATGACGGCGAAAAATGGAGTCCTAAACATGATAACTATACACTTCTTCGAATGGTAACATTTTCATTGGTGAAATAAAAATTATTTTAAACTTAGGCTTTACAATTAAATTGATTTTTATCAAAATAACTACGACTGATTGTCGACGAAAATCACTTACCCTAGGAGAAACCATGTCATCAACCCAAACCTTATTTGAAAAAGCCTGCGCTGTCCGCAATAATGCCTATGCACCCTATTCTAACTTTTTGGTAGGTACTTGCCTTGAAACAGAAGATGGCGAAACATTTGTCGGCTGTAATGTGGAAAATGCTTCTTATGGCCTGTGTGTTTGTTCTGAATCGAACGCTATTGCTGCGATGGTCGCAGCAGGAAAAAGGAAAATTAAACAAGCCGTTGTCGTGGTTGCCGGCCCAGAAATTTCTACGTGTTGCGGCGCGTGCCGACAACGTTTGAATGAATTTGGCTCAGCAGAAACATTGCTGCATTTCGCGACGCCGGGAGGTATTAAA
>JABDGN010000034.1 GCA_013285995.1 Gammaproteobacteria bacterium
AATTTTTCATTGCCATTCTTGTAGCATAAGCTGCAAAATAGGCAATATGTTGCTATCACGAATATACTTTTGAATCAGCATTAAGCCGGTGGCTGGCTGATAACGCTGTACCTCTTTTAAATCCGTATTGATCGGCAAATTCTTGACGAGTTAAATGAAGTTCGTCCCGAATTTCACGCATATTAACTTCTTCAGGCACTTTCACTTTATGAATTTTAGCGTGCGTTTTTTCGCTTTTAGCAAAAGATCAAAGCTGTCAATTGTATGTAAGTGAGTGTCGCTAATTTTTTGTCGTGTACAGGGAGCCATGCTACGCATCAATCATGTTGCGCACTAAATGCTTAAACCATGAGCGTTCACAATACTTTCTATTATAGCGCCATGGTCTCCTTGCGCTCTATGGGGGTGGTTATGTTCAATAAAGCCCCCGTACACCAATAGTTCTTTTAATTGCGGGTGTAGTTTACCGCCGTCGTGTGGATTTCCATATGCGTGCTTATGAGGTGGGCAAGCGTAATTACCTAAGCTTTTAAATTTATTCAGTACTGTAAAAGATGCCATCTGGCGTGCTCTTGCTGACTGGTGCGCATTAGGCGCGCGTTCCATGCTGGCTTGCTGTGCGGCAACCGAGCAACGTATGTAGTCACTAATGGTTGATTTTAAATCTTGGTAAACTTCTGTTCTTTTAGATTCATTAATGATGCCTCTGACATTATGGCATAAGAGTGGACGAGAATAATGTTGGTGGCGGCGATTATGTAATAAATTTTCATGCGCAATATACTCATAGGGATTGAGTAGTAAGCTACAAATTTGCTTTAGAATTTGTTCAGTTTGAAACGTTACTATTTTACAAGATACAAATAATTTTGCCGTGAATAGCTGCAGCGGCAGCTGAAGGTTACTGTTATTTTTCCGTAGATAAATTTTTCGATAAGCAATCACATCTTCCCAATCCAAGCCACCAGGCAAAGTCATTTCACGCTCTGCCAGATGAGGTGGAGGAATTAATGTTGATGAATAATCACCCTGTGGCTTTATAAGGCTTTGATGTCCAATCGCGCCCCTGGCTTTAATTAAATAGACGTAAGCGGTGGTTTTTTCTGATCTTAAATCTTGTTCCGAATCAACTTCTGTCAATCCGGAACTAGCAAAATGTTTTGCTTTCAGTATACTATCGGTGAAAGAAACTGACGTTGAAAAAGAGGAGTCGTTTCTGTGGGCAAGCGTATTACTTGCCATCAGAGCATGTACATAATTATGAGAGTGGTTTATTAAGTTATTAATAAAATCAATCATAGTAGGACATAAAACTTGGTATTGGTTGTACTGATAAGAAATAATTCCGGGCACCCTCTCTAATATGGCGCGCATTGTTTTATCATAGTGTTGGCGAACGATCCTTGTTTCTATTTGGTGAACATCCATTTTACTGATTGCATGTAAAAGAAAATTAAAATAAAAAAAATGGGGTGCTTGGTCCGGCACATCCTGAAAAATATAAATTGCGCAAGCATCTTGCAGGATAGT
Organism: Gammaproteobacteria bacterium; assembly: GCA_013285995.1. Lineage (GTDB taxonomy): Bacteria > Pseudomonadota > Gammaproteobacteria > JABDGN01 > JABDGN01 > JABDGN01. Next base: position 1,531 of record JABDGN010000034.1, read on the forward strand.
TTCCCTTAAATTTAATAGCTCTTGTGTTTGTGGTTCATCTCGAGTGAAAACAAAATAACATTTATCCCGATAAATATAGTTGGGATGAAATCCCCCGCTTTCTTTAATTTGTTGCGGTGTTCTTTTATCACCACGTGCAAGAATAACGGTAGATGGTTCTCTAAAAAGAGAAGACAAACGAAAAATATTTTCCTCATACATTGTTGCCTTTGCATAAGGTAATGGTGTTTTTGGATTGATTTCTTCAATGGGTCGATATTCTATCGCCATGGTAAATAACGGGGCATCTGAAAAAATAGCCCAGGGAGTGCCATTTGGCTGAGCATAAGTTACTGGCTCAAATGATAGAAAACCTTCTACCTCGCTACGAGGAGAGAGGGGTGGAGAGCTGCGAATCATTGCGGAATATTATTATATTTTAACGAGGTAATTTTCCTCTATTTTAACAATATTATGCTTAAGATTTTATTAAGTATTTAGGTTCTATTTATTTGAATGTGATAGAATTTCCCTGCATAAATGCAATTGCGTCCGCAGTGCGGGCACAATTGGGTGGAAGGGAGTTGGATGGATAAACCGCCTATTCAGGTGCGCTGTTCAGCTTGAGTTTAGCAATCAAGCCTCAAGCCGCCAATGTGCTGGCCACAAATTCAGGTTCACGTTTAATAACGATCAGGTATGCGCGCGCAGCGCCTTCAGGCTTTCTAACGCCTTGTTCCCATTTTTCTAAGGTGCGAATTTTAAATCCGTATTGATCGGCGAACTCCTGGCGAGATAAGTGGAGCTCATCCCGAATTTCGCGTACATTAATTTCTTCAGGCACTTTCACTTTATGAATTTTAGTTTTAATTTTTTTACCTTTGGCAAAGGCTAGCGCTTCGCGCGCTCCACGCAATAAACTTTCACCTGCTTTACTCATGATGCTCTCCGTAAGTTTTTACCAGTAATTTAATAATCGTTTGCAGTTCATTTTGTTCTGCCATTGTCAAATTAGATTTTTGGTTTTTAGCGTACAAAGTAAACAAAAAAATGGGCATCGTTTGATTATGGAAATAATAAATAACCCGCACACCGCCTCTTTTGCCTTGATGCGCATCACTTGCCCATCTTATCTTGCGTGCTCCACCTGTTCCAGGAATTAATTCTCCTGCCAAAGGATTTGCGGCAATAAAACTAATGAATTCCATTTTTGTTTTTTTCATCTATGCACGATTTTGCCTGCCGGATAAATTCCAGTGTTTCTACTACCGTTTGTAAAATTTGATTTCCCATATTTATTATAAACCAAAGTTTTAAATTTTCAACCCCAATGGGGTTGATTGGAGTGAGGGCAATTTTTTAATTGTGAACGCAGTGCGTTCACAATTAGAACGGTTTCGACTAATGAAATATTTGAGTTGAGTGACTCAATTGTTTCCCGCGCAGGAAGTTCTTCACGGCGGATGTTGATATGAGAGGGGGCCATAATTCCCAGCCTCGCAAAGCTCGGCTGAGAATGACAGAGTTCTGAATTACTGTATACAAAGCTAAAACAGACTAAAATGACTTAAGCAGAAAACTTTATCGAAGTAAACGCAATTTGTCTGCGTGTGGGCAAAATGGAAGATGGGGATAGATAAGCAAGTGATTAATCAGGTTTTTTAGTACGGCGTTTTTTTAAACCAGCTTGAATAGTTTCGACTTCCGCTAACGATAAGCCAGTGTTTTTTGCGACAAATTTTGCATCGCTGCCTGCGCGTAAAAGGTTGCTGGCGATTTTCAAGCTGTTTTCATGTTTAATTTTTTCTGCAATGGTCATGATTTTTTTCCTTTTGATGGACGAAGTGCTCTTACTTAATTGTTCAAATAGTTCAGTTGAATTACCACTTATTTCACCACATTCTACGACATAGTTTAGCAAAATTTCATAGTATTCGCCACCGTGTTCCATGGTTTTTATCCATTCTTTTTTATTTATAATTATTTCCAGTGTTGGTCTAATATCTTTGTCACGAATATGTTTTTGAAATAACATCAATGTTGTAGCAAGTCGATACTGTTTGATTTCCTCATCGGACAACTGGTTTAAATCAAGCAACGCAAAAGGCTGCAACCAATATTTTTCGGCTAAATCTGGCTGCGCAAAGCAATCGAATAAGCGGGTAGAAAATGGATAAGGCGAGCGTTGACCTGTATAGTAAATTAAAGGATAAATCAATGGTAAGCGTGTTCCCACTGGTATTCTAGTTGCGGTTTTGCCCGGTAATTGTTCCAGGTGATAACGCCAAATTTTTGTCATATATTCAAGCAAACGAAATGGCATTAATTCTTCGGGTTCAGATTGCGCTTCCACCAAAAGGTAAAGCAATATTTCTTGCTCTTCCATTTTTACAGAATATAAAATGTCACTGTAAAATGCACGTAATTCTTTACTTACAAAGCTGCCAGGCTGAAGTTTCAGGGTGGGCCATTTAATATTTTGCTTGAGTTCTGCGGGCAAAGCAGTTTGTAAAAATGACTTTGCCACTGCTAAATCTTTCATAGCAGTTTTAAAGACTTTGTCGTGCGGACTGATAATGGCTGGCATGGGCATGGTTCAAAAATAGTAACCACGTCATTATAATCTATTTTTCATTTAAAATACATAAATAAATTTACAGGATCTTTAATTAAAGAATGTAGCAGAATCAAAAAAAGTTAAAATTTCTAAAATGCATTATAATTAGGAAATACACTAAGAGAAAAATCATGCAAGCTTATCGAATAGAAACATCCATCAACGAAAAAGGACAAGTGTTGCTAAAACACATGCCTTTTCATCGTGGTCAAAAAATTGAAATAATTGTGTTGCCGGCTGTTGATTTAGCTGAGCCAATCCATGTTCCTAATGCCAAAACGCGTGCTGTGTTAGAAGCAGCTGAGCAAGGGAAAGACCTCGAAAAAACTTCACTCAAAAAATTAAGCGCTCAATGGGATCAAGCGGAAGAATAAATTGTGCGCGAAATTATTCAGACTCACCAATTCAAGCGCGATTACAAGAAAAGTATCGCCTCTGGCCGATATAAGAAACAAGACTTTTTAACGGTTGTTGAATTATTAGCACAAGATCAAAATTTACCCGTCAAATATCGCGATCATATGCTCAGCTCAGATTGGACTGGGTATCGTGAATGCCACTTAAAACCAGATTGGTTGCTTATCTACAAAAAATATGACGATGTTCTTTTGTTAGCGAGAACCGGCTCGCACAGCGAGTTGTTTTAAAACCGCAAATACAGCATTGCCGACACCACATCTGCCGTATAACCAATTTGCACGCCGGCTTGTTTCCAATTTAATTCTGAGACAATTTGTGGGAAGGGTAAGAAAGGTTGATAGCGCGTAATCGCATCCCAACGATGGGTTTGCGCGTAGCCATAAATGATGCCTAAGCGATAGCCTAAAGCGTAGTGCCAATTGTCATTGCTACCGAAATCATCGGTCCACCAATAGCGTTGCACGCCGGCGGCATAAGATTGAATGCCATAGGTGTTGACGAAAGTTCCCGCAAAAAAACCATGCGTTGCCACTGACAAAGAAGGGTTGTTATCATCGTGCCCTTGGCCATTGCTGTGTGGCATAAAAAATAATAAATGGTAAGACCACATACCGGCATAAATAGTAGTGGATTCAGGTGTGTTGCCCCACGCAGCCGACCAAAAGCCAGTGTTATTATTTTCAGCTGCATCGGCATAAGTTTTTTGAGTAAGGCAAACCGTTATTAAAACTAATAAGGGCAGCCAGAGTTCTTTTGTTATTATTTTCATCTAAGGGATTTAAATAGCCGCAATAAAGTTTATCAGTGCACGATTATATTCTTCTGGAACATCATAATAAAGCGAATGCGATGCTTTTTCAAAAACAATCAATTTGGATTTGGTAATACCACGCTGGATTATTTCACAGAATTCCAGCGGCGTAATCCAATCCTCTTTCCCAGCTAGAATCAAAGTGGGACAATTGACTGCATGTAAACGTGATGTGAAATCAAAGTGATCAATTTCGGTTTGAAAACCGCGATTAATCACGGCTGGATTGCATTTGAACGGATTAGTCCCTTGCGGATGACCATGGGCAGCTTTATAGGAATAAAGTGATTCCATCACTGTAAAATATTCAGCATGGCTTTGTGCATCAAACTTGCCTGGCCACAAATACTTTTCACACATAGCTTTTTGCTCAGCATTGCCGCGCTCGGCTAATGTTTTTTTAGCAACCTCAAAAAATTTATGGGTAGGAGAGCAAGTTATTAAAATCAATTTGCTCAATAAATCAGGATAGTCAATCGCAAAACCCAAAGAGACTATGCTGCCATAAGAAACGCCCTGTAAAATAATTTTTTTAAGCTGTAGTGCACTGATTAATGCATGCAGATCGAGTATGTGATTGGGTAGCGAAAATTCGTTGCTGTCACCTTCAAAGACACTTTTCCCACAGCCACGTGGATCAAATAGCAAAACATTCACATACTCTGCTAATACTAAGCTGCGCTCTTCATACATGCCATAACCAAAGCCGGGTCCGCCGGGAACAAAAACCAACGTTGGCCAGCTGGGATCGGTTTGAATATATTTATAGTAGATGGGTGTGCCACGAATCGTGATGAAGGTTTCAGTTATTTTTTTCATTTTGCTGCTTCTCGTACAAATTCGTTTCTACTAGCATTGCTTTAAAAATAGTAATGAGACGATGAGTCTGCAAAGGCACTGGATATGAAAAATAAAGAGAGAGGTAATAAGAAATATTTTGATTTCATAATAAACGTAGGTCGGCTTCCCGAGCCTCGCGTTAAGCGAGGCGAGCAAGCCGACATCAAGTGCGGCGTCGGCTTACGCGTTTTGTTTTACAAAACGCGGGAAGCCGACCTACATTTTCTACTTCCCAGCATTCAACGCTTCGCTCAACGCGGCTTCTGCATCGCTCGCAGTCACTTCTGGCGATGATTCAGCAGCCGGTTCAGCAGCCGCTTGAGCTGCTTCTAAACGTTTGCGACGGCGTTCGTAGTGGTAAGCCAAGCCAGTACCGGCAGGTAACAAACGGCCGACCATTACGTTTTCTTTCAAGCCACGTAAGTCATCCATTTTGCTCATCACCGCCGCTTCAGTTAACACGCGGGTGGTTTCTTGGAACGATGCAGCAGAAATAAATGATTCGGTTGCTAATGAGGCTTTAGTGATCCCTAACAACAAGCGATCGTAAAGCGCAGGCAATTTATTTTCTGCGCCTAAGCGTGCATTTTCATCCTTCACTTGGAACAATTCGGTTTGCTCGCCCTTCAAGAAACGGCTATCGCCAGTCGACACAACCTGACACTTGCGCATCATTTGCCGTACGATCACTTCAATGTGTTTATCGTTAATTTTTACCCCTTGTAAACGATACACATCTTGCACTTCGTTAACGATGTAATTGGCTAATTCACTCACGCCCAATAAACGCAAAATATCGTGTGGGTCGGGTGCACCGTCGGCAACTGTTTCACCTTTCACGACATGTTCACCTTCAAACACGTTCATGTAGCGCCACTTCGGAATCAATTCTTCATAGACATTGCCTTCGGTGTCGGTAATCATCAAACGACGTTTACCTTTGGTTTCTTTACCAAACCCAACTACACCCGAAATTTCCGCTAAAATCGCCGCATCTTTAGGGCGACGCGCTTCGAACAAGTCAGCAACGCGTGGCAGACCCCCGGTGATATCACGGGTTTTCGAGGTTTCTTGCGGGATACGTGCCACTACATCGCCGGCGTGCAATGTTTCACCATCTTGCAAGTTTAAAATCGCATTGATGGGCAAGAAATATTGCGCCACGGCATTGCTGCCAGGCAATAAAATATCTTTGCCATGTGCATCCACTAATTTAACCGCTGGACGTAAATTTTTACCGCTGGTACTACCCTTGGGTTCAGTGATTACGATGCTGCTCAAACCGGTCATGTCATCGGTTTGACGCGTCATCGTGACGCCTTCCACTAAATCGACAAACTTCACGCGACCTTGAATTTCAGTGATGATCGGGTGTGAGTGCGGATCCCAGTTGGCAACCACAGTTCCCGCTTTCACGGCCGCTTCATTAGCAACCGTTAACACCGCACCGTAAGGCACTTTATAACGTTCACGTTCGCGATTGTTTTGATCGATCACAAACAATTCACCGGAACGAGATGTTGCAACTAAATGCCCGTCTTTACGTTTGGTGGTTTTGATGTTATGTAATTTAATCGTACCATCGTTTTTCACTTGGATATTATTTTCCGCCGTAGCCCGCGATGCCGCACCCCCGATATGGAAGGTACGCATGGTTAACTGCGTACCGGGTTCACCGATGGATTGCGCAGCGATAATACCGACTGCTTCACCGACGTGCACCAAGTGGCCACGCGCTAAATCACGACCATAACACGCAGCACAAATGCCGTAATGGGTTTGACAAGTGATCGGTGAGCGCACTTTCACACTGTAAACACCGGCTTTTTCAACTAAGGCGGCTAATTTTTCAGTGAGCAAAGTATTGCGTTCTACCAATAATTTTTGATTGCTGGGGCTGAAAATATCTTCCGCAGCGACGCGACCTAGAATTCGTTCGCCCAAGGCTTCTACAACATCACCACCTTCAATGTGCGGCGTCATTAACAAACCTTCTTCAGTGCCGCAATCATCTTCAGTGACCACGAGATCTTGTGCCACATCCACCAAACGACGGGTTAAGTAACCCGAGTTCGCAGTTTTCAAAGCAGTATCGGCCAAACCTTTACGCGCACCGTGAGTGGAAATAAAGTATTGCCGCGCATCCAAACCTTCGCGGAAATTTGCGGTAATCGGTGTTTCGATAATCGAGCCATCGGGACGCGCCATCAAACCCCGCATCCCAGCGAGCTGACGAATCTGCGCCGCGCTACCCCGTGCACCAGAATCGGCCATCATGAACACGGAATTGAAAGAATCTTGCTTCACAGTTTTGCCGTGTGCATCTTTCACTTCAGCAGTCGAGATTTTATCCATCATGGCTTTGGCCACTTGTTCATTAGTGTGCGACCAAATATCGAGGACTTTACTGTAACGTTCGCCCTTAGTTACTAAACCTGACGCATATTGTTTTTCAATTTCTTTCACTTGTTTTTCCGCGCCGGCAATAATGGTTTCTTTGCTTTCGGGAATCACTAAGTCGTTAACGCCAATGGAAGTGCCTGAACGGGTTGCATACGCAAAACCGGTGTACATCAAACGGTCGGCAAAAATCACCGTGCGTTTTGCACCCAGGGTGCGATAGCACAAGTCAACCAAGCGTGAAATCGCTTTTTTATTCATGGTGCGATTGATGAGGCTAAAGCCTAAACCTTTCGGCAAAATGTCGGCGAGAATCGCACGACCAACGGTCGTTTCATAAATTTTACGCGCAGTTGTTTGTTTGCCTTCGTCATCTATTGTGGTTTCAGTGATCCGTACTTTCACTTTCGCATGCAAGTGAGCTTCATTGCTTTGATAGGCACGACGCGCTTCATCGATGTCGGCAAATACCATGCCTTCACCTTTCACATTCACTTCTTCGCGGGTTAAATAATACAAACCTAACACCACATCTTGCGTTGGAATAATAATCGGTTCACCGTTAGCAGGTGACAAAATATTATTGGTCGACATCATCAAGGCGCGGGCTTCTAATTGCGCTTCCAAAGTTAATGGAATGTGCACGGCCATTTGGTCACCGTCGAAGTCGGCGTTAAACGCAGTACAAACCAGCGGATGCAATTGAATGGCTTTACCTTCGATCAATACCGGTTCGAAAGCTTGAATCCCTAAACGGTGCAGCGTGGGCGCACGGTTTAATAATACGGGGTGTTCGGTAATCACATCTTCCAATGCATCCCACACTTCCGGACCTTCACGTTCGACTAATTTTTTCGCCGCTTTAATGGTGGTGGCGTAACCGCGGTGTTGCAATTTGCTGAACACAAACGGTTTGAATAATTCGAGCGCCATTTTTTTCGGCAAACCACATTGGTGCAAGCGCAGGGCAGGACCGACCACGATCACCGAACGGCCAGAATAATCCACGCGTTTACCCAACAAGTTTTGCCGGAAACGACCTTGTTTCCCTTTGATCATATCAGCCAGCGATTTCAACGGACGTTTGTTCGCACCTGTAATCGCACGACCGCGACGACCGTTATCTAACAGTGCATCGACTGATTCTTGCAACATGCGTTTTTCATTGCGCACGATAATGTCCGGCGCACTTAATTCCAACAAACGTTTCAAACGGTTATTACGATTGATCACACGACGATATAAATCGTTCAAGTCCGACGTTGCAAAACGACCACCATCGAGTGGCACTAAAGGCCGCAAATCCGGTGGCAATACTGGCAACACCGTGAGAATCATCCATTCCGCTTTATTGCCTGAGCTTAAGAAAGCTTCTAATAATTTTAAGCGTTTGGCATATTTTTTGAGTTTGGTTTCTGAGTCGGTGCTAGCTACTTCTTCGCGCAAGCGGGTCACTTCTTCTTCCAAATTAACGCCCACTAATAATTCGCTGATCGCTTCTGCACCCATTAAAGCGTGGAAATCATCGCCGTATTCTTCGAGCGCATCGAGGTAAGCATCTTCAGTGAGTAATTGGCCTTTTTCTAAATGCGTAAGTCCTGGATCCGTTACAACGTAGGCTTCGAAATACAAAATGCGTTCGACTTCGCGCAAAGTCATATCGAGCACTAAAGCGATACGAGACGGTAAAGATTTCAAGAACCAAATGTGCGCCACTGGACAAGCCAATTCAATATGGCCCATGCGTTCACGACGCACTTTAGAGAGAGTGACTTCCACGCCGCATTTTTCGCAAATGACGCCACGGTGTTTCAAGCGTTTGTATTTGCCGCATAAGCATTCGTAATCTTTGATAGGTCCAAAGATGCGCGCGCAGAATAAACCGTCGCGTTCCGGTTTGAAGGTACGATAATTAATGGTTTCAGGTTTTTTTACTTCACCAAACGACCAGGACCGAATGACATCGGGCGAGGCTAAGGCAATTTTAATGCGATCAAAATCAACGGGTTCAACGGCATCTTTTTTCATAGTACTCAAAAAGTTTGACATATTTTGTCCTCTGTGTTCAGTCTACTGTAGGGGCCGCTCGCGAGCGGCCCGTGCGTGCAACATATTATTTCGGGCCGCTCGCGAGCGGCCCCTACGTTATTTACGCTTCGTCTAACTCAATATCGATACCCAGTGATCGAATTTCTTTCGTCAATACGTTAAATGATTCCGGCATACCTGGATCCATCCGGAAATCCGCATCGACAATGTTTTTATACATCTTGGTACGTCCCGTTACATCGTCTGACTTCACGGTTAACATTTCTTGCAAGGTGTAAGAAGCGCCATACGCTTCCAGTGCCCACACTTCCATTTCTCCGAAGCGTTGGCCCCCGAATTGTGCTTTACCACCCAGCGGTTGTTGTGTCACGAGGCTGTATGAACCGGTTGACCGGGCATGCATTTTTTCGTCTACCAAGTGGTTCAATTTCAGCATGTACATGTAACCAACGGTTGACGGACGATCAAACTTTTGCCCGCTGCGACCATCGGTCAAGTTAGTTTGTCCATCTAAGGGCAAATCAGCCAGCGCCAACATTTCTTTAATTTCGGCTTCAGAAGCGCCATCGAACACCGGTGTTGCCATCGGTACACCAGCACGCAAATTATTTGCTAAAGTCATCACTTCTTTATCGCTTAAGGCATCTAAATCAACATGCACATTGCCTTTCGATTGATAAATGCGTTTTAACAAAGCGCGGGTTTCAGTGATTTTGCTTTGTGCTTCTAACAGTTTGCCAATTTTCTTACCCAGCCCTTTCGCAGCCCAGCCTAAGTGGGTTTCCAAAATTTGTCCCACGTTCATCCGTGACGGTACGCCTAATGGATTTAATACGATATCAACTGGCGTGCCATCGGCTAAGTACGGCATGTCTTCCACCGGCACGATCATCGAGATAACCCCTTTGTTACCGTGACGACCGGCCATTTTATCGCCGGGTTGAATGCGGCGTTTAACCGCCAAATAAATTTTCACAACTTTCAACACGCCGGGCGCTAAATCATCACCTTGAGTGATTTTCTTGCGTTGGATAGCCAATTGTTCATCGTGTTGCGCGCGCAATTGCTTAACGCGCTCGTGAGCCGTTTCTAATTCTTTATTCGCCGCATCATCGTGCAAACGAATTTCGAACCATTGTTCACGTTCCAGTTCAGTTAAGTATGCCGCTGTAACAACAGTGCCTTTTTTCAATTTGTTAGGGCCGCCATCGGCAGTTTTATTCACCAACAATTTGTGCACGCGTTGATACACGTCGTTTTCCAAAATCCGTAATTCATCACGTAAGTTGTTGCGTACTTTTTCAATCGCCGCTTCTTCAATTTGCAGCGCACGTTTATCTTTATCAACACCATCGCGGGTAAACACTTGTACGTCGATGACAGTTCCTTTCATACCAGCCGGTACGCGTAAGGAAGTATCTTTCACGTCAGAGGCTTTTTCACCGAAAATGGCACGCAATAATTTTTCTTCCGGCGTTAATTGGGTTTCACCTTTAGGCGTTACTTTACCGACCAAAATATCGCCGGAGTCGACTTCAGCACCGATGTGCACAATGCCGGATTCATCGAGTTTCGCTAAGGCAGATTCACCCACGTTCGGAATATCGGCAGTGATTTCTTCGGTACCTAATTTCGTGTCGCGTGCAATAGCGCTTAATTCTTCGATGTGAATCGACGTTAAGCGATCTTCTTGCACTAAACGTTCCGACAATAAAATCGAATCTTCAAAGTTATAACCATTCCACGACATGAACGCGACTAATAAATTTTGACCTAATGCGAGTTCACCTAAATCCGTTGAAGGACCATCGGCTAATACGTCGCCTTGTTTGATGGCATCGCCCACACTAACCAGCGGGCGTTGATTGATGCACGTATCTTGGTTAGAGCGCGTGTATTTAGTTAAGTTATAAATATCGACGCCGGATTTGCCAGCTTCAACTTCTTTATCATTCACACGCACCACAATGCGAGAAGCATCGACGTTTTCAATCACGCCACCACGCCGCGCAACCACCGTTACGCCAGAGTCAACCGCCACAGTGCGTTCCATACCCGTACCGACTAAAGGCTTTTCCGAGCGCAGAGTGGGCACCGCTTGACGTTGCATGTTCGAACCCATCAAAGCGCGGTTCGCATCGTCGTGTTCGAGGAACGGTACTAATGATGCAGCGACAGAAATAATTTGTCGCGGCGAAACGTCCATATAATTAATTTTATCGCTGGTCGTCATGGTGAATTCACCTTTGTGACGACAAGCCACAATTTCTTCAGCGATATGATTGTTTTTATCGACCGGGATATTCGCAGGCGCAATGTAAGAATCGCCTTCTTCAATCGCTGAAAAATACAACACTTCATCGGTCACTTTGCCATTCACGACTTTACGCAGAGGCGTTTCCAAAAAGCCATATTCATTGGTGCGCGCATAAGTGGCGAGCGAGTTGATCAAACCAATGTTTGGACCTTCCGGGGTTTCAATCGGACACACACGACCATAGTGAGTAGGATGCACGTCGCGCACTTCAAAGCCCGCGCGTTCACGCGTTAAACCACCAGGCCCTAAAGCTGACACACGACGTTTGTGCGTCACACCTGATAATGGATTGACTTGATCCATAAATTGCGACAATTGGCTGGATCCGAAAAATTCTTTAATCGCCGCTGAAACCGGTTTCGCATTGACTAAATCTTGCGGCAATAAATTGTCGGATTCCACTAAACTTAAACGTTCTTTTACAGCGCGTTCTACGCGCACCAAACCGATACGGAATTGGTTTTCAGTCATTTCACCAACGCAACGCACGCGACGATTGCCTAAGTGATCGATATCATCCACTTCACCGTGGCCGTTACGAATATTGATCAATTCTTTCACGGTATCGACGATATCTTCACGAGTCAAAGTACCCGTGCCGAGAATTTCAGTACGACCTAAACGACGATTAAATTTCATCCGACCGACTGTCGATAAATCATAACGTTCATCACTAAAGAACAAATTGTTAAATAAAGCTTCCGATGAATCTTTAGTGGGTGGTTCACCCGGGCGCATCATGCGGTAAATTTCTACTTGCGCTTCCAATTGCGTGGTTGTGGAATCAATACGTATGGTGTCAGAAATATAAGGGCCTTGATCGATATCGTTAGTGAACAAGGTTTTAATTTCAGCAATATTGTTTTCCAGCAGAGTGTCTAACAGCGCTTGGGTAATTTCGGTATTCGCTTCAGCCACAATTTCGCCAGTGGTTGGATTCACTGCAGCATTTGCTAAAGTGGCACCCAATAAATATTCCATCGGTACCGTTAAATATTTCAAGTGTGCTTGTTCTAATTCGCGAATGTGTTTGGCAGTGACGCGACGGCCTTCCGGAATAATCACATCGCCTTTATCATCTTTCACATCAAACACGGCAATTTCACCGCGCAAACGTTCTGGAATCAATTCTAATTTAATCGCGTCTTTCGACAATACGAACGTATTTTTAATGAAGAACATATCGAGCATTTCTTCGGTGCTGTAACCTAAAGCACGTAATAAAATACTAACGGGTAATTTACGACGGCGATCGATCCGCACGTATAATAAATCTTTAACATCGAATTCAAAATCTAACCACGAGCCACGGTAAGGAATGACGCGGGCTGAGAATAATAATTTTCCAGAGGAGTGGGTTTTGCCCTTATCATGATCGAAGAACACACCTGGCGAACGATGTAATTGCGATACGACGACGCGCTCAGTACCATTGATAACAAAAGTACCGTGTTCCGTCATGAGGGGTAATTCACCCATGTAAACATCTTGTTCTTTAATGTCTTTAATTTTATATTTGCCAGTGGCTTTGTCGATGGCGCTGTCTCGATCAAAAATCACTAAGCGCATTTTCACGCGCATGGGGGCAGCAAAAGTAACGCCACGAATGCGGCACTCTTCCACATTAAACGGCGCTTCGCTCAATTCATAGCTAACATATTCTAATTGCGCATTGCCAGATAAGCTTACAATCGGAAACACCGATTTGAATGCCGCTTGCAAACCCGTATCGGTACGCACATTAGGCACAGTACTCGCTTGCAAAAAATCACGATAAGAATCCAACTGCATCGCCAATAAATAGGGCGGTTGAATTAAGTCAGGTGATTTAGCAAAATTTTTACGGATGCGTTTTTTTTCAGTGAATGAATAAGCTACAGAATTAGCCATCGAATGGTTCCCCCTGGGAATTTAGTTGTGAATTGTGAGAGGTGAGTTGTCAGATCTCACAACTGACAACCCACAACTCACAACTTATTTCTACAGGCACGAAAGGCCGAGCGTAGAACTCAGCCTTTCACCTGCATGGTACAACGGATTACTTCAATTCAACCGCAGCGCCTGCTTCTTCCAACTGTTTCTTCAATTTGTCAGCTTCATCTTTAGTGATGCCTTCTTTGATGAGAGCAGGAACAGCTTCAACTAAGTCTTTCGCTTCTTTCAAACCAAGGCCGGTGATTTCACGGACAGTTTTGATCACGTTAACTTTGTTGGCGCCGAAACTCGTCATAACAACGTTGAATTCAGTTTTTTCAACCGCTGCTGCCGCGCCGCCCGCTGCTGGTGCTGCTACGGCAACTGCTGCTGCTGCGCTAACACCGAATTTGTCTTCCATAGATTTGATGAGTTCAACTACATTTATCACGCTCATGTCAGAAATTGCTTGTAAAATATCTTCTTTAGAAATGCTTGCCATTTTTAGGGTCTCCAAAATTTTTTAATGTTTAATTTAGTTAACTGTTATGCTCAGTTGTGAGGCCTGAGTTGTGAGTTGTGAGAATTGAGTTGTGGGTTGTGAGGGGTGAGTTGTGAGGAAAAACTGTTTTTGCTTTTACCCACAACTGACAACTCACAACTGACAACTAAATTGATCTCACAACTGACAACTGACAACTCACAACTAAGCCGCGCTACGCGGCCTTTTGGTCGCGTATGGCTGCAATAGTACGCACCAGCTTCGCATGAGGCTCGGCCAATGTACGCACGAATTTGCCGATAGGAGCTTGCATCACGCTCATCAACATCGAAATTGCTTCCAAGTAAGTCGGCAATTTCGCAACTGCATCAAGTTGATTTGCGGCGATCAGTTTCCCACCAACGACTAATGCAGTGACTTCCAGCTTAGAATGATCTTTAGCGAAATCACGCATTAAACGCGCTGCAGCACCAGGCTCTTCTTTGGCAAATGCCAAGACGACTGGACCGACTAATTTTTCTTGCATGCAAGCAAAACTAGTCTTATCTACTGCACGTCGTGCTAAGGTGTTACGTACTACTCGCAGGTAAATGCCTTCTTTACGAGCGGCTGCTCGCAATTGGGTCATTTCACTAACAGTTAATCCACTATAGAAAGCGGCAACGGCAGAAATCGAGTTGCTGGCAACTTCGCTTACTTCTGCAACGATGGCGCGCTTGTCATCAAGTCTTAGGGTCACTGTTTTCTCCTGGTTTTAATTTAGTTGTGAGCTGTATTTGTAGGTCGGTTTACGCGCAGCCTTGCAACGCAAGGCGTAGCAAGCCGACATCTTAAAACGGGTTCCCCGCTTTCGCGGGGACGACCTACGGTCGATTGTCGGCTTGTTCGTTTCGCTTAACGCGAAACTCTCGTAAACCGACCTACATTACAACTCACAACCCATCAAGTGGTGACAACCGCATTTGGAAAAAAATCTTTGTGCGGCAGCTCACCGTCTGCGTAGGAAATTAAGCAAAGCATGCATCTGCTTCAGATTACAGCCGTCATTCCCGCGAAAGCGGGAATCCAGATTTTTATTTGAGTTAACCTCAACATTTCCTGGATCTCCGCTTTCGCGGAGATGACGAGCAGCAATTTGCTAGCTTTGCTCCTACGGTCTTCGACGGCGGATGTTTGGCTGTTAGTTGTTGGTTGTTAGTTGTTAGAATGAAAATTCTAAATACTTACAACACAAACAAACATCAAACAACTGCCGCACGAATTTTTTAAAAAGTTGTTTTGTTGGCTGATCTAACAACTAACAACGAACAACTAATAACTAAACTGCTAAACTACTTTGGTCTACCAACAACCCGGGTCCCATGGTGCTAGACAGCGTTACTTTCTTAATATAAATCCCTTTGGCACTGCTAGGTTTGGCTTTCTTCAAATCAGCCAATACAGCCGATAAGTTTTCCAACAAGTCTGCAGGGCTGAAGCTCAAGCGGCCAATCGAGGCGTGCACAATACCGTTTTTATCGGTACGGAATTGCACTTGACCGGCTTTCGCGTTTTTCACTGCACCACTGACATCGTTAGTCACTGTGCCGACTTTTGGGTTTGGCATTAAGCCACGCGGACCCAATACTTGCCCTAATTGTCCGACCACTCGCATTGCATCCGGTGTTGCGATGACTACGTCAAATTCTAAAAATCCGCCTTTTACTTTTTCAGCTAAATCTTCAAAGCCGACGATATCCGCGCCAGCCGCTTTAGCTAAATCCGCATTGGCCGCTTGCGCAAACACAGCGACGCGCACCGTGCGACCTGAACCTTTCGGCAATACCGTAGAACCGCGCACGTTTTGATCGGATTTACGCGCATCGATCCCTAAATTCACACTCATATCAACGCTTTCATCAAATTTTACACTCGAGCATTCTTTGAGTAATTTGAACACATCCAGTGCAGCACGTGCTTGACCTGCTGTGCCAATTTTGGCTTGGATGGCTTGCATCCGTTTCGATAATTTAATGGCCATTATTTTTTACCTCCCGCTACTTTGAGGACTTTATTGCGTTTGGGAGTTTTACGCGCTTGCACGCCTTCCACATCAATACCCATACTACGCGCAGTGCCAGCGATGGTACGAACCGCCGCTTCCAGACCGGCTGCCGTTAAATCGGCTTCTTTAGTCTTGGCGATTTCTTCCAATTGTTTGCGCGACACTTTGCCGACTTTTTCGGTATGCGGCGTTTTGCTGCCGGCTTTGATGCCAGCGGCTTTTTTGAGCAACACCGGTGCCGGTGGGCTTTTCGTTTCGAAGGTAAAACTGCGATCGTTATAAACTGTGATAACGACAGGGATCACTAAATCAGCATCCACACCTTGAGTTTTTGCGTTAAAGGCTTTGCAAAATTCCATGATGTTAACGCCGCGTTGGCCCAAAGCCGGGCCAATGGGAGGGCTGGGATTAGCTTTACCAGCCGGGATTTGAAGCTTGATGTAAGCTTCGATTTTTTTTGCCATGATTATTTCCTCTGAGTGATAGCGGTCAAATGAATGACCTCCTCATTTTGTTTAAGTAAGTTGTGGGTTGTGAGTTGTCAGTTGTGAGCTCTTTATACTCATAACTGACAACTCACAACCCACAACTCCATTACGCCTTCTCGACTTGCCCAAACTCCAATTCCACCGGAGTTGAACGGCCGAAAATTAATACTGCAACACGTAAGCGGCTCTTTTCGTAATTGAC
>JABDGN010000035.1 GCA_013285995.1 Gammaproteobacteria bacterium
GGCAAAAAAAGCAATCCCCACTAAAAAAGTTAAGTAGCCATAATGCTCAGCAGAGTAACCTAAACTGTTTTCAATTAAAAACGGCACAATTAAATTAAACACCACTAATAAGCACCACGCTAAACTCATACAAATACTGCCACTCAAATAAACCGGTTGCTTGATGATGGTCAAATACTCGGCAAACATTTTTCCAATCGAAGTTTTATTTGTCATCGCGCGATGAGTTTCCGGCAATAAAAATAATACGATGAGAAAGGCTAAAGCTTCATAGCAAAAGATCAAGATAAAATTAGCATGCCAACCAAAATGGACTTGTAAATAACCCGCGATTAAAGGCGAAAGAATATAAATCAACAAGGAATAAAACATACTTGCATAAGCGGTGATCCGATTTAACATTTTGCCTTCAAAGGTATCACCTAACAAAGCCGGCGCCGTTAATGAAATACCACCGGCACCAATCCCACCAATGATTCTACCGATGATTAACTCAGTGCCAGTTGAAGCTAAGATACAGATTACATTGCCGATTAAAAAAATTACTAACCCGCCTAGCAAAATCGGGCGACGCCCTAAGCGATCCGAAAAGGGCGCTAACAGCAGTTGCGAAACCCCTATCATAATTACAAAAATCGTGATGCTCCATTGCATCACATTGATTGAGCTGTTTAACGCGTGCACCATCGCAGGCAATGAAGCTGAGTATTGATCGACCGGAAAAGCCGATAAATTAAAGCTCAGAATAATTAAAAAAATCAGCAGACCAGTGTTAACTTGTTTCGCCATTTTAGAGTCCTCCAAGAAAATCGGTAAAATCGATAATTTTTGTAAAATATTCCGCCGCCATCACAGCCTCATTGACGCCATTAACATGAATTAATACCGGCCAGCAGGAATAGCCACGCGGTAAAGCGATATTGCTTATTTTTTCTTTTACTTGATCAATCACACTGCCAACCATTTCTTTGCGCGAAAATTTTATTTCGCAAACAAAGAGCGCATTATATTTGGTTTGAATCAGGTAATCAATTTGACAGCCTTTTTGACGAGTTGTTTTGTGCTGAAAAAATGGGTTGTCAATCACTATGTCACTTGCTTGTATACCAAGCGCTTCCCAAATCAAGGCGCGATTCTGCAGCATCAGATTTTCAAATTGCAAACTCATGATGCCATCCCAATTCGGTAAATTCGCGATCGAGCGCTCATCAAAATGACCGCTGGCAATTTTGCCTTTATTGGGCGCAATATACTTCAGATAAAAGCGGACATAGTTATCACTGACCCGATAATGGCTCAGGCGTGATTCAGAATAATTTTTTAAATCCCAGGTGAAATCGCGTTTAACAAATCCAGTTTGTATTAAATCGTTTAAATATTCACTCACTGAACCACTTTTTGCGACTTCAAGCGCTTTGCACACTGCGTTAAATTCATGTTGGCTTTCGAGTAAAGCCAGTAAAATACGTTGATAGGTGTCGCTCTTTTTTGAAAACAAGTCAGTAAATATATCTGCAAATTCGCGAAACAAAATGCCGTCCGGCATAAAACACAAACGGCGAATCATTTCATCAGCCGGTGTATTAGGGATGAGTTCTTCTAAATAACGTGGTATTCCACCGGTAACGGATAAAATTTTAAATTGTTCATAAGCAGACACAGGAGGCGCAATTTTTTTTATAAATTCACTGCTTTCAGCCAGCGATAATTCTTCTAGCTGTAAATTCAAAGACACGCGTCCCATAAAACCAGAGCTGGTCAAAATATTTTTTTCAATCCAGGATGAAATGGAACTACACAAAAATAAAATCAGTTCAGGATTTTGTTTAAAGTGAATATCCCAGGTGTTTTTGAGTTTACCCAGCAATTCAGCTGAGCCGGAGGCCATCCAGGAAATTTCATCTAATAGAATAATAACTCGTCCGGTTTGAATTTGCGAAGCGAGTAAGGAAAAAGCATCTCCCCAATCGTTAAGTTCGACAGCCGGGATATGGGTTTGTTCAGCCAATTGACGCATGAACTCATCACGTTGTCTTTGAGAGGAAGTGGTCTCGGTAGGAGGCAACCCTGAAAAGCGTAAGAAGCGCCATCCTTTGGCAAATTCTTCTACTAAACGGCTTTTACCAATACGGCGTCGACCTTTTAGGACGACTAAACTGGCAGATTTTTTTTGTAGTAAAGAACTTAATTTCTTGAGTTCTTTCTTGCGTCCAACATAAGTGGGTTTTATCATACGTACCTCACGAAACCTGCAACTGTCGATTATGTGAGGTGGAATTATAGCATGAATCTACCTCACGTAACATACAATTGCAGGTTTCGTGAGGTAATAATTTCAAGGTATTTCACCTCACGAAACCTGCAACTGTCGATTATGTGAGGTAGGCTTCACTTAGCATTCCGGTAAATTAACTGCCAAACCGCCCAATGACGTTTCTTTGTACCGACTTTGCATGTCTTTACCGGTGCGCATCATGGTACGGATCACTTTATCGAGCGACACTTGATGCTCGGCATCTTCCATTAAAGCTAGTTCAGCGCAATTCACCGCTTGCACGGTGCCCATCGCATTGCGTTCGATACAGGGAATTTGTACCAAACCACCAATCGGATCGCAGGTTAAACCCAAGTGATGTTCCATACCCATTTCAGCGGCTTTTTCGACTTGCTCTACCGTGCCACCCATTACCGCCGTCAGCGCACCAGCTGCCATTGAACAAGCGACACCCACTTCACCCTGGCAACCGACTTCGGCCGCCGAAATAGACGCATTCTTTTTGTATAAAATACCGATCGCAGCAGCCGTTAATAAAAAATCGACAATGCCTTTTTCATCAGCACTTGGTACAAAATCTTTATAATATTTTAACACCGCAGGAATAATACCCGCGGCACCATTGGTGGGTGCAGTCACCACACGACCACCCGCTGCGTTTTCTTCATTCACGGCCAGCGCATAGAGATTCATCCAATTGAAAATTTGTGCTTGCTGTTGTGGTTTACCTTGCCGATCGAGTTTGGCAAATAATTTTGGTGCGCGGCGTTTTACATTGAGGCCACCTGGCAGAATAGCGTCTTCACTGTGGCAACCGGCATCGATGCAATCAAACATCACACGCGCAATATTCAGCATGCCCTCGATCACTTTTTGCTGGGGCCGCCAAGTGCTTTCATTGGCTATCATTAACGCCGCAATCGTTAAATTATTTTTTTCACACTGTTCGAGTAATTCAGTTGCTGTGTCAAAGGGATAAGGAGGAAGAGCTTTATCGCTGACTACATGATCCGCATCAAAGTTATCATCATTTAAGATGAAGCCGCCGCCAATGGAATAGTAGGTCTGTTGCGCTAAAATTTTTTGCTCGAGATCGTATGCTGTGCAACGCAAGGCATTGGCATGACGCGGCAAAAATTCGGTTTTGTGAAAAATTAAATCGTGGGTATAGTCGAAAACAACGCGATGTGCACTTAATAAATTTAAGCTGTGTGAAGTTTTAATATGTTCCAGGCGCGACAGCACAGTGTGCGGATCAATGCGCTCCGGCAATTCACCTTCCAAGCCCATTAACACGGCTTTATCGGTACCATGCCCCATGCCAGTCAAAGCGAGCGAGCCATATAAATCAATCCTCACACGCTGGATTTGGCTTAAACGATCGCTCAAATGATTGATAAAATCAAAGGTCGCCCGCATCGGCCCCACGGTGTGCGAACTCGACGGCCCGATGCCGATGGAAAACATTTCGAAAGCGCTGATGGACATATATAAACCTTTATTTTACAAATATATAGTTTACCGCCCTTTACCATGAAAAATAGACAAAGTTTAGCTATTTTTCATGGATGATGATTATCTTATTGTTATATAAGGATTTTTAAGCTGACACTTCATCCGGCTGGTAGGACTTTACTTGGGTTTCAATAAACTTGATGATTTCGGTGGCGATATCTTTGCCGGTAGCTTTTTCTAAACCTTCAATGCCCGGTGAAGAGTTGATTTCGAGTACCAGCGAGCCGCGTTCGGCGCGAATTAAATCGACGCCCGCGACATTGAGGCCCATCACGTTGGCAGCATTAACGGCCATGATTTCTTCTTCAGGCGTTAAAGTAATTTGCTCCGCTTTGCCACCTTGATGTAAATTGGCACGAAATTCGCCTTCCGCGGCGTGACGCATAAAAGCACCGACGACTTTATCACCAATCACAAAACAGCGGATATCGCTGCCGCCAGCTTCTTTAATAAATTCTTGCACTAAAATATTAGCGCCCAATTGTTTGAAGGCACCGATCACACTGCGTGCCGCGGCTTTGGTTTCCGCTAACACAACACCTTTACCTTGCGTGCCTTCGAGTAATTTAATAATCAGCGGCGTGCCACCGACCATTTTGATCAAATCTTCAGTGTCATGCGGTGAATGCGCAAAGCCAGTAATAGGAATCGGAATTTTTTTGCGGGTTAATAATTGCAGGGAGCGCAATTTATCGCGCGAGCGAGAAATGGCGATCGAGCGATTTAAGGTATACACGCCCATCATTTCAAATTGCCGCACCACAGCGGTGCCATAAAATGTGATCGAAGCACCAATGCGTGGGATCACCGCATCAATATTTTTAATAATTTCGCCGCCGCGATAGTGAATTTCCGGATGCCGCGCCGACATATTCATGTAGCAATGAATCGGATTGATCACGCGAATTTCGTGATGCCGCTCAGCCGCTGCCTGCAGCAAACGCTGATGGCTATAAAGACAGGGATTTTGTGCGAGAATGGCAATGTTCATAATGTTCGTTTATATAATTTCGCTACTTGCGATCTTTTTAGTTTGCCTTGGCAATAGGCCCGCGCAGGATCGATCGTCACCCAGCCTCGCATTGCTGCGCGACCTAACAACATGCGAAAAGCCAATGCACCGCGATCGGTTAAGGTTAAATCAATCTCGCGCTGCACATCGCCCAGCACCAGCAGCGTGCGAATCACATACCGCTGTTCGCGCTGTCCACCGGAATTCATTATATAACGTCTGTCGATAATCGGTGCGCGGCAAGTGACAAATTTTTCACTGCCCTGCATAGGATGTACAGAAAATTCAATCCACGGCTCACCCTGCTCGGTGAAAGGATGAATATTAAACGCGTGCAAAGCGGAAGTTTTGGCGCCAGTATCAATCTTAGCTTTAATCGCGGGTAAATTTAACGATGGCAAACTGCACCATTCTTCCCAGCCAATCAGCATTTTATCCATGCTATTTTGCGGCGCTAGTCATTTTTACAGTATCTTTATTTTTATTAACTGTTTTTGCAGTCTCTTTGCTTCTACTGGTGCGAGCCGCATTTTCAACGCCGGAGAGCCATTCTTTTTTGACTTCAAATTCTTGGGCAATTTTTTCCAACAATTCATCCTCAGGAATTTTGCCATTGAAAATAGCACTCACTTGGTAGCGCTTCAAATCAAAGATCGTCGCGAATGCTTCAACCCGTTCACCGTGTTCTTCTGGCAATTCCGCATCATCAAGAATTTTAGTTAAGCGTTGTTTAAACAAAGTCGTCATATTTTTTTATCCCCTACTTGAGCTCTTTCTCACCGCGCGCATCATACGTGATTTTTAGAAAAAGGCAACAGGGGAATGAGTTGTGGGTTGTCAGTTGTCAGTTGTGAGGAAAAACAAATGGTAAGACGCGATACACAACAAAAAGATCTCACAACTCACTCCTCACAACTCGCAACTTAATATGGGATATAATTCCTCAATTTTCAAATTCAAGGATTTAACAAAATGAGTTGGCTAAAACGTTCTTCTCCTAAAAAAGTGGCCGATCCGGCTACTAAAAAAGGCGTGCCAGAAGGGGTGTGGACCCAATGTCCGTCCTGCCAGGCAGCGCTATACAGTGCCGATCTCGAAAAACAACTAAACGTGTGTTCAAAATGCGATTATCATTTACGCATCACAGCACGCCAGCGCTTGGATTATTTTTTAGACCCCGACAATCGCGAAGAATTAGCCCTCGAGGTTACCCCCCGCGATGTTTTAAAGTTTCAAGATAGCAAAAAATACAGTGACCGCTTGCAAGCAGCGCAAGCAGAAACCGGTGAAAAAGACGCTTTAGTCGTTATGCGTGGCACAGTGAATGGGCTGCCACTGGTAGCCAGCAGCTTTGATTTCAATTTTATGGGCGGCTCGATGGGGGCTGCCGTAGGCGAGCGCTTTGTCCAAGGTGTCAATGCGGCTCTCGAAGCTAAACTGCCCTTCGTCAACTTTGCCGCCAGTGGCGGCGCACGCATGCAGGAAGCTTTAATTTCTTTATTTCAAATGGCCAAAACCAGCGCCGCACTCGCAAAATTAGCCGAAGCTAACTTGCCCTTTATTTCCGTCGTGACTGATCCCACCATGGGTGGTGTGTCCGCCAGCCTGGCGATGTTGGGCGATATTATTATCGCTGAACCCAATAGCTTAATTGGTTTTGCCGGCCCCCGCGTGATTGAACAAACCGTGCGACAAACTTTGCCGGAAGGTTTTCAGCGCAGCGAATTTTTATTGCAGCATGGCGCGATTGATATGATTGTTTCGCGTGTTGACATGAAGGCGACGGTTGAGCGCTTGCTACGCAAGCTTGGTTGTGAGTTATGAGTTGTCAGTTGTGAGAAAAAACAAAAGTCACTTTTCACCTAAACTTCCTCCAATGCCAACTACAAAGATCTCACAACCCACAACTCACAACTCACAACTCTCCCGCCTTCCCGACTGGCTCAACCGGCTCACCACTCTTCACTCCAAAACAATTGACTTGGGCCTTACCCGCATCAAAGAAGTTGCCACCAATTTATCCCCCCCTTTTGCAAAGGGGGGTAGGGAGGATTTAACCGATTTTTCTATCCCCGTCATCACCGTCGCTGGTACCAATGGCAAAGGCTCAACAGTTGCGATGTTGGCGGCGATTTATCAAGCCGCCGGCTATCGCGTTGCAACTTATACTTCTCCGCACTTACTCGATTTTCGTGAACGTTTGCAAATCCAAAATGAAATGCTCGATGAAGCCACATGGTGTGAAGCGTTCGCGTACATCGATGCTGTACGAGGCGAAGTGAGTTTAACTTTTTTTGAATTCACCACACTGGCGGCATTGTGGATTTTGCAAAATAAAGAATTGGATGTGATTATTTTAGAAGTCGGTTTAGGGGGCCGCTTGGATGCAGTGAATATTGTCGACCCAACTATCTCGGTCATCACTACCATTGATTTTGATCACATGGAATATTTAGGTGATACGCGCGAAGCGATTGGCCGGGAAAAAGCTGGGATTTTTCGTGCTAACAAACCGGCCGTGTGTGGGGATTTTGATACCCCTGACAGCGTACGCGAAACTGCTGCACAGCTTGGAACAGAATTATTTTGTCAGGGCAAAAATTTTCACCACACTCAACATGAGCAACAATGGACTTGGCAAACTCAAAACTTAACTTTAGAAAATTTACCGGTCCCCGCTTTACCGCTGCAAAACGCGGCCACGGTTTTACAAGTCATACATTTGCTGCAAGCCCAATTGCCTGTAACACGCACAGCCATCGACCAAGGTTTACGCGCAGCCAAATTAGCCGGTCGCATGCAATGGCTGAAAACTCATATCCCAACTGTGGTCGATGTCGCCCATAATCCACATGCGGCGCGATTACTGGCTACACAATTGGCGGCAGTACAACCTCAACCCAGACACTGGTACGCAGTGGTTGGCATGTTGAAAGATAAAGACATCGCTGGCACCTTAAAACCTTTAATGCCACTGATAAAAGCGTGGTATGTAGGCAGTTTAACCGGTGAACGAGGCGCTTCTGCCGAACAATTGCATACGATTTTGCAACAAGAGCAGCAAGCAGCACAGACTTTCGCTTCACCTCAAGAGGCCTATCAAAAGGTTTTGCAGGCAGCTTCAGAAAAGGATGCTATCATTGTCTTTGGTTCGTTTCATACGGTGGCTGAAGTATTGCAAACAAAATGATGTCGGCTTGTTCGCTTGGCTTACGCCAAGCTCTCGTAAGCCGACCTACTTGCTCACAACTCACTTCCCACAACTCACAACTAAATTATGAGCAGTGAAGATTTAAAAAAACCCAGCGGTTTACGCAAACGCATTCTCGGGGCGATCATTTTAGTGGCGCTAATCGTGATTTTTTTTCCGCTATTATTAGAACATGTGCCACAAAATATTTATGTCAATGAATTAGCTAAAGAACCACAAGCTCCCCCCATTAAATCCATCGCGCTTGGTGATTTTACTAACCCTCCCGCTGTGGCGAATTTAAATCAACCAGTGCAAGCCTGGAGCTTGCAATTAAGTGATTTTGCACAAGAGGCTTCTGCCAATCAATTAGCACAACAGTTACAGAAACAAGGTTATCCGGCTTATGTGCGAGCATTTATGGAAAACAAAACTACTCATTACCATTTATTGGTAGGGCCCGAAACGGATAGCAAGAAATTGCAAGCCTGGATCAAAGCGTTGTCACAAAAAAATTTGAGCGGGACGCTAATTCCCTATACATCCCAGGAGTTATAAACTGACATTTAGATTATTTTACGTCATTCCCGCGAAAGCGGGAATCTAGGCCCAAACATGAGTGGCCTGGATCCCGGATAATTGCTGCGCAATTTCCGGGATGACCAATCCAGGAAACAAAATGAATTTCGTCGACTATTTAATTCTCATTATTATCTTACTGTCTCTTATCCTGGGGGTAGTGCGTGGTTTTGTGCGTGAACTGATCGCGCTGATCTTCTGGATATTGGCCTTTGGTGTAGCCATTTATTTTTCGCCCTGGCTGGCTGATAAATTAGTCAATAGTATTTCACAAGCCAACGTGCGGATCGGTGTATGCTTCATTGGCTTGTTTATTATCGTTTTGTTATTAGGGGCATGGTTTAATTCAGCGGTTGGCAAATCGATGAATCCTTCCGGCCGGAGCACCGGTAATCGTGCTGTGGGAGGATTGTTCGGCTTACTTCGCGGAATTTTATTAGTAAGTGTTTTGATCTTGGCCGGTCGAGTGATTCATCTGGATGAAAACACGGGCTGGCAAGAATCAAAATTGATTCCGTATTTATCATTTGTATCGGATCAAGTCGATAAACTTTATAATTTACAAGTCACGCGGTACGCTAATGGCATTGTTGAAAATATGCATAAACAGGCCGGAAAATAAATCCCCCCTGCCCTCCTTTACAAAAGGGGGGATCCCTTCGGGAAAAAATAATTATCAAATCATTATTTGGAGAGCTAAATGTGTGGTGTGGTTGGAACAATTGCTTATAGCCCCGTTAATCAAGATCTGTTTGATGCATTAACAGCTCTGCAACATCGCGGCCAAGATGCAGCCGGCATGATGACGTGTAAAAACAAACGTTTCTTGTTGCGTAAAAGCAATGGCTTGGTGCGCGATGTATTTCATACCCGTCATATGCTGCGCTTACAGGGCAATATGGGCATCGGCCACGTTCGTTACCCAACCGCTGGCACGCAAAGCGAAGCTGAAGCACAACCCTTTTATGTCAATTCGCCATATGGAATTGGTTTAGTCCACAATGGTAACTTAACCAATACCGAACAACTCGCCGCTGAAGTTTTTTCGGAAGATTTGCGGCACTTAAATACGGATTCAGATTCCGAAGTATTGCTCAATATTTTTGCGCATGAATTACAAGTGCTACACAAATTAATTTTAACGCCGCAGGATATTTTTCAGGCGATTCGCAAAGTACATCAGCGCTGCAAAGGCGCTTATGCAGTCGTCGCGATGATCGCCGAGTATGGCATTGTGGCGTTTCGTGATCCGCATGGTATTCGCCCTTTAATTTATGGTCGGCGGGAAACGGAGCAGGGTTTCGAATGGATGGTCGCTTCGGAAAGTGTCGCGCTGGATGCTTTAGGCTTTGAAATAGTCGCGAATGTCGCGCCGGGAGCAGCGATTTTTATCGATTTAAAAGGCCAGTTGCATGAACAACAATGTGCTGACCACCCTCAGTTATCACCGTGTTTATTTGAATTTGTTTATTTAGCCCGCCCTGATTCGTTTATCGACAAAATTTCCGTCCACAAAGTGCGATTACGGATGGGTGAAAGACTCGGGGAAAAAATTTTACGCGAGTTCCCCGATCACGATATCGATGTAGTGATTCCTATCCCTGACACCAGCAAAACCGCAGCTATCCCTCTGGCTTATAAATTAGGCGTTAAATGCCGCGATGGATTTGTCAAAAATCGTTATATTGGCCGTACTTTTATCATGCCCGAGCAAACGCAACGGCGCAAATCAGTACGGCAAAAATTAAATCCTATTCCACTCGAATTTAAAGATAAAAATGTTTTACTGGTTGACGATTCCATTGTACGCGGCACCACGTGCAAAGAAATCATCCAAATGGCCCGCCAATCGGGTGCCAAGAAAGTTTATTTTGCTTCCGCTGCTCCCGAAGTGCGTTATCCCAATGTATACGGCATCGACATGCCCACCCGCGCTGAATTACTCGCCGCTAATCATGATGTAGCCGAAATGACGAAAATTATCGGTGCCGATTGGTTGATATTTCAAGACTTGAAGGTGCTAGAAGATGCTGCTCGAGAAGGCAATGCCGACATTGAGCAATTTGATGATTCAGTGTTTACTGGCCGTTATTTGACTGGTGATGTTGATGAAAAATATTTATCTAAACTCGCTGGTGAGCGCCATGCCAACCGAAATGAAAAATAAACTGAGTGTCTGTTTACAATAAATCAAGTATGGTAGACTTCAACGCAGGAAAAAAGGAGTTGCCATGCCATATTCTATTGCCACACATTGTTTGATTCTTCGCTTAAGTTTAGCATTGTGTTTGTTGAGTTCTGAGGCCTATGCCGCAAGTCCCTCGCCCTGGTGGATGACAGTGGAAGGCGGTTATGCCTTCAATACAGCAAGCGCTAAGACTACCGTCGAACCAATGCCAAAGGTGCTGCCTCCCAATGATAACTATGTTTCTCAAGCGCCACAAAATACCGGTTTGCTCGGTATAGGCGCGAGTTATCAATTTACGCTGCCTGAACGGCAAAATTTTCCAACCTCCTGGTTGCGCACTGATCGGCTCGGTTTATTTTACGATTATTATTTGCCTACGACCATCAATGGTGCTATTTACAAATCCCAAGGCCCGTCCGCGCCGTATACTTATCAATACACCGCTGTTTCCAATGTCGTGTGGCTCGATAATCAAACTGATATCATCAGCTGGCGTAATCTCACGCCTTTCATTGATATTGCTGTGGGGGGTGCCTTTAACCGCAGCAGCGCTTACGGCGAAGCTGCCGTGTCACCCTATCCACCCCGTATCAATGCCGCTTTTGCCAACCAAACCGATGCTCAATGGGCATGGCGAGCCGGCGCGGGGATCGACTATCTTTTGCCCTTACGCAACACTCCGCTGCACCTGGGTTTAGCTTATCGCTACAGTGATTTAGGGAATGTCAGCACCGGCAAAGCGTCCGCCACTTATCCTACCATGACACAAGTTCTGACCCAACATCTGGTAGCAAATGAAGTGATTTTAAGTTTACGTTATGCAGTTTAATCCTACACGGAGGTAGTCCCATGTTAAAAAGCTTATCCCTTAGTTTACTGCTCGCGATGAGCAGCTTATTTTTTGCCACTGGATATGGCTTTGGAATAGACTGCGCAAAGCCCACGATTACCGGCCCGAGTGGAACACAATTTAGTTTTACTTGCACCAACACGGAGCCAGTAAAAGGGGGAGCCACTTTTTTAGGTTTTACGGTGGCACCCGTTAACATTCCCGCCGGAACTTCCTTCAGTGATGTAAACACCGGCGCGTGTGAAGCTCCTGATTATGTCATTCCCCCCGGGGCAACCTGTAATGTCAGCTTTACGTTTACTGCACCGCCGGGACAATATCATCGATTGGATTTTGATGATAACTATCGGGGCGAGACTCATCTGGGGATATTTTGTAACACGCCCAAGGGCTGTATTAATGCGAGCATCTGGGGTGATTTGACAAGCATTGCGATTACCCCGGCCGATGCGAGTTTAATTGCCGGACTTAAACAACAATTTACTGCCACCGGAACATTTTCCGATCACTCGACCCACGACATCACCGATAGTGTGCAATGGGGATCCTCTGATACGAGAATCGCTACAATCAGTAACACCGGTTTAGCCTATGGCGTTGCACCCAACGATACATCCGATATTATCAGCGCAACAGACAATGTTAGTAATACCACGGCTTCCACTCCACTCACCGTCACGCCCTGGCAAACCTATTATGCTAATGGCCCGGGATCGTTTGTGTATAGAACCTTTGTCGATACTAATGGCATTATTTACGCCGCTACCAATGGTAACGGTCTGGCCGTCAGCCGTGATCAGGGTCAAACCTGGACCAATTACACCACTGCAAATGGGTTACTCAGCAACTTCATTTTAGATGTTTACGTGACAGTCAGTGGCAATACCACTACGATCTATGTGGCAGTAGATGGTGGGGGCGTAGCCATCAGCAGCGATGGCGGCAATACCTGGACCAACACCCTGCCTCCGGTCGGCCCTGACAAAAATGTTTTCAGTATTTACGTAGCGGGCGATGCGATTTATGCGGGCAGTGATAAAGGTGTATCCGTCAGCACTGACGGCGGCCAAGACTGGACCCTTTACAGCGGATCCGGAGCACCTACCGCTCTCACTTATGGCCTTTACGTCACCGGCAGTGGTGCTAACGCCACAATTTATGCCTCGACTTATACCGGCGGCTTATCAGTGGGTGCCAACAATGGCACGAGTTGGAGCACTTACAAAAAAGAGAATACCACAGGCTTCGGCGGCGATTTTGTCTCCGGCGCTTATGCCATCGGCAGTGGTGTTAACACAACAATTTATGCGGCAACCGATGGTGGTTTATCAATCAGCTCTAATAATGGCGCCAGCTGGAGCACTATCACCACCGGAGATGGCTTGGCTGGTGAAAAAGTGTGGGGGGTTTACGTGACAGGAAATGGCCCGACGACCACAATTTACGCCGCGACTGTGAATGACTTATCGGTCAGCCACGATAATGGCGCAAATTGGACCACTTACTTAAACGGCGATAATGTGGACGGCATTTATGTCACCGATAACGCCATTTATGCCTCCACACAAAATAACGGTTTATTAGTCAGCACCGATGATGGTACAAACTGGACTGCTTACACCATTAACAACAGCATCGCCAGTAATAGCCTCAATAGTGCGTATGCCGCACTCAATAACAATGCCATCTCCCTTTATGCTGCAACCGGTAACGGTTTATCGGTCAGCTACGATAATGGCGCAAATTGGACCACTTACGCACAGCCTGTTATAGCCGACAATTTTACCCTGGGTGTTTATGCTCTGAGCAATGCGATTTATGTGGCGACTGTCAGCGGCTTATCGGTGAGCCTTAATAATGGCGCAAACTGGGCCACTTACGATAGCAACACCCCTGGCTTTGGCAGCAATTATGTGCCTGGTGTTTACGCAATAGGCAATACGATTTACGCAGCGACCGGTGGCGGTTTATCGATAAGCCCTGATAATGGCGCAAGCTGGCAAACTGATACAACCAATAATTTCAATAATGGCCTCAGCGCTGTTTATGCGGTCGGCAACACTATTTATGCAGGGGTGCAGGCCAACTTCTCCGTACGTCCCTACTCTCCTGGCAGCTTAGCAGTCAGCCTTGATAATGGTGCTACCTGGAATACTTATTTAACTTTAGGCAATCTTTCCGTCTCCATCAGCGGTATTTACGCAGTGGGCGAAAACATTTATGTCGCAACCAATGAGGGCTTACAAATTAGCACCGATAATGGCGGACACTGGACCACCTATTTCAACACTCATTATGTCTCTGCTGTTTATGCGCTGAATGGCACCATTTATGCCGCAACCGATCAAGGTGTAGAGATTAGCACCGATGGCGGTACTAGCTGGCAACTTTACACCGACGCGAATGGCTTAGGTGCTAATTCTGCTTCCAGTGTGGCGGTGCTTGATTTGGGCGATGGCAGCCCGGTTATCTATGCTGCTACATCCAGTGGCTTATCAAGAGGTGGGGCTTATCTCAATACTTCTCTGGCAAAATAGTTATGCTATACTATTTGGACAAAAAGAGGTTTTATTTGCTATGAAATTTTTGCAACGTCTAAGTGTATTGTTATGCATCATACCTGTATTGGGTTTGGCGCTTGGCACCGGTAATATCATTGTTAATTCTAAACTCTATCAACCTTTAGATGCCAAGATCCCGTTGACTGGCCTTAACAGCAACAGTGGATTCGCATTAAGCGAAATTACCGTTAACATCGCCTCACAAGATCAATATAATCAACTTAATTTGCCGATTCCGGCTTTAAAAGGTCAATTTAATTTTCGCATTGATAACGATGCACAAGGCAATCCTTATATTTTCGTTACGACTGACGCTCCCATCGAAGATCCCGATTTTGAATTATTGATTGACATTAATTGGCCGCGCGGGCAATTGTTGCAACACTATACTTTGCTGCTCGATCCGCCGGATTATGATCAATCCAGTGTAACAACACCCGCCACACAAAATACCGCGAGTGCACCCGCTGTTGCAGCGTCTCCTGTACGGAATGCCGCAACAGTAACACCCGCTGTTGCAGCGCCTGCTACACAAAATGCCGCCGCAGCAATGCCTTCCGCTGCGGCCTCAGCCACACAAAATATGGCGAGTAATGCTGCACCGGCAAATGCAAGCTCTGCAGCTAGCAATGCCGCCATGTTGGCCGCTGCGCAAGCGGCGATGAGTAAAAATATGAGTAATGCTGCACCGGCTACTGCCCAATCTGCAGCCCATCCAACCGGGGTGAATTTAAGTACCGTAACACCGGCTGGAAGCTCGGTTCAAATGATGCAATTAGCCAACCCCGATAACGCTGAAAATAATGTGCAAGTCACCGCTATGAAAGTAGAAAATGTAGCTGTTTTAGCAGCTCGTTTGGCAGCATTAACACAAAGTTTACAAGACGCGCAAAAATCTAATCAATTATTGCAAACTCAGATACAACAATTGAGTAAACAAAATCAACAATTACAAATTTTGTTGAATCAAGCGGCAAAGAACTTAAAAGCTTTGCAAGCTAAATCACCTCCACAAAATACTATTCAAGGATTGACCAATATGAATTCAACAATGACTCTATGGTGGATTTTACTATTATTATTCTTAATCTTTATCATTGCCTATATCGTAGTGAGCCGCGGTAAAAAGTCGGACTTACATCCTATCGCGCCAGAGCCCAATAACACGCCGGAAACAGATACGCCGGCAGAAGTTGAACATCGGTCCATTTCTTTAGGTGATAGCGTTGTCGTTGAAGAGCCAAAAACCACAAGTGAAACACCAGAAACTAATACTGCTGTAACTCATAGTCCGGAAGAAATTTTGGAAGAAGTTAAAGCGTACATGACTTATGCACGTTTCACACAAGCTGAAACAACTTTATTGGCAGCCGTTAAAGTCTATCCTGAAGAAATAAAATTATGGCAACAATTGTTAACTTTTTATTTAGAAACCAATCAGCGTTCGGGTTTCACTGCCATCGTATCGCAAATTCCAGACAGTTTAACGGCTCCCGATAGCGATTTACGTAAACAGATTGAACGTTTAAGTAAAGATCAAACTTGGGGCCGTAACATTCCCACAGAACATGCTGGAGCCTCTGAAGTAAAATTAGCTAGCTTTAAAAGCGATGAACCTTCTGCATCTGGACCACGTTTATCAAAAGCAGAAACCACTTCTGGCAATACGGATTGGTTGGACGAACAATTTACTGGTACCAATAAACCAACCGAGACACCTGCTAATAATGCAGTGGTCATGCCAGAGCTAGAAATGGATATCGCTGCAACGACTGAGACAACTGATACTACTAATCAAGCCGATGATGTAGATGCTTTTTTAAGTGATTTTAAATCCGGCAATCCCAATAAAAAAGTGGATGAAAATATTTATGTTGATGACGGTATCGGTGGCAGTACCGAAATTAGTTTAAGCGAACCCAAACCTCAACAGTACAAACCCAAAACCGGATTACCCGATGAAAAAGAAGTAGATTTATCAGGTGAAGACAGTCCAGCCAGCCGTTTGGATTTAGCGCGTGCTTATATCGATATGGGTGATATTTTAGGCGCGAAAGATGTTTTACAAACGGTCTTAAAAAGTGGTGACGAAGCACAACGTACCGAAGCTCGCACCTTGTTGGCGGAATGCGAAAAATTGGGTTAACCCAAGCGAATTTGGAAAAAAGTCTCATGACTACCAGGATCGCGGCTGGCATTGAATATCTTGGTACTGCTTACTGTGGTTGGCAACGTCAAACCGATGTAGTGCCATCGGTACAAGCCGCGGTAGAAGAAGCTTTCTCCAAGCTTGCAAATCATCCCATCGCTGTTATTTGTGCCGGGCGCACCGATCGTGGCGTGCATGCCACAGGACAAGTGATTCATTTTGATACCACTGCTACACGCACTGATTATGAGTGGCTATGTGGTGCCAATGCCAACCTTCCTGCTGATATTGTCGTTACTTGGGTCAAA
>JABDGN010000036.1 GCA_013285995.1 Gammaproteobacteria bacterium
CGAGCCGGCCATATTTTTGTGGCGATGCCGCCGCTGTTTCGCATCGATATCGGTAAAGATGTTTACTACGCACTTGATGAAGCGGAAAAAGACGGCATCTTAAAACGTTTAAGCGTGGAAAAACGTGGCGGCAAAATCAATGTGCAACGTTTTAAAGGCTTAGGTGAAATGAATCCGCTGCAACTGCGTGAAACCACCATGGCGCCTGATACACGTCGCCTGGTGCAACTCACCATCGATGAAGAACGCAAAGCCTGCGATTTACTCGATATGCTGCTCGCTAAAAAACGCGCCAGCGATCGACGCGAGTGGTTAGAAACCAAAGGGAATTTGGTAGAGATTGCGGTGTAAGTTTTATTTTTTATTGTGTAAGAATTTTAGTGCGCGACATTTTTTATGGATTGTTCAAAAAACACTCGTATATAAAACCTAAAAATAAAATCTCAAATTTTCTAAAACCAGTCTATCCTTAATCAAGTTTAATTGGAAAGGAGAAGTCAACTATGTACGATCCATCTCAAGCAGGTCCAACAAGTCTACGCCATCGCGTCCCACGTCCACCTCAAACCCATCAAGCTTTTCAACCCCCAATGTCTCCTCACGTCGCTAAGCTTCTAGCAGATTTTAACGATAGTCTTATGACTTTTCTTGCGAACGCTACGCCAGAAAATGAGACTGCACTTTTAACTGCAGTAAAGCAAATAAATCAACCATTAGTAGTAGTAAGTCCGAATCAAATTTCTAGAGAAGTAATTACTAGACTTGAAACAGAAATTCAGAACTATTGTGCAGCAAACCAGATTTTTTATTCTGATCCAACACGTTCTGCTTGGCGTGGTGGTTTCGCAGGAGCAGCGTGTGGTCTTCCAATAGCCGGACTAGCTGCTTATGCGGACCCAATGCTGCCTTTTTATGTAAACCTGATACAAATAGTTGCCGCGGCGGGCACGGGTTATTTAGCAGGGCAATACTTGTCCGAGAGGAATATGATAGCTCGAGCTCCAGATCAAGGTAAGATTCTCAAAGGCCTGTTGAATGCTTTAACAATCATTCATCCTTCGCTAACGCGTACCGACTATAAGTGATCATTTTCTCAAGCAATTGCCACCGTCTGCACAGTACTTGGGTCCTTTCTGATATACCCAGAGGACTCAATGACTATCTTCATGAGAATTGTCTAGTTTAAACCGAAGTAGCTTTTTTATGGATAACCTCGCCAAGTTCTTGCCCACCTGCTTGACAATAATAAAAAGACTCGGGCATGATGCGATACCTTTCTTCTCCTGAGGAGCATCATGACTCTCAACACCAAAAATAAACCTTATGTTTATGTAGTAGGTTTTGCCGCGGCACTGGCCGGATTATTATCGGGCTTAGATGCCGGTATTATTGCTGGTGCATTGCCGTTTATCCGTAGCTATTTTCATTTGTCGAACAGCGCCAGCGAACAATTAGTGGTTGCTTTATTAACGGGCGCGATTGTCGGCACACTGATTTGCGGTTACATCAGTCGTTTATTAGGTCGACATTTTGCGATTTGGATCAGTGCGCTTATTTTTTGTGTCGGTGCGGTGTTATGTGCGCTATCGGTTAATTTAGGCATGTTAATCGTGATGCGATTTTTAGTCGGTCTTGCCATCGGTTTATCATCTTTTTCGGCGCCGCTTTATCTGGCCGAGATTGCTCCTAAAAATGTCCGCGGTGGCTTAGTGACTTTGTATCAATTCATGATCACGCTCGGAATTTTAGTATCGTATTTAACCGATACAGCCTTTACTCCAAGTGGTGATTGGCGCTGGATGTTTGGTGTGACATTTTTCCCCGCGTTTATCATGCTGTTAGCCGTATTATTTTTGCCAAAGTCGCCGCGCTGGTTAATATTACGCAATCGTAAAGAGGAAGCGCGCGCTGTGTTGGGGCGTGTTTCTAATTCACCCGAAGAAATCAGCACGGAAATTTCAGAAATTGAAGCCACCTTACAAAAAACCCACAGTATCCGTGATGTGTTTCGTGGCTCTGGTTTTATAAAAGTGTTGCTCATCGGCGTAGCGTTACAGGCGATTCAACAATTTTCTGGGATTAATGCCGTTATTTATTATATGCCGAGTATTTTTTCAATGGCCGGGTTTGCCAGTCCCTTACAACAAATGTGGGCTACGGTTATTGTCGGTGCGGTAAATACCTTAACCACCGTTATCGCAATTTTTTATGTCGACCGATGGGGCCGCAAACCGATGCTGTATTTTACTTTAGCAGTGATTACCATCAGTTTGTTATTGTTGGGTTATTTATTCCATTTAGGGATCCATACGCAGTTGACGCAATATTTAGCCGTTGCCTTAGTCGTGATTTATATTTTTGGCTTTGCCATCAGTTTAGGTTCGGTACCGTGGGTGGTTTGCGCGGAAATTTTCCCGCTGCAAGGCCGCGATATTGGCTTGACAGTCACTACTGCTGCTAACTGGGGCACTGATGCGATCGTCAGCGGAACTTTCTTAACCATGGTGGCAAGCATAGGTAGCTCGCTTAGCTTCGGGGTATTTGGGGTTTGCTGTATTATTGGTTTTATTATTGTGAATCGCTTTGTGCCGGAAACGAAAGGTGTGTCGCTGGAACACATCGAGCAAAATTTGGTGGCTGGCAAACGCTGTCGGGATTTGGGAGAGTAACAAAATGGCAGCGATTCCCGCTTTTAGCGGGAACTGCTGACAAAATGGCCCGTCATCCCCGCGAAAGCGGGGATCCAGGCGGTGATAAGAATTTAATTTTGTTTTCTGGATTCCCGCCTGCGCGGGAATGACGAATTGAAGAAATATTTATTGCCGCCAAATCAACGTTGCCATCCGTCCCGTTTTCGCCGCGCGGCGATAGGAAAAAAATTTATCTTGCTCGGTGTAAGTGCAATGCCCACCACCGTAAATCGCGGTAATGCCTAAAGCATGTAAACGCTGCCGTGCGATGTGATACATATCGAGCAACCAATGCGTCGCATCTTGCTGATAGAAACCGCTTTCTGCTTTGGGATCATGTTTTAAAAACGCATCACGAGTATCCGACCCTACTTGATAATGCGCTGGTCCCATCGCTGGGCCGAGCCAGACTAATAAATCTTTGGGATCACTGTTTAATTTCTTAATGGTTGCTTCAATCACACCATCAGCTAAACCGCGCCAACCGGCGTGAATCGCAGCAATTTCAGTGCCGGCTTGATTGCAGACTAATAAAGGCAAACAATCGGCGGTCATTACCACACAGACTTGATTCGCTTCACGCGCAAAACTCGCATCGGCTTCCTGCTTCTGATAATTCGCCGTAATTTCCACTGCGATCGTAGTGTGATTTTGGCTGAGCCACGCCGGTTCATTGGGTAAATTTAAAGTTTCTTTTAATAACGCGCGATTTTTTTGTACGGCTTCTAAATCATCACCGCCATGCGCGGCGAGATTAAAGCTGTCATACGGCGCTTGGCTCACGCCACCGCTGCGGGTGGTGGTATAGGCGCGAATATTTTTTGGCGCCGGCCAGTTGGGGGTGATGAAATTAAGTGACATAATGATTTCCTTTTGAAACGTAGGTCGGCTTCCCGTGCTTTGCGTTTAGCAAAGCGCGTAAGCCGACATGGATTGTCGGCTTGTTCGTTTCGCCGTTGGCGAAACTCCGGAAGCCGACCTACAGAAAGTGGTCCGTCGGAATTTCCGACATATCACTTTTTCTCTTCTTTTTTTAATTGATACGCAATCAATTGTTGATTATTGTTCGGATTATACATCGGAATTTCTGCATAAACTTCATAACCATGATGTTGATAGAAAGCCAAGCCTGCTTGAAAGCTGCCAGTTTGCAACATAAAATTGTTTACAGAATGTTCTTTTGCCCAATCTTCAATTGCTTGCAATAAGTGGGTACCAATTTTTTTACCTCGATACGCGTCATCCACCCATAATTGATCGATGTACAGCCAACCGAATTTTATCCAGCCATAAATTCCACCAATAAACTTATTGTGTTCATCATAAGCATGGAAAGCAATTTCTTTTTTTTCGTAAGGACCGATTTTGGATTGATTAAATTTTATCAGAGCAGTGGTGAGAATATTACATGTTTCGGAATCGGGATTTTCGGCTTAATGAAAAAATCTTCATGGTTTTTTTAGGCTAAGCTAATGATTTAACAGAAGAAAGGTGAGGTTTTTAAAGTATGCGAGTTGAAAGTTGTCCGCGATGTGGTAAAAAATAGTACAAAAATATGGTTGTCGCAATGGCAAACAGCAATATAAATGTAGCGATTGTCACTATCAATTTATTCCCCATTTAAGCTTTCCACGGTGGGCTAAAACGGCGTATCAAGATTATGCTTTAGGCAAGCAAACGCTCTCAGAATTAAGCCATCACTATCACAAATCCATTCCTACTTTGCGCAAATATTTTGCGCAGCTAAAGATTGTTAATCCAACTGAATTATTGGAAAAGCAAGCGGTTAATTTATTATTCGATGCCACTTTTTTCTCACGCACGGATGGGGTGTTAGTATTTCGAGCTAACCAAAAAAATTTGCACTGGCGGTTTATTGAAAGTGAAACACGAAAAGAAATTACAGCAGGTTTAGACGAGCTAGAACAACGCGGCTATCAGTTTAAGAGCTTTACGATTGATGGCAGAAAAGGCGTTATTCAGCTGTTAAAAACGCGGTATCCTGGCTTGCCTATTCAGTTGTGCCATTTCCATCAAATACAAATTGTACGGCGCTATACAACCAACAATCCGAAAACAAAATGTGGTCAGGCTTTATTAGCGCTGATTAAATTATTAACCGACTTAGAGCAACAACGTTTTACTGAATTATTTGATACTCTCAAAGAAGAGTATGCTGACTTTTTATTAGAGCGCAATGACCAAAAAGAATTTGTACATCGCAAATTAAGAGCAGCCTTTCGCTCTATCAAATCGAATTTGCCTTATTTATTTACCTACCGAAACCATCCTGATTTAGCTATTCCAAACACCACCAATTCATGTGATGGTTCCTTTGCTCATTGGAAACAAAAACTCAAGATTCATCGGGGGCTTAAGGAAAAAAGACGAAATCAAATGATAGATTATTTGCTAATAAATACTTAGAAAAACCATGAAGATTTTTTCATTAAGCCGGATTTTCAAATTTTTTGAGGTTCATTTTGTTTATCATATTATCGTTGTCATCCCGGAAAGCGCCGTAGGCGATTATCCGGGATCCAGGCTTTTCGTGTTCCGGCTTGGATCCCCGCCTGCGCGGGGATGACGAGTCTTTATTAAGCCTTTATCAAAAAATAAAAACTACTTATTGTGATCATACTCCCGCAAAATTTCCAACAAAGACAAAAAATCCTGCGGCGGTTGCACTTCAAATTCAATATACTCTCGCGTTCCCGGATGTTCAAGGCCCAATTTATACGCATGCAGCGCTTGGCGTTTAAATTTTTTAATCGCTTCGTTGAGCGTGGCATCGGAGCCAGCAGGCAATTGCAAACGCCCGCCATACGTTTGATCGCCCAAGAGCGGATGTTTAACATGCGCCAGGTGCACGCGAATTTGGTGCGTGCGACCGGTTTCCAATTGCACTTGTAACAGAGTGTAATGCGCAAAGCGTTCAGCGATTCGATAATGCGTCACTGCTGGCTTGCCGCTGTGAATCACCGCCATTTTAACTCGCTCTTTCGGATGGCGGCCGATGGGCGCATGCACGGTTGCACCGGCAATGAGTTTGCCCCGCGCAATGGCTAAATATTCGCGATGAATTTCGCGCGCTTGCAATTGGCGCACTAAACGCGTGTGACTTTTTAAATTGCGCGCCACCATCAATAAACCCGAGGTATCTTTATCGAGCCGATGCACAATGCCTGCGCGCGGCACTTCTGCCAATTCCGGCGCATAGTGGAGCAGGGCGTTCAACAAAGTACTATCACGATTACCAGCGGCAGGATGCACCACTAAACCCGCTGGTTTGTTAAGCACAATAATGTCTTTATCAGCGTGAATAATATCGAGCGCAATCGCTTGCGGTTTATCGAGTACTTGCTCCTCAATGGTCACATCAATTGCAATGTGATCACCTTCACGTAATTTATATTTGGCATTGCTTGCTGCTTTATTAATCAGCACTGCACCCGCGACAATCCACTGTTGCCAGCGTGAGCGGGAGTAATCGGGATAGGTTTGCGCGAGAAATTGATCCAAGCGTGGTCCGGCTTGGTCAAAAGAAATTGTTAACTCAGTATGAAAATGTGGCATGGGAAATATATTTTGAAAACTGTACTATAGTGTAGTACTTATAAATAAAACAGGAAAATAAAATGTATGCAACCGGATTAGGAATTGGCTGCCAAGCTCAGTTTAGAAATCAGCAACTGGCTGCTAGGTTGAGACAACAAGAGATATCTGCGGCTGTTGTGCCTTCCAGCGTCCCACCAACGCCCGGAAGTCTGCCCCCTGCCGCGGTTGTAGTACCACGTTTACCTTCACCATCTGCTATGGCAGGAGTGGGGAGTCCGCCTCCCATGGCAGTTTCACAACCGCCACCTAGCGTACTACCGGCGAGGTCACCCAGTACGACACCTCCGTTAATACCTCGACCGTTAAGTGTGCCAACGTCAAGTGTGCCAACGTTTCCACTGAGTATATCTCCACCACTGTTAAATGTGCCAACGTTAAGTGTGCCAATGTTTCCGTCGAGTATATTGTCACAGTCAGGAACTGATAGTGAGGGGTCATTTGCCTTCCGAACTGGGTCGCAAAGAACACGTATACCTGCTGAACATTACCGTGTACATGCTCATAGAAGAAGTGTTTCAAGCCCAGCAGAGCTTCTCGCAACAGAACCAGGAGTATGGCGTTCAGAGTGGGATAATGAACAGAAAGAATCTCCTTCTCGGTCGCAAAGGTTTCCATCTTAATCTATGACAAGAAGGTCATTGCTTCCGCTGCTGTCTTCGTTTTTGCCAGCAGAGCCTCCACTTTTCCCAAGGCCAAGAGGATTTTCGAATGTTTAAATGCCTTCTCCCTCATTTAGGGAACTGGCAATTTGTTTATCAGTTAAGAAAAAAACGAGAAGAGCAGTGTTAAATTAATTTTATAAACTTAGAATACCACGCGTTTACGCGTGGTATCTTTTCGCGATGGGGGTTCCAGGGGGAGAAACGCGATTCTCCCCCTGGTCGCGAGCGCGAATTTACTTCGCGCGCAGCGAAATCAAACAAGGCAATAAAATACCACGGGTTTACCCGTGGTATTTTATTACCCAAACAACTTCGGCATTTTATTGGCCGGTAGAATACCGCCTTTGTGTTCCATGACACTGTGAGACAATTGATGGCCGGCCCGAATCGCGTCGACACGCGATTTGCCCATTAAGCGAGCGGCAATATAGCCCGCTTCAAAGCCGTAGTGGCCGCCGGTTAAATCGATAATGTTTTCTGGTTTAGGCAGCGATATTTGATGCCGATATTTGCCATCCCAATAGCAGTAGCCATGGTGATTCTGCGTGACGAGCGGCTCACGAATACCCCATTCGCACAAGCGTTGTACCGCATCAGCGGGATTTTCATCAGGGAAAAAAGTTTGTTGATTATCAAAATCGACAAAGCAAATATCAGTGTGCACCCAAATCCGTTGAATCAAATTGCGAATCGGCACTAAGGCGCTGCCAATTTGGGGATAGTAATAACAAGAGAGAAAAATCCGCAGATTTTTTTGATTAGCCGCGTGTAATAAATCCAATAAAGTTTCTTGATCTAAATGGGTGAGCATGTTGACCGTGTTGATCGACAAATACAAATAATCGTAGCGATCAATACTATCGGCTAATACAATGTTTTCTTTGACTTGAAACAAATCGCGCGAGGCCATATTGCCGCGGTAATAGCAATAATCCGGATGTTCGGCATCAGGGCGCATAATATAGGAACCAGGCGCTTTGCCTTTGGCGTAAGTGACTAAATCCACCCCAATTTTTTCGCTTTTCCAATACTCCACCATTTTGTGACTGAAGGGTTCATTACCGACGACGGTAAGAAAATCGATCGATAATTTAGTGTGTTCTTGCAATCGCGATAAATACAAGCCAGCAGTCAACACATCGCCGCCGTAATCTAATACGAAACGTCCATCTTCGGCTTGGCAAAATTCCAGCAATGATTCGCCGATAATCAACATTTTTTTAGGGGTGAGAGCGGATTCGCTCATAGTTACTCCAGTAAAACGCGAAGTTTAGTCGAAATAGGCTCAAAAGGGAAGCAAAATTAATGCTCTGTTGGCAGTCTCATTTCTGCCATGAGTGTATCGAAAACCGACGGGCAAAACTTAAACCATGGTATGAAATGTGGGGTGGCCACATGATAGCTATAAAAAAACGGCCGAACAATAAAATACAGCACGTCGTGATAGAGAATTCGCTTAGGGGTGTATCGCAGCTTAGGGAAAATATTCTGCTCCATAAAATCGCAAAACTGTTGCTGCGCGTCAGGGGTTGACCAAGAATATTCAGCACCCGGAATCAACTTGCCCAACACTGGAAACTCGGGGCGCGTAATCCATTTAAAGAAGTCGAAGCCATAGACGGGTTGCAGCAAGTTTCTTAGCAAGTGATCGTATAAACCACCCGGATTAAGATAGCTGTGGATATCAAACTGCTGGACGTATAATTGGGCCTGCTGCCATGGATAAGGTGCAAACTGAAACCCCAATGTCAGTATGAACTTTATACCGCGTAAGATCACTAACATATCAGGCAGCTTCGCTCTAAAATGCAATATCTTCCCTGCTATATGTGTCATGATCTCGTTAAAATCTAAATCGGGCGGTGCATATAAAGTTCCTTCCATATCCGCAAAAAAAGCGGTGAACGTATAATCACTGGGTACCTCTGTAAACAACATGCGTAGCGGTACCCAATAGGGCACAATGTCAAAACATAACATGGGTTCATTTTCCCGGTAAAGCTCAAGGTAAATGTATGTGATTCGTCCCGGTTTTATTTCCGAATGATGGCGCACCCCTTGCGCGTCCAATTGAGTCATAAGCCAACCGTGCAGGCTTTCTATAGACAATCTCTTGTCTACCGCAATGACCAAATCAACATCCGCTGTTGCATCCACTTTCCCCAACATTTCACGAGCAATGTGCCCACTGCGCACGAAACAATGTCCCCCAAAAAAACCCATCACCTTTTGTACGTCTGGAAGCATCTTGATGCGAGGGGGGTGTCGTGAAACAAGGCGTAATAACGCGACAAGCAGCATCTCAGGCAATGGCGCAGCAGGCAGCGGCGTGCGCAATAGCTGAACACCTGGCCGCGCGAACAATGCTGGAGCAGACCCAGGCGAAAGAGGGCTTGCTGGCAAACCGCCTGGTGGCGGTTGCACCTTGTCGGCTGGCATGATTGCTGGGGGTGCTGGTGCAACAGACGGCGGCGAGGGGGCTCTTCTTTGCGCATCTTGCTGAGATGGTGGCATTTCGCTTGCTGCAGCGACCGAAATAGGCAATGCTGGAGCAAGTGGTAGCATAGGCAGCGGAACTGCCATCATTGCTTCTAGCTCGCTGTGATGCTCCCGTGCTTGTTCCCGATCCCGACGTCGTTCTTGTACAAGACGATCAATTGCTTCCTGTTCAGCTTGCGCTAAAGCTTGCCGCGCATCGAGCGGCAGCAAGCCAAAAAAAACTTGCTGAAGCTTATCTGCGGCTAGCGAGCCAGTGCTGCATACATGCTGATAAATCTCTCTCCATAAACTGGGGATTTTTTTTAAAAAATTGTAGCGTGTTTTTACGATTTTTTTTTCGGTGGTTAAAACAAACTGAGCAAATTCTCCGCTGAGTTCTTTTACAAATTCTGCTCTCCAGCCCTGCAGTCCAAAGCGTAGTAGCGTATTGGGGGTTAATAAAAGTTCCAACACCGGCAGAGCTGTAAAATTTTCTGTTTTGATAATACTAGAAATGGCTGTTTGAATTTGTTCGGAAGCAATCTTTGTGTAAGGAGATTCAAGCAGGCCTTTGACTATTTCCATCCATCCTTTCGTGCAGGCATCCAAAAAAATAGCGGCGCTCTGGTTGGGATTTTGCAGAACACTACGCAGTTGTTGTGCGTGCCAATCAGTACGAGCGGCACTCCAACTCGGTGCTCGTGGTAAAGCACTGGAAGGTAATTCTAAACTCAGGCCGTCCATCTTGCCATCATACATTTTTGGATCATTTGGCAAAGGTGATGGTAATAGCTCTGCTGGGCCCGTTTTTGATGTATGTTGACTGGAAGCAGCTGGCACTGGCGGTTGGCGTTTCAATTGAGTATTCGCAAGCTCCTTTAGCTTTTCCATGTACTTTAATAAAACATAAAAGATGGATTCTCCTTTGCTGAGTTTGTTTGCCTTGCTGAGTTTGCTTACTTTGCTGAGTTTGCTTGCTGTGACGAAAGCAGATATTCCGTAACTATTGATAGCTGCTTTGCGGTCATCCGGCATGAGAAGCATTGTATTTTCCCACTGCCCAGGTTTTATCGGGGGGTAGGCGAGTTCTGCTATCCCTGCATCACAAAGCTTAACGGTGGTTGCCCATTGCTGCTCTCGCCAAGAGCGGAAAATTACACTGAAACGTATAAACTGCAACAGCGTACAATCTAGACTTATCCCCTGAGCTTTCGACCGATAATAGTCTTGCATTTTTAGATAAATACTGAGCACACTGAGCAATTGTTCTGCTGCTTCAGTTGTGTATGAGCTCAATAAATTTATCCAACGTGTTATGCTTGTCGGCTCGCTAAGACTAAATAACTGATCGAAAGAAGAAGCAGAAAATAAAGATCCAATTTCATTGAATATACCTAATTCGTCGATATTAAAACATTTTGTTACATTAGATTCAGTAGCTGTTATCTTATTTTCGAATTCCGGGTCATATCGAGCCTGACGCCACAGCCAGTCTTCACAGAGAGTAAATCTTCTTTGTTGCCACAAAAGAGTGAGTAAGTTTGGATCAGGCTCGTCGCTATCACATTCTCTAAACAGATCGATAAAAGGGTGCGCGCGGTGGGACGGCGGAAGATAGTTAAAAAAATTGGCGATTAGTGTGTCAATCACTAATTGTACTGGTGGGCGCTTATTTGCTTCGGTTTTTTCTAGTATCTGAAACAAGAGTAAGGCAATATTAGTTCCAGCGATAGTTGCAGGATGTGTAATATGAAAATCCAAATCAACCCACGTGTTTGGCTGTTGCCTCAAACAATGTTGCAGAATAATTAAACTTACCGGCATCATACCCGTTTTTATGAATTGCAACGAGGCAACGATCATGGGAACGTTGCGAACTGTATCCCTACAGACAAAAAACGTGGGACCCACATACGTATCAACGGCCATTAGATCTAACTTGGTATTAGGAAATTGTTGTAAGTAAGCGGTTAAAGCCGTGTGCAAGGGTACAAACGCTAGCATGCGCCAGCAAAGATTCATGCCATGATGGGGCTTACCCGGTGCATGAATAGTCTTGCCGAACTCGATCCCAAGCTTGCTGGAGGCATCGATAAAGGCCGGCCAATTTAGTGTCCCTAAATGATGCAGCAATAAATCCAGCGGTTTACTTTGCTCTGCAAAGCTATTCAAATCAGCAGCAGGTGTGTCATTGGAACACATCGTGTGATAACGATCTAGCAAAGCCTTTACCAATAAGCAGCGACAATTTTCTAAATCTTGTTGCCATTCAGCAGGGCTGCGCGTTTCGT
Source organism: Gammaproteobacteria bacterium (assembly GCA_013285995.1). Classification (GTDB taxonomy): domain Bacteria; phylum Pseudomonadota; class Gammaproteobacteria; order JABDGN01; family JABDGN01; genus JABDGN01. The sequence goes on from JABDGN010000036.1 coordinate 11,740, forward strand.
CGGCCGGCTTAGGATCTCGCTTGGATTTCATCACAAGATCATAAGGAGTAAGCTTGGCGTTATCCTGCGCTATTAAATTTAAAGCGGGTAGTATCGTAGGCGATAACAAATTATTCAGCGCTTGTTTACAAGCTTTTTGCATCGCTTGATGCAGCGCCGTCATACCGGTTTTATCCCCTTTACTGTTGACCAGTAATTGTGGGGTGGTGAGTGCAATCTGCTCCGAGAGAGGGGCCATTTTTTCAGCGCTGGCTGCCGTTCTGTTGAAAAATTCCAACAACAAATTTTCTTTGTTTAGCACCACGGCTTGACGAAAACTTAGTAAGAGCTGAGCTGTAACTTTATCGAAAAGCGCTTTTTGTTGACTAATAAACTCTGCACTAATGCGCGGCTGCGCGAAGAAAAGGTTGATAATTATATCCCTGATATCAAGGATTTTTACTATATGCGCTGCTGTGGGTTTCCAACCGCTGATTAACGTATTGAGCGTGGGATAAAGCACAGGAAAATATTGAGTGTTTAATAGAGTACTGTTTGGCTCGTTGGCATCCAGCGTGCTGGTCCAACTGACGATCTCTTGAATGGCTGCCAGGGTTTTCGTTAGTTGCAGCGGTTTTTCCGCCATGCAAGCTTTAAGTTTGTCAATTGAAACAGGTGAATTGAACATGGCACTAATTTTGTTATTATTTTATACCTTAGCTCGTTACAATTTGAGCTAAGGTATATTACGCATTTTGCGTAGCATTAGTCTTTTTATGAAACGATCAAGCAACAAGTCCCAACATTTCCTTGGCATGCGCCAAGGTATTAGCGGTGATTTTCACGCCTCCCAGCATGCGAGCAATTTCTTCTACGCGCGTGGCTTCCTTAATTTCCTGTAATTGGCTAATGGTAACATTTTTTTGTGTGGTTTTGCTGACTTGCAAATGTTGGTGTCCTTGGGCAGCGACTTGTGGCAAATGCGTGATGCACAACACTTGGGCTTTTTTACTTAATTCACGTAATAACTTGCCGACGATTTCTGCGGTGCCGCCGCCAATGCCGACATCGACTTCATCGAAAATTAAAGTCGGTGTGTTATCAGCGCTGGCGGTAATGACTTGGATCGCTAAACTGATGCGCGACAATTCACCGCCCGATGCGACTTTGCTCAAAGGTTTCGGCGGTTGACCACGATTGGCGCTGATCAAAAATTCAATTTTCTCTGCGCCTTGGGCGGATAATTTCGTCTGCGGTTCAAACTGAACTTTAAAATCGCCTTCTGGCATGCCCAATTCCCGAATGTGTTGTGTGACGGCGGCGTTGAAACGTTGGGCAGCTTTTTCGCGGCTCTGTGATAACGCTTTAGCGGCGGTCGCATAATCAGCGGCAAGTTGTTGCGCTTCTAGTTCAAGTTCAGCGATGCGTTTATCGGCTTGTTGCAAATCGGTTAATTCGGTGCTTAATTGGGTCACTAAAGCGAGTAAATTTTCCGGCGTTACTTTATATTTGCGGGCAGTGTCATGCAAGATACTTAGGCGTTGCTCAACGACTGCCAAACGCTCGGGATTAATTTCCACGCTGTCGCGATAATGGTTTAACTCATGATTGGCTTCCTGAATTTGGATTTGTGCTTCTTGTAATAAAACGTAAGCATTTTTTAAACGCGGATCTAATTCTTGTTGGGTGTGCAATTCGTGTAGAGTGGCATTGAGCAACGTGTCGATATTGGCATCGGTATTTTCGCTTAATAAAGCCAGAGCCTGTTCGCAGTGTTGCAGCAGCGTGTCAGCATTGGCTAATTGTTTATGCTCAAGACCCAAAGCCGCGTATTCATTGGTTTGCAAATTCAGCGCGGTTAATTCTTGTACTTGAAATTCCAGCAGTGACAAGCGCGCAGTATTATTTTCACCCTGTTGGAGTTGTGCGATTTTTTGTTGTACAGTTTGCCAAGCCTGATAAAGCGTTTGCACGCGCTTGAGCAAGTCAGCATGATGGGCAAATTGATCCAGTAATTTTTGTTGCTGGCGTGATTTGGTGAGTGTATCGGCGGTCGCGAAATCATCGAGTAATTGCTGTTGATTATCACGCTGCATTAAGCGCTGATTTTCATGCTGACCATGAATATTCACCAGCAATTCACCGAGCTCTCGCACTTGCGCCTGTGGGCTTAGCTGCCCATTGATGAAATGTTTGGAGCGACCATCACTACTTATCGTGCGGCGCAAAATGCATTCATCGTCAGTGTTGAGTTCATGTTCTTGCAACCAGGCATTAGCAGCCGGAATATTTTTTAAGGAAAAACTTAAACTGATGTCCGCGCGTTCACAGCCGTATCGCACCATGCTGGCATCGGCGCGTGCGCCGAGCGCATATTGCAGCGCATCGATTAAAATTGATTTCCCCGCGCCAGTTTCGCCGGTCAGCACCGTCATCCCCGCTTTGAGATCCAGCGCTAAATCGGCGATGATGGCGAAGTCTTTGATGTTAAGGTGTTGGAGCATAGTGGGATTCTGTATAAATACTTTGATATTTTGAATCCCCCCTTTTGTAAAGGGGGGCAGGGGGGATTTAGCCTTTAAAAATAGAGATCTTAATTAAATTCTGTAAAACAGCCTATTTTTTGAGTTGTTTTACAGAAACCAAACAGGATCATTTTAATATGTTAAATCCTCCCTGCCCTCCTTTACGAAAGGAGGGGTCCCTTCGTTAAATAGTTTACTAAATTCGAGGCAGCTTGACTTCGTATTTCTTCGCCGTTTCAGCTTTAATTTTTCCCCAACTAATACCCGTCAAAGGTTCTTGCAAAGATTCTGCAATACGTTGATCGAGCTCAGCTTCTTCATCGGGCGTCATATGAAGCTTGAGAATGCCTTGGCTAATATTGCAACTAATAGTATTAGCAAGTACAGCTTGCTCTTCCCAACTTAATTTGCCAATTTCAGTTTGCAATTGTTCACGTGTCATCATTTTGGTTCTCCATCAGGAGTTAATTGTTTACCCCACTGTAACTTACCGCGCAGCGCCGCATAATAATTATAGTCGCGCGGGTGAATAAAGCGTATCGTTTGCGCATCTTTTTTAATTTCAATTGTGCCACCCGGTGGCACTAAAATAATATCGCCACCATCGCAACTCAATTGTGAATCGGTGGCATTGTTGGGCGATAAAATAATTTTAATTTCACTTTTACCGGGCACGACAATCGGCCGGCTGCTCAAGGTGTGCGAAAACATCGGCAGGATCACTAACGCATCGATAACGGGGTGCAAAATCGGCCCTCCGCCAGATAAAGCATACGCTGTTGAACCCGTGGGGGTCGCGACGATTAATCCATCGGCGCGATGGCTGCAAACAAATTCATCATCGACATAAATTTCAAATTCCAACATATGTGGTGTGCGTCCCGGGGAGAGCACCACATCGTTTAAAGCTTTGTCGCAACTTTTGCTGGGTTGTTTGGAAGCGATCTGGGTTTGCAAAAAACTCCGCTCGCCAATTTCATATTCGCCGTTTAACACCGCTGCCAACTGCGTATTGATATCGCTCGGACGGATGTCAGTCAAAAAACCTAAGCGACCGCGATTGATGCCAATCACGGGTGTGCCATATTGCGCGGCGACTTTTGCGGCGCGCAGCATGGTGCCATCGCCGCCGATGGCGATCACTAAATCGACGTCTTTACCAAGCTCAGCATACTCAACCGTAGGCAATTGTTTATCTGCAATTAAACTGGCGGTTTCTGTTTCGCAGACAATAGAGCGCTGCAGCTTGTTGAGTAAGTCAATTAATTGCAGCAAGCTTATCCGAGCTTCGCTGGCATGAGTTTGTGCCACAATGGCAATTTTGTGAAAAACTATTGATGCAGAGTTGGCCATGTAAAATATTCTCCTTCAGGCTAAAAATTTGAGTTATTATAACGCTTCTAAATTCTAAAACCCAACCCGGAGGCGCATAATGAAAACACATCCTGCTTTTGCAAAGATAGTCATTATAACCGTATGGGGGTTGTTATTGGGCCTCGTAAATAATAGTTATGCTCTTGAATGTCAGCCTAATGAAGCGAAGGTACTATTCCATTACGTAGCACTGGGACAGCATAAACCTCCTATGGAAGTTTATTATGAATGGATGCCTGATCAAGGTGTAATAATCACCATGGAAGGAACACGTGAGGGGCTTTCGAGATGTGCTTGTGCGAGAATT
>JABDGN010000037.1:0-93 GCA_013285995.1 Gammaproteobacteria bacterium
CGAGAAGCCAGATATGGTTGAGGATTTAATTAATTCTGGCTTTGTGTTGTTGTTCACTTTATACGAACTTTCTTTGTACACGACAATTTTTAA
>JABDGN010000037.1:103-15712 GCA_013285995.1 Gammaproteobacteria bacterium
TCCCCGCGCAAGCGGGAATCCAGGCTTCAAATTAAGCTGATTTCAACCTAAGATTATTTCTGGAAATTGAAAAATTTGTAAGAAAGCATTTTTTAACGCTAGACTCCCGCTTTCGCGGGAATGACGAATATTTTTTGAATAGTTGACAATTGTGTCGTGTACAAAGGCGAACTTTATAAAGTGAACGACAACACAAACTTTAAAACGAGAAAACAGCTTGAATTTTGCGGTAGTTGTCTCCATTTAAATGGTAACTTAACTTTGAGAGATGAATATGTTTAAACGCGTCTTATTATTTTTAGCAACCAATCTATTGGTGATGGCGACGATTTCCATCGTCATGAGTATTTTCGGCATTAAGCCATATCTCACGGCACACGGCATCAATTATGAATCACTGCTAGTCTTCTGCTTTTTATGGGGCATGATTGGCGCGTTTATTTCGTTGGCCATGTCAAAATGGATGGCCAAGCACGGCATGGGTTTGCAGATGATCGATCCCAATAACATGAATGCACAAGAAGCGGAGCTGTATAACAAAGTCAAACTGTTAGCAGGCAGAGCAGGCTTGCCGACTATGCCAGAAGTGGGTGTCTATAATGCGCCGGAGATGAATGCGTTTGCAACGGGGCCCAATCAACGCAATGCCTTAGTTGCGGTTTCAACCGGCTTATTGAACAGCATGAATGATGCGCAAGTAGAAGCGGTGTTGGGCCATGAAATTTCACACATCAAAAATGGCGACATGGTGACGCTGACTTTAATTCAAGGCGTAGTGAATGCGTTTGCCATGTTTCTATCGCGCATTGTCGCTTACGCGATTGCGATGGCAATGAATCGCGGTGAAAATGAAAACAGCGGGCCAGGCTTTATCTATTTTATTTTAACTATCGTGTTCGATATTGTCTTTACTTTATTAGGTAGCATCGTCGTTGCCGCTTTCACACGTTGGCGCGAATACCGTGCTGATGCAGGTGGTGCGCGTTTAGCGGGCACACAAAATATGATCAGTGCTTTGGAACGCTTAGGGCAACCGGCCGCAGTCGAAGCGGAAGTAGCCAGCAAAAGCCAAGCCTCGATCCAAATCATGAAGATTTCCAGCCACAATCGCTGGTTAGGTTTGTTTGCGACGCATCCGTCGATTCCTGATCGCGTCGCAAGACTTCAACAAATGGAAAGATAAAATGTAGGGGCGGGGCTTGGTTTGGCCCGCCCGTCTGCCTCCCACAATCTTCGTCTTATTTAAGTGTCGTGTTGACATTCCCCTATAAAACCTATATTTTCACTCTTGGCGCCGAAACTGCCGTACAGCAGAAAACTTATCCTGTCCCCAGGAGATTTTCTGCCAGCCATTTTTGGCTGGGAGTGGACTAAATACAATACTCGCAAGAGGAATAAGTCTGCTGCCCTGTACGCAGTTTCGGCTCCCGGCCACCATTACCGTTTAATGGCAACTTTACGAAAAAGTACAGGAGTTCGTCATGAACGAAATTAATCCCATTGTTACTCAAAGCAGTACCGATATCTATGAAGAAATGTTGCGACTCATCGATGGCGCACATGCCATTACCGATGTTGCAAGCCAAGCTGAGTTTGAAGATCACGGCGCAGCGTACGGCAGTTATTCCAATCTCTTTATTCTTTTAACCGATATGTTGTGGAAGATTCGCAGTCTCGCGCAAGAGTTAGAAGATAAATTTTATCAGCGGGTGTAGGTCGGTTTACGCGAAATCGTGCGAAGCGCGATGAAGCAAGCCGACAAAAATAAAATATGAAAAAGCCTCCTTAAATTAATGGGGCTTTTGAAAATGGAATTCTAAAGAAATCGGGAAACTATTGAATAAATGAACATATCACATATAAAATCATTAGTTGCCACTGGCGAAACTAATACGGTTGAATTTAAAAAATCTACTGCGCAATTGCATGGTGCGGTAGAAACATTGTGTGCTTTTCTGAATGGAACAGGTGGAATAGTTTTGCTGGGTGTTAACCAAGATGGCAAATTGCTGGGACAAGATGTTACGGATAATACACAACAAGAAATTGCTAAAGAACTCAATAAAATAGAGCCTTTTGCTGCTATTGAAATCAATTATGTTGCGCTTGGAAATAATAAAAAAGTGATTGTGATGCAAGCAGAAAAAGGTAAGCATATTCCCTATATTTATGATGGTCGCGCATATCAACGTAATCAATCTGCGACTATGCGTATGACCCAACATCATTATGAACAATTATTGCTCGAGCGCGGCCAGCTAAATTCGTGGGAGGAATTAACTGCCAAAGAATGTGACATCAATGATTTAGATCACGGTGAAATACGCAAAGCCGTAAGCGATGGCATTACCGTTGGTCGCATTGATGCTGGCGTACAAAGTAAATCAATAGAAGAAATTCTCCTCGGTTGGAAATTAATGCAAGAGAATAAAATTAATAACGCAGCGGTTGTATTATTTGCCAAGCAAGATATGCTACGTTATCCGCAATGCCGCATTAAATTAGGGCGATTTATAGGCAAAGGCGAACGCCGTGACTTAGTAGATAGCAAAGATTTTAGTGGCAATGCTTTTTATTTATTATCGCAGGCAAATTTATTTATGATGAATCATTTGCCCATTGCCAGCTTTTTTGATCCGAATCAATTTCAGCGCCAGGATAAACCTGCTTTGCCGGTTTTAGCGGTACGAGAAGCAATGGTGAACGCGCTCTGTCATCGCGATTATTCCAAACGTTCTGGCATGATTACGCTGGCTATTTATGATGATCGTTTGGAAATATGGAATAGCGGTACTTTGCCATCAGAATTAAAAATCAAAAACTTAAAAGACTCGCATCATTCTATTCCACGTAACGAACGTATTTCTAAAGTTTTTTATGATCGTAAATTTTTTGAAGGTTGGGGCAGTGGCATAACGACCATGTTAAGGCTTTGCCGTGAACATGATGTGCCTGCGCCTGTATTTGGAGAAGATACGGGTGGATTTTCTATCACATTCCAATTTAAGACGCCGATTGGTGCGATTTCTGAGTTATCTGGTTCACCTGAACAGATAGAACTTACGGTAAGACAAAAAGAAATAATAGAAATTCTCACCAAACAGGGTGCTTTAGGAACCAAGAAAATTATAACTGAGTTAACGGATCCCCCTTCTGAAAGGATGGTAAGAAAAGATTTAAATTTACTCAAAGAAAAAGGAATTATTGAATTAGAAGGAAATACCAGAACTGCCATATGGAAATATAAGAGTAGTGTATAGGCAGTTATTTGAGGAATTTTGAGGAACTTTGAGGAACTTTGAGGAACTATATCGGAACTTGCAGTGCATTTGTGTTAATTTTTTTTAGTAAAAAGTATCGGTGCTCTCGTAAATCGACAAAAACTGGATCCCCGCTTTCGCGGGGATGACGGGGAAGAATATAAATTCAAGCATAATAAATCCCACCCAACACCGCCAATCGACTCGCTCCCGTCACGCTCGGCAAATTGCTGGGTTTTTTCTCTAAGGTGTTTTTCGCAAACCAGGCAAAGGCCATGGCTTCTACCCAATCGGGATCGATGCCGATTTCCGCACTGGATTTAACGCTCAACGGTGCCGCTAATTTGGCTAAACGTTGTAATAAAAATTTGTTATGCACACCGCCGCCGCAGACAATAATTTCGCCACTCTTGAAATCGCTAAAATCGTGTATTGCGCGCACAATACTTTCCGCAGTTAACTCGAGTAGAGTACGTTGAATATTTTCCGGCTTATATTTTTCAGAAGATAAAAACTTTTTTAACCAACTTAAATTAAAATATTCTTTGCCAGTGCTCTTGGGCGGCGCTTGGTTAAAATAAGGATCAGCTAATAATTTTTTTAATAATTCTTCGTCAACAGTACCACTGACTGCCCACTGTCCATTGTCATCATAAGGTAAATTTTTTTCCTGCGAAATCCAAGCATCTAATAAACCACTGGCAGGGCCGGTGTCAAAACCGATAATGGATTGTGTTGAATCGTGCGGTAATAAGGTAATATTGGCAATCCCGCCTAAGTTTAAAACGATGCGATCGATTTTATCCGAGCGCATGAAAGCGTGATGAAACGCTGGCGCCAGTGGTGCGCCTTGTCCATCCAGGCTGACATCTTTACGGCGAAAGTCGGCCACTGTTGTGATGCCCGTTAATTGCGCAATGGTATTAGGATCAGCAATTTGTAAAGTGAAGGGAGTTGCGAGAGTAGGGCGATGGCGGATATTTTGTCCATGCGAGCCAATCGCTATGACATCCACTTTTGGCACATTTGCTTTGCTGAGTAAATTCAATGCCGCGGTGGCGAACAATTCTCCTAATTGTCTATCAAGCTGACACATGCGATCGATTTCATTATCGCCAGGCTCAATAAATTCAAGAATTTGTTGTTTAAGAGCTGAGGGAATTGCTTGCGTATAATGAGCACGCAGAGTTGCCCGAGTATCAGAGAATTCAACTAAAACCGCGCTAACACTATCAACGCTGGTGCCAGATATAAGACCAATATACGACATTTTAAGATTCTCGATTTGAGGTTGGAGCTGAAGCTGGGGCCGAAATAAAATACTTTTGGCGCGCTAAGTTTTCCAAGTGCAGCAAGATCAGCCCAAATCCCCAGGGGATGGCAAATATCATGGACAAGTTGAAAGCAATGTTGAGATTGTTAGAAATACCTGGATCGCCATCGCTCAGTGCCACAATAATTTGCACAAAGACTAGCAGTAGAAGTGCGACAATTACATCCGCTAACACTATAACAAGAAATAATCCAAATGTTTTCCACCAATTGCCCTTAAGGAGATCAAGGGTATCCATCAATTGCTCTATGATAGAACCATGTCGGCTCGCAACTAACAGAGCCCAGCACCATAAAATTAGCGTTACCCAAATGAGGAAAGCTATTACGCACAGCAAGAAGAGCAACTTAAGCAAATAAAAAGGTAGTAAAAAACTGATAATGAACAAAATGATTAAAGCGAGAAACCATATTATTACATAAAACGCCCAACTCATAATTCCACTCAACAGCGGCCAGATGAAACGCTGCAGAGAAAATGTCATCGTCTCTTTAAGAGTAACGGTTTGCTTTTGTATGGTTTGTTGCAAGATATAGGTTAAGCCAGGGTTAAAAAAAGCTGCCACAATGCAAATAGTCAAGAGTAAGAGAATGGTGATTATTATCGCTGAAGCTTTTGTTGCAGTAAACGAACTCAGAGATAGTGTTACACCTGCAGCCATGATCGCTATCCCTATACATATCATCAGACCAATTAACAATAGGGCCCAGAGCAGTGTGCGCCAGAAAGTGATGCCATATAAGCGAAAACTCTCAGCTATTAAAGTACCAAATGAAAGGGGGGGCTGGTCGTGAATTTTAGTATTCATAGTTGTACCCTAATCTCGTAACAAAAGAAGTATAGTATAAAAAATTCTTGCCGCGCAACCTTACTATATTGCTGCGCGCGAAGTAAATTCGCGCTAGCAAGCAGAAGGTTAAAATTTATAAACTTTACTTGAATTTTGCGTGAATTTAGCGCATCATATGGCGCCTTTAAATTTTACCTTTTAGGAGTTAAATACCGTGAAATTATTTCGTTCCCTGTTTGTCTTAATTGCAGCTATGGGCCTCATGTTTGGCTTGAGTAGTTGCAGTAATAATAATGCTTCTTTGTCGGATGCGCAAAAAGCCCAAGTTGATCAACAAATTCATGATTATTTGTTAGCCAACCCTGACATTTTGAACCAAATGGTACAAAAATTGCAGGCGCAACAAATGCAACAACAACAAGCACAAGCTCGCGGTGCTATTAAGCAAAATGCAGCGCAGATAGTAAACGATCCTAATTCACCGGTGGCTGGCGATGCCAATGGTACAGTGACCGTGGTAGAATTTTTTGATTATCAGTGTGTGCATTGTGCTCACATGTATCCGATCGTGAAACAAGTGATGGCGGCTAATCCCAACGTACGATTTGTGTTTAAAGAATTCCCAATCTTTGGTGGTCCTTCACAATATGCGGCTACAGCTGCTTTAGCTGCAGTTAAACAAGGCAAATACCTGCAAATGCACAATGCCTTGTTTGACTCAGGCGACATCGAAGGCAAAATGACTAATGCGAAAGTGGATGCCATTGCGCGCAAAGCCGGTTTAAATGTGATGGAATTAAAACGCGCTATGAAAGCGGACGCAGTTGGTAATGAATTAAAATCTACCTTTATGTTGGCGCAACAATTGGGTATTCAAGGGACACCAGCCTTTATTATTGTGCCGACTAATTTGGGTGCAACTACGCCGGATGCGCAAATTGGTTTCATCCCGGGTGGTACGGATGTTAATGGCTTACAACAGGCGATTAACGCTGCGAAGTAATATGTTGCTGTAATACGAAAAAACCCGCGTGAAAACGCGGGTTTTTTCATTAATCAACGTCATCCCCGCGAAAGCGGGGACCCAGGCCGCAGTACAATAATATTTTTACTGTCTGGATTCCCGCTTTCGCGGGAATGACGACATATAATTATTTGGAACTGGATTATGTATCGTTGCCTAAAACCCATCCTCTTTTGTTTTCCCCCCGAAACCGCGCACAAATTTACTTTGAGGGCTTTAAAAATCCTCCATCAATTAAAATTAACGTGCTTCTTATTTCCAACCTTACCCCCCAAATCCGTCAATGTATTTGGTTTAAGCTTTAAAAACCCAGTGGGCATTGCCGCAGGCTTGGATAAAAATGGTGACTATCTGGATTGCTTAGCTGCGCTTGGCGTGGGATTTATTGAAGTGGGTGCAGTGACTCCTGTTGCACAAATCGGCAATCCAAAACCACGCTTATTTCGGCTTAAAGAAAAACATGCGCTCATCAATCGGATGGGTTTTAATAATAAAGGGATCGATTATTTAGTTGAAAATTTGAAAAAAAGAAAAACGGGTGATTGTTTAATTGGAGTGAATCTTGGGAAAAATAAAGATACCCCCTTAGAAAAAGCTCAAGATGATTATATAATTTGTTTGCGAAAAATTTATCCTTACGCCGATTTTATGACCATTAATATTTCTTCACCCAATACACCGGGCTTGCGTGAATTGCAACAAGAAAATCATTTGGAAAATTTATTGCAGCTGGTAAAACATGAGCGCGATGCTTTAGCAACGCAACATCATAAAAGAGTGCCGCTATTAGTTAAAATCGCGCCGGATTTGTCGCAAGCAGAAGTCAGAACTATGCTGCAAAGTATTGTTAGTGTAGGTATGGATGGGATTATCGCCACTAATACGACTCAAGCGCGTGATGCGGTTCAAGGCTTAAAACATGCGGGTGAAATCGGTGGTTTGAGTGGCCCACCCGTGAAAGAGTTAAGTTATCAAGTGTTGCAGTGCATTCGTGAAATTGATCAAACTATTCCGGTGATTTCAGTCGGCGGCATTGATTCAGTGCAAGAAGCAGAGCGCCGTTTTAAAGCGGGTACGCAATTGGTTCAGTTATACACCAGCTTAATTTATCAGGGGCCTTATTTACTGCGGAAAATTATTAAATATTTTAGGGTCATGCCCTAATAGATGAAATTTTTTGTAAGACGTTCAAAAAACACTCGTCATCCTCGCGAAAGCGGGGATCCAGAGTTCTAAAACTGGATTCCCGCTTTCGCGGGAATGACAACGGAGTTCTTAACTATAAAGATAAAGGAATCAAACGGATGAAGTATTAGCTTGGTTCAAAAACGTTTCTAGAATCACTTGCGCGGCTGTACTATTGAGTTGTTCTTTCGTGTAACGCTTCTTACCTTGCGCTGTTAAACGCTCAATAGCTTCGCGAGTAGAAAGCCGCTCGTCAACCAAATGCACGGGCAAACCAAAACGCTGTTCTAATTGCTTGGCAAAGCGGGTGGCGAGTTTAGTAGAAGAGCTTACGCCATCATCCATACTCAAGGGATGTCCAACCACTAAACCTATCGGTTTCCATTCTCGAATCAATTCTGCAATTTTTTCCCAATACTGCGCTGCCGCATCGACATTAATTTGCGTTAATGGGCTAGCGCTACCGGTAAAACTTTGTCCGACCGCCACGCCAATGCGTTTACGCCCCACGTCGAAGGCTAAGTAAGTACCTGGTTCTTTAGTTCGCGTAATTGTCTCCCATTTAATAACTATACTTCTCGCGGGTTAAAATTCAGGAATTATGACCAACATTTCTTATTAGTGCGACCCGTAGGGCAACCTACAGGGATGTAGGTTGTAAAAAATGGCCGTGTCAGAATCCTGAATTTTAATTCGTGAGAAGTATATAGCATCGTGGTTTTGACTCTCAATTCCTGAGGATATTATATACTTCTCCCTGGTCATAATTCCCAAATTTTAGCCCGGAAGAAGTATATCTAATATTTCATTATTAGGACAAATAAAAATGAAGCTCTATTTTCTTGCGCATTATATTAACGAATATCGTAGTAGTAGGGGTTGCCCCGCGCTTAGTTTTTCTGAAATCGTTAACAGGTTAAGGCCTTACGAGGCGCACCGGCATAAATGGCGTTTTGATATGTATGGACGCTGCTTAGAACACCGTATTATAAAATTACACAGCGTTCATATTGAAATAATTTTTCACATTTCGGAACAGACGGGAATTGATAATTGTCGCCTGTTTTTGACTAAAATTGGAGGTGATAAAGCAATTTATAGTGGATATGATATTTTTGACAATGGACGGCCCGGTTCAAAGGCTCTGGAGAATACACTAAAAATCCTATGCAATATAGAAGAGAATACTTTTTCAAAATTATCCGTCTCTGCGTTTGAAGACAATGCTCCGCAATCCTTGTCCTGGGAGTGGGATTTTGACGTTGTATATGCTAGGCCGCATCTAATAAACAGTATATCTCTCACAACAGCAGAATATTATTCCCAGGTGATTTATCCAAAATTAGGAGATTTAGTACAACGTATCTCTGCTTTGTTATTGAAGAAAAAAACCTATCAGAATATCGTTATAATAGAGCCAGCTTGTGGACAGGGAAATTGTGGTCGATATATATATAACAGCTTGCACTCTTCCGGCGTTCAACAAAAATGTTTTATTTTTGGATTTGACTTATATTCAGCACAAGTTAGGGATGCGAGTACTCAATCATTTACAATGCAGAACTACTGGCGGTCTACATATGAGGAAGGCAATGTCGTTGATTTTATTTCCTTAGTAGGTGGCTTTTTTAGCGGGCAAAAGATACAGCGATCAGATTCGCTCGTCATCGGGCTTTTCTCAGGTGCGCTGAATTGCCAGGTTTTACAGAATGTACAAGAGGCACACGCTGGCTTGGTAGGTGCTTTCCATTATTGTGATTTTGTGGTGGCAGGCGGCCAGACCCCTCTTCTTTTTAATAGCCATATCGCAAAAGCTACCGGATGGGAATTTTTTCCTCTGCAAAAAGGCCACGCCTTAAATGAGGGCTGTGCTTTAATTAAACCCTCCCGGGAAAATCGTGCCTATTTTCTCCGCAAGGCTATTTATCCAAATGCAAAAGGCTGGCTGGCTTGCCATCTCGCACTGAGCGCAGCTCCGGTTGATGATTTAAGTATTATTTTAGAGTTTCATACAGACTTATTACCTGAGATCAAAGAAATTAATCTAACGCATGCTTATCTGGATAGTGCTTATCTAGGTGAAAAAAACTTCATTAGTATTATAAAAGGATTTCGTTCATTAGCTTCGTTAATTTTCTCTCCTTCCGAGCAAGAAAATAGCGTGATTCAGCAGTTTTCGAAACAGAACAGCCATCTGCAAATAAGCTATCAAAAAACGTCCCATACATTACTGAACAGAATAGAAACATTACGCACGCCTCTGATGCCACATCGATTCCACGCCTGGCAAGCATCCTTACCATACTTTTTTCCACGATCCCCTCGGGAAGAACAAACGACAAACCCCCTACTTTTCTTTGAAAAAGTAAATTATGGTCCGCTGTCAATAAATTCCTTTCCCCAAGTGACGGGGCTTCCAATCAGGCCTATTACCACGCCTATTAAAGGAACAAACTATGTAAAGCTGATATTTGAACCTCAAGATCAGGTGGCTTGGTATTCCGCGCTAATTTATGGTGCAAGCTTTTGTCATAAATTGCAATGGCCTGTCACTTACAGTGAATACCATGTGATAGACTATATTAATGCGCATCCTCCGGCCAGTCCCTATTTACTTTCATACGAGCCATGTGGTGCTTCCCACTGGGACGAGCTTGATGATGAGGCAAAGAGAAAGACAGAATTCTATGCTGACCGCATGTTTTGTTTTGCTTCTCGCAGAAAAAGTGGGACATTGGCAGATTTAATGCAGTACTGTTGTCAATATCCGGTTATTAACTGGTTAAAATGTTGTACGCCGCTTTTATTGCAGGTGTGTAGAGGATTAAAGAAATTATCCGATATGGGAGTGGTACATAATGATTTACGTGCGGAAAATATTCTGATAGAAGAAGGGCCGGATAGAGAAATATCTCACTGGAAGGCATGCATTGCCGACTATGGTAATGCTTTTATTCTGGCTGATAGATCTATTCGTCCGCAAAATCAAAGCAAATGGAGAGCGCCGGAATATGGTAACCCTTCACTGGAAACGACCGCAATGGATATTTATGGACTGGCTATTTTAATCATTGAGTGTTTTAGCCGCATTAGCACTACAGATTACATTACGGAAGATATTATAAATATTGATAGAATTGATAAAAAATACTTGCCTCATTATTTTTTGCGTTATATGGAGACAAGAGAGCAGGAACTATTCACGATTTTACAACGCGCTGGCTTAATCAAACTGTTGGAAAATATGCTTGCCTTCCAAGCGGCTCAACGCCCACCTCTTCACCTCATAGTAGAAGGTTTGACTGAGTTTTTGCAGCAAGTGGATTGGATTATATAAGCTTTCCCCGCAGCCCGCGATTTGGTAAACTATTAGCCATGACTTCTATCGCGATTATCCAACAACAACTCGTCGCTGATTTTAACTGCTTTGACAATTGGTTAGATAAGTATGAGTATATCATCGACTTAGGTCGGCAATTGCCGGATTTTCCCGAGGAGTGGCAAATTGAGGATTACCGCATTCATGGCTGCCAAGCGCAAGTGTGGATCAAACCTGCGTTGCGGGAAGGGAATTTACATTTTGATGCTACCAGCGATGCTGCCATTGTGAAAGGTTTAATTGCGATTTTGCTGCAACTTTACAGCGATCGAACTCCTAAAGAAATTCTAGCGACCAAGCCGGATTTTATTAAAGCAATTGGCTTAGATCAGCATTTAAGCCCGACCCGTAGCAATGGCTTGTATCATATGTTAGAAGCGATATACCGTTTTGCCAAAGAGAATCATTTAGATCATGCCGCATAAACAACAAGCAATCGGAATTTTTGACAGCGGCAGCGGTGGGGTGAGTGTTGCAAAAGCTTTGCATGATCTATTACCTGCCGAGCATTTAGTTTACCTCGCCGATTTAGCGCACTTTCCGTATGGCGATAAAACTGCGCAACAAGTGCAAGATTATTCTTTGGCTTTGACAGATTATTTACTGGCCAAAAATTGCAAAATGATCATCATTGCCTGTGGCACGGCCAGTAGTGCAGCCAGTCAATTGTTACGCGGCTATCTTGCCACTGAAAAAATCGTCGTGGTAGATGCCATTAGCCCGGTGGTACAATTTGTTAAACATCGCTATCAAAACCAAACTATTGGCTTGATTGCGACCCCCCGCACGGTAGCGTCCAATGTTTATCAAGAACAATTGGCCGCAGCTGATATTACTCTGCATGCGGTCGCAGCACCTTTGCTTGCACCGGCGATTGAAGCGCAATTAAGTGGTGAGCAACATGATTACCACGATTTATTAGCCTTCTATTTAAAAACCTTGCCAAAAATTGAGGCGTTGATTTTAGGTTCGACACATTATCCCTTGATCAAAGGGCATCTGGAGCAGTATTATCAACACAGCATGGAATTAATCGACATTGCTGAATTGATTGCCCAGGCGGCGCAAAAAGTTTTACAAGAAAAAAATCTATTAGCGGATGCAACACAAATAGGCACACAAGAATTTTATACCACGCGGGTAAGCGCTGCTTTACAGCAAGTGGTAGAAAAGTTTTTTGGAAGTCATTCTCTTAACTTATGTGAGCTTAACCATGCAAAAATTTAAATTTTCGTCATCCCGGAAATTGCTCCGCAATTATCCGGGATCCAGGCTTTGCTAACTTAGGCCTAGATTCCCGCTTGCGCGGGAATGACAGTAAAAACCAGAGTACAATATGTATATTATGAAAAAATGTAGACTAAGCCTTTTATTATTCTGTTTATTACCTTTCACAGCCTTATGTAGCGGCTGGTATGGCGAGGCTGATGTCAGCAACGTGCTTTATAATCAGCCAGGCAATGCGACTCTCGCTAATCCATCAACGGGGGATAATACTTATTTCCCAAGTTCTATCAATCCTACTTTTGCCGGGGCGTTAAATTTTGGTTACGAATTTCGTAATTACAATCTGTTTCTTCCGGCTTTGCGTTTAGGTCTTATGTATGAATATTTTACGCCGTTTGAAGTGGATGGTTTTTTGGTGAATTCCAGTGGCCGGGAAAATTTTAAATATTATGATCAATCGCAAGCGGCATTTTTAGCAGCCCAATTAGATTTATTTAATGCCAGTGGTTTCGCGCCTTACATCAGCGCAGCAGCAGGGGCGGCCGCGAATCAATTTTATGGTTATCAGGAAGAGGATGACAATCCCTCTAACAGTTATTTGGGCAGACTGTATTTTCCGTTTGCCTGGCAATTAGGAGCAGGTGTTTCTTACACTTTCTTGCCGCACTGGACTTTAGGTCTAGGTTTTACTTTCACTAATTTAGGCGCTGTTAAATCTGGCAGTGGCAGTGTGCCGAGCACCGGTGCCGCGCTGGCACCACTTAGCTACTCACCCGTGGAAGCCAGTGCAGTGATGTTGAGTATTCGCAATACCTTATAGCAAAAGCATAAAAATTAATAGGGTAGCGTAATATGACAACGAACGTTCTGCAACGTCGGCTCTAACGCTATGCCATTAGCAGCAACACCGACAATCGCCGCATAATACAAGTGATTTTTTCTAGGAGTAAATGTGTAATCAATACCATCCCTATTAATCATTCCACCATCCGTTTGTGGATCCACTTGATAATGCACATTCGCTTGAGGCTGCCATGTGATAACCCAGTGGGTATTATTCCGCTTCAAATAATTGTTCGGATCTGTGTTAGGCGGGATGACTCGCGAATCTTTGCCATCCCAAATAACTTTACCCGTGCTCGTGTCAACAATTGATTTGATCTCATACCCTATCCAATTCTCACCCAAAGTGTGCGGAGGCTCAAAATTGACTGTGCACGTACCTTTGGGTGTGGATACCATTCCTATCGACAAGCCATTCTGAGTAGCTGCATATACTGTGATTTTATTGTCATTCTCAGTGGCATAAACACCATTGACCTGTTCGCCCGCTAGACCGTTCTCCTTGTTATAGTTAGTATCCCACGTTACGCCATTATCGTAGCTAATTGATAAACCTTTCTGAGTGGCCACATAAAGAGTAGCTGTGTCACCGCTGCCTGTGACATAAACATCAAGCACGTTATTACTTGCTAAGCCGTTTGCCGTAGTAAAATTCTTCCAATGGGCTCCGTTATCATAACCAATTGACAAACCACCGCGGGTCGCCAAGTAAATAGTAGCGGTATGACCACTATCTATAACCTTAATGCGCGAAATATAATTGCTACCTAAGCCATTATGAGTCGTGTAATGTGTCCAAGGCGCGAAAATAGCGCCATGCGTGCTCACTGCAAGACCTCTATCCATGATAGAGGTGTAAACAGTATCATTGGGACCCCATTTGCCACCATCACCCGTGGCATAAATAGCGGTACTATTGTAACCAATGTTAAATATCTCAGCCGCATCAAAATGACCATTTTGGTAAGCAATCGTTACGGCATGATCTGAAGCCAGATAAAGAGCGGTATCTCCACCGCTCCCTGTCGTAGCAATATCATTAACTGTTTTATCATTATAACGTGCCCACGTTTTGCCATTATCATTACTCCAAGCCAGTGCATCAGTGGGAGCTACAATACCTGCATAAATTTTTGTATTCTCGCCACTATTTGTCACGTGAATACTCAGCACTGTGTTACTCGCTAAACCATTCGCTGTCGTGCAATTCTCCCAACTATTTCCCGCATCACGACTAATAGCCACGCCATTATTTTGAGTCGCTAAATAAATAACGCCTGCATTTACGACAACTTTGTTGATAGCTTGATTGGGATAATAAGTTCGCCAAAATAGTTTGGGAGCTGGCGCACTATAGGTTGCGCTAAAAAATACTAAACAACCTAAAATAACAGCAAAAAAAATATGTAATATTTTAAACATCAAATTTCTCTATAAAATTATTGGAAAAATGGAGCTCGAATTCTTTTCGTAAACCTAGATTTTGTAATTGTCAACAGACCCTAACCCCAATCCAGAATAATTTTGCCGGACTGTCCGCTCGCCATCGTTTGAAACGCGGCTTCAAAATCATCAATCGCAAAATGATGCGTGATAACAGGTGAAATATTCAAACCACTTTGCAACATGCTGGCCATTTTGTACCAGGTTTCAAACATTTCACGGCCGTAAATGCCTTTCAAAAATAAACTTTTGAAAATCACGTCGTTCCAATCGATGGCGATCGGTGTCGGTGACACACCTAGCAAGGCTACGCGTCCGCCATAATTCATGGTTTTCAACATGTGGTTAAACGCTTGCCCATTGCCCGACATTTCTAAGCCAACGTCAAAGCCTTCAGTCATGCCGACTTTTTTCATGTACTCTTCCACTGAATCGCGTTTCACATTGAGCGCATGAGTCGCGCCGAGTTTTTGGGCGATTTCTAAGCGATAATCGTTCACATCGGTAATAAACACATAACGTGCGCCGATATGTTTGGCAATCGCCACCGCCATCAAGCCGACTGGGCCTGCGCCGGTGATCAACACATCTTCGCCGACTAAATCAAATGACAAAGCGGTATGTGTAGCATTGCCAAATGGATCTAAAATAGCAGCGACATCATCTTGAATATCATTCGGCAATTTAAACACATTCACCGCCGGCATCACAAAATATTCCGCGAAACAGCCGGTGACGTGATAACCGACGCCGCGAGTTTCACGACACAGATGCCGTTTACCGGCGCGACAATTACGACAATGGCCGCAGGTTAAATGGCCTTCGCCTGACACACGATCGCCAGCTTCTAAGCCTTGCACTTCGGAACCAATTTCGGCGATTACGCCCATAAATTCATGGCCTGTCACCAAGGGCACCGGCACATTTTTTTGCGCCCATTCGTCCCAATTGTAAATGTGCATATCCGTGCCGCAAATGGCGGTTTTTTTAATTTTGATCAACACATCATTGGGGCCAATCGTTGGCATAGCAACGTCGGTCATCCAAATACCTTTTTCTGCTTTCAGTTTTGCAAGTGCTTTCATAAATTTTTTCCTCCGATATGTTTCTGTTGTGCGACAATTT
>JABDGN010000038.1 GCA_013285995.1 Gammaproteobacteria bacterium
TTGTTAGCCAATGGAGTGCTGACCACTGTTTTGCTCATGATATTAGCATTGGCAATAGGGTTTATATTGTCAATATTCTTAACACTGTGTACTTATTTACACATAAAACCTTTAACTTGGTTAATTAATCTTTACACTTTTTTTATTCGTGGCACGCCTTTATTAATCCAAATCTTTTTGATTTATTACGGCAGTAGTCAATTCATCGCTTTACGGATGAGTTTTTGGTGGGTGCTCTTTAAGCATCCGTTTGGTTGCGCGGTAATGGCTCTCGCAATTAATACTAGCGCTTATTCAGTAGAATTATTTCGCGGTGCGATCAATGCGATTCCTAAAGGTGAAACCGAAGCGTGCAAAACATTAGGCATGTCGAAGTTACAAATGTTTAGCAAAGTGATTTTACCGCGCGCTTTCCGCATGGCTTTGCCTGCCTATTCGAATGAAGTGATCATCATTATGAAGAGCACAACTTTAGCGAGCACGATTACACTGATGGATTTAATGGGCGTGACGAATAAATTAATTGCCCAAACCTATGAAACGATTCCGCTCTTATGTGTGGCCGGCGTGGTTTATTTGATCTTAAATTTAATTATCATTAAGAGTTTTAAGAAAATGGAAGGGCATTTTATGAAGGGATGGGTTCGTACTACGTAATGTAGGGGCCGCTTGGGAGCGGCCCTTTTTTCCGAGAGTAAACTGTAGCGAAGCTCCAAGCCTTCTGCTAATTACTGCTAACCATCGGGCAGTTTTGTGCAGGTATAGGTTGTGGGCGCGGAGGATAGGGGCATGCCAAACATTGCGCAAAACGAATGTTTCCAATGATCAAACAAGGCTTCATCACTTTCCAATTAGCGCTCGTACTACTATCCACTGCTACATTTTGTTGACTTTGAAGTGCGAGCCAGTACATGTTGTTAGTTTTTTGATCGACAGCGAGGTAACCACAATAGCCCGTGGAAGCTTGATTTAAATTGGCGGTGCTTAAACCAGCTCCTACAAGATTATAAGTACCAGCGTACGTCACAGAAGAAGGATAAATCTGTTGCCAGTTAGTGTCAAAATTTGAAGTATCACAACTAATCAAGTTGTTGGGGCCACTAGTACAGATTACTGATTGAGGACATGTAACAGTGCCTGCTGATGCTACATTTGAAATCGATGCGGCCGTAGCCATCAACATGAAAATTAACAACAAAGATTTGATTTTTTTCATTATATTTCTCCAGATTATTAAACTTAATATATGCGCATTTATGAAATATTTCGCGCGGGTATTTTACCATAAATTAGAAATATTAACAAGAAAATCAAGCCAAATCCACACACCAACCAAAATCCCAACTCAATTTTATGGGGTCGAGGCGGAGCACTAAGCGCCGCTAAAAAATTGACGGTATCGCGGGTGAATTGTTGAAATTGCTCAGGCGTCATGTGGCCATTGCCCAGCATTACTAAATGACTAATATTTCCCGACTTATCACTTTGATAAATAATGTCTTGCTCACCCTGTAAATTAAATAACACATTCGGCATTGCCGTGTTGCGCAGTAATAAATTATTATCGCCAAAGGGGCGGTTTGGATCAGCGTAAAAACTGTTGAGATAGGTATAGACCCAATCAGCACTACGTTCGCGGACAATCAAACTTAAATCCGGCGCAGGTGCGCCAAACCAGCTTTCCGCTTGTGCATTGGTCATCGCCGAATATATGGGATCAGTGGGTGCAGCGCCGGTGAAAATTAAATTCTCTTCCAGTAGATCAATATAAATTTCATGATCACTGTTGTAGAGTTTTATTCGCTCAGCCATTTGGAGATAAGTGATATTTTGTAAGCTGTGACAACCGGCGCAATAATTCATGAAATTGCGTGCGCCACGTTGCAGGGAAGCGCTGTCGTGTAAATCGATGTGAGTCGGTAATAAAGGGCGATCGATGAGTTCGCTGGCGTGGGCTAGATTTATTAATGAAACCAACAATAGAAACAATAAAATTTTGTAAGTTGCCATTCTCAGCTGAGCTTGCGAAGCTGGGAATCCAAGGTTTTTATAGGTTGCTAGGGTTTTTAACGCTGGATCCCGGCTCGCACTTCGTTTGGCCGGGATGACAGAAATTTTACTTTTCACTTTCATCTTGCCTCCAGCGTGAATAAACGATTAAACCAATCCATAATATAAAATAAATCACGGTTAAACATTGCGCCAATAATAAACTGCGTGTGCTGTGCAAGTGCATACCCGTTGCGCCTAAACCGATTAAACACAACAATAATAAACTTACTACAAGCGGATGAAATTGGTGTTCGAAACTGACTTTCGTCGGTTTTAATAATAACGGTACAAGAAACCACACTAATACAGCTAAACCGAAAACTGTGTAGCCAAAACTTTTATAGAGAGCAAACCACGGTGCTAAATACCAGGGCGGATAATCATATAAAACTGGCAGCGGCATAAGAGCTGAAAAGTTTTCTAATTTTATAGAAAAAACATTAGGAGAGACAAGGGTGAAGAATAAGAAAATTAACAGATAAATCAAAAATAGAAAACAGTTCCCCCCCTTTCGTAAAGGGATCCCCCCTTTTGCAAAGGGGGGCAGGGGGGATTTTGGGGGATTTACGCGTGCTAAAAAAATCCCCCTTAATCCCCCTTTTGCAAAGGGGGAAATCAAGATAATCAACACAATTGGAATAAAAATCACATGCACTAAAAAGCTAACTTTTAAATTTAAAGAAGGGAGGGCTGTCAATAACCAGGTTGATAATTGACTCCAGGGCAAAATATTGCCGCTATAAGATCCAAGCAATAACAATACAACAAAAATAATTTTAACTAACCAATAGCGATAGCGTTGCTGCCATAGGCAAATAAATAAATATAAAAAGCTAAACAGAATTAATAAATTCGCTCCCACTTTGTGCAAGTCATAACAAAACCACCGTAAATTTTCGCTGTTTAAAATACTTTGTACGGAAAGAAAAGCTTCAAAAGTGTTGGCACGATAATGCAATAGCAATCCGATACCGCTGATTAACTCAGCCAGGCACAAAACCAGTAAACAAATTTTAATGGAGCGCAGGAGCATGCTTTCTCCACAATAATACTAAGATACTGACTAAAATAGCGGCAATCGCGCAGACACTGGCTAGCGCAAAACTATAATTACCTCCATAATGATTAGCGATCGCAACTTGTAATATCACATTGCCGGAAGTGAGTAAATTACCTAATTGATAAGCAAAGCCGGGCAAGGTTGCGCGCAACTTAGGAGGCGAGAGCTCATTTAAATACACTGGTACTACACTCCAGGCGCCTTGCACAAAAATTTGCATCAAGCAACCACCGACCGCGAGCCACAGCGGCGTATTGGTAAATACCCACAGTGGAATAACGGGGAGTGTCAGTAAAGCGGAGATAACAATCGTATTAATTTTGCCAAGGCGATGCGAAAGGGCCCCAATATATATGCCACCAATGATGGCGCCGATGCTGCTGCAAATGGAAATAAAACTCACTAACTGGGTACTGAATTTGTGTTGCACTTCTAAAAAAGTAGGATACAAATCTTGGGTACCGTGGCTTAAAAAAGTAAAGGCCGTCATCAAGATAATGGCGAAGAGAACAATTTGCCAATTTGCCAACCACAAATTTATGGCTTTGTTAAGCGGTTGCGCAGTATGAATATGTTTGGAGTTTTGCCATACTGGTGATTCCGGTACACAATAATAAAGATAAGGCACCAAGATGATGGGTAAAACGCCCAAGATAAATAAACCCCGCCAACCGATATGATCAAATAATACGCCAAAGACAAGAGATGCTAATAAATACCCCACCGGATAACCGGCTTGAAATAAACCCGAAATAAAACCGCGCGATTTTTCACTGCTTGACTCCAGCACTAAAGCGGCGGCCACGCCCCACACGCCGCCCATCGCAATGCCGTAAATCGCCCGTAAGATTAAAAACACGGTTAAATTAGGTGAAAAAGCGCTGATTAATTCAATCACGGTATAAAGACTGATGTTCAATATTAAAATGGGTTTGCGACCATAATGATCCGCTAAGAGCCCAAATAATAAAGCACCCAAGGGACGAGTTATCAGGGTGAGGGTAACGGCGAGAGCGACCTCGCTTAAGGTGGTGTGAAAACTACCAGCAACAGCTTTTAAAATAAATAAGAGTACAAAAAAATCGAAGGCATCTAAAGTCCAGGCGAGAAAGCCAGCGGTAACAGTGTGCTTTTGAGCGTGGGAAAGAGAGTGGTGCATAAGCAGCAGTTATGGTACCTGAAAAAGAGAGGGGCATCAATTTTTTAACAATGTTAATGATAACCATATGGATTGCATACTACTGAAGAGTATGAGAGTATATTTGTTATGGTAGGTGAAAAATGTTTACTGATTCTAATTATTTAGATAACTGGGTACAAATCAAGGGACTCTTTAGGAAAAAATTATTGAGTACTAATATTAATCCACGTGAGCGACGGTATTATGGTATGCGGGAATTACGAGAATTGTGTGAGTTTTTTTTAAAAACAGAAAATCTTCAATCTCCTGGTGAAATTGTACAATTTGCCTATTGGTGTTTTTTTAGAATTTCTACCACGCTTGGAGAACTTCCTCTTGAATTATGTTTGGCAGTGGTCATTTATCTCTCACAAAAAATTGGTTTTGAGAACGTACAGGTAACTAGCTTAAGAGAGATGCTACGGGAGAAAGTCAAAACAGAAATACTTGAACAACGATCACTCTTTATCTATCGAGCAGTGATGAAGTTAGCAAACGTCTGTTACAACTATTATCAATATTACCCCGGGCGTGTGTGGGAAAGCTTAGATATGTTGGTTTGGTACCACGCTAGTTTTCATTTAGAAGATCTACTCAATCAAAACCTAGAGAATAAAGTTTATCTGATTGACTGTGCATTTTTATATGCCTATGTTGCCTCTCAGGAAATAGCAGCTAGATGTCGCCTCATTTCCGGGAGTGGATCTTTCTTATTTAACCCAGATGGAATTATAGGGAGGTTAAACTCTTGGTGGCCTAGTTTAAGCTTGATGCAGCAAAATGATAGGCAACTTTATGATGAATTTTTTCCTGAATTTAAGAAGAAGCTTTCTAATTCCGGAATTAATCTTGCTGTATATTATCCTCATCTGTTTCTTTCTTCGTCGTTGTTAGCCTCTTCACCAGGGCCAGCTCAACCTCTTTAAGATGCTGCTGTTAGCCCTTTTTCTTCTTAATTCTCAGTCTAAATTTTCTAGCCACACTGGAACTGCCGTTAAATGGTGAGGTGATTTGGGCTCCAGATGTTTAGTGTTGGGATCTAATTGATTGAGCAATTCCCAAAATTTTTTGCTGTGATTTAAATGCACCGTGTGACACAGCTCGTGCAATAAAATATGCCGCACTAATTCGGGTTTTAAAAATAATAATTTGTAATTAAGGTTAATATTTTTCTGCGAAGAGCAACTGCCCCAGCGGGTTTTTTGGGCGCGGATGGCAACGTTTGCAAAGGGTAAGTTAACCTCTTGGCTGACTCGCGTTAACCAAGCGGGTAAAACGGCGAGCGCTTGTTTTTTTAACCAATTTTGCAGTAATGCTTTCCAACGTTCTTTAGTCGTGTAATCACCGGCAATTAATAACGTTGACTCAGCTTGTTTACGTAAGCGAGCTGGGCCACTATCAGCTTGGTAATCAATCTGCCAGCTTTGATTAATCGCGGCTAAATGCAGTGTCGTAGGCGCTTCAAGAGTGGGTGTTTGCAGCGGAAAATGTTTGAGTTTGCTTTCAATCCAATCGCGTTTAGCATTTAAAAAATGTAATGCTTCACGTTGCGGGCAACGCCAAGGCAACACAATTTCAATGCCGCGAGCAGAAATTTTTAAGTGTAAATGTTTAGCGCGTTTACTTTTACGAAGTGTATAAGAGGGAGGCCAACTCATAAAAAAATACACGAGCAAGCGCAGTGCTTGCTCGTGCGTAGGAAGAATTTATTCTTCAGCTTGCAAAGGTACAACTTCCATGTGGATGCCACAGCCTAATGCAGCAGCGTATAAAGTCAGCGTGCGGATCGATGGAGAGTGTTTCTTTTTACCACCGCCAGATTCCAAACGCGCAACCGCAGAAGCAGTTGTGTTCATTGCTGCAGCGACTTGCGCTTGCGTAATTTTTGCTTTACGACGAATCGTTACGAGCTGGCGAAGCAAGTCTGGTAATTCGTTATAACCTTTATTGTTAGTTTTAGTGGTATGTACAGTTGCCATTATTTATTACCCCTTAGTGTTAAGTAATTGTTTTAGTGAGTTTGATTGAGTAGAATCACGATGTTGAGCCGAAGCCCAATATCCCGATTATTACACATTTTTACTAGCCATTTACAGTGTTTTTTGCTAATTTTGGTGCGTTTGCACTAAAAAAGAACAGCTGCGCATGGTTTGTCCAAATCCTTTAGGTGAGGGTATAATACCTGAGCATTATTAAGATAATATTAAGAATGATCATGAAATTTAAAGTGAGGAGCTTTTTATGACTTTTGTTGTGACCGAACAATGCATCAAATGTAAATATACCGATTGCGTGGAAGTTTGCCCGGTAGATTGTTTTCGTGAAGGGCCGAATATGTTAGCGATCGATCCCGATGAATGCATCGATTGCGCCTTATGCGAACCCGAGTGCCCGGTCAATGCGATTATGGCCGAAGACGATGTGCCTGCCGAGCAACAAGAATTTATTGCGTTAAATGCGGAATTAGCTAAGCAATGGCCAGCAATTACTTCTGCCAAAGCAGCGCCGGCGGATGCAGATGAATGGAAAAATGTAGAGGGGAAGCGGCAGTATTTGGAAAAGTAGTAGGTCGCCTACAAAGTTTCACATTTTTTTCGTTGCAACTAAAGGTTTAGGGACACGCCCTAGCGGATAATAATAAGTTAAGAGAATAATTGTGCACACTGAACCGCTGCAAGAATTACGCCAGCTGATCGAACAACTCCAGCAAGCGGCCCAAACAGCCCAAACAGCCATTGAACAGTATAGCGGGCGCTCCTCCTATTACCCGCCCAGAAAAATACGCTGTGTGGCTTATTTGCACGAACAGGCCGCACAATTATTAGCAAAATGGCCTCGCATCTCGTGCTCGCCTGCTTTGGCTAATAATTTGTTCCGTTTATTGCATGGCATAAAAGAATTTGATGAATTAAATCTCTGCCCCGCTTTTGCCCCTGCATTTTTAAAACTAAGTAAACAACTTTTCCCTTTATTTCCTAGAGTGGAGGAGGCATTATTTAATTTACCACCCAAACTGGCATTTTATTCGCTGGCAACGCATCAATTACAATATGGCCAACTTTTTGCAGATCCCTATAATCATCATTTTCCAGCATATACTTACCTATTTGATTGTCTTTTAAATAGGTTAACAGATAAAGTCATCGTAGCTTGTATTGTTTCAGATATGAAATACAACTTACAAAACCATCCCGAATTTTTTGCCGGTTCTTTAAACTGGGATAGCAATATACAGCCTGAAGGGAATGCACAAGCTTATTTGATTTGCTTACAGAATAAAATTAACCCGCTTGCGTTACAAATTGCCTGTCCTGCGATGATTCCGTTTGGCTACCGCCCGGACATCCTGCGGTGGCTCGGTATAGGTTTAGCTTTTTGTGCTTTGCAACGCCGGCGCTTGCATATCCTGAAAGCAAATCCTTTTAAGGATAAATTCGCTTATTTACAGCTACAAGATAAAATTTGTTTGGCGCCTTATGATGAATATAAAACGCAGGCTGAATTAAGTTCAGCAATGGGTATGTGTCGCCTTCTGGATTTTAAAAATGTTTTCAACACATGCTGGGCGTTATTTTCTAATCTCAGGCCACTCCCCCCTGAGATATCTCCACCTCTTGCCGACCGGTCAGCTATCTATGCGATACTTTATCCCGTGCAGCAATTTCTGCATGAAATACAAGCAAGAGGCTCCGTCAATACTCCTCTTAGCAAACAGCGTTTGCTCAATTGCTTAGAACTGTTTGCAACCGAGCAAATTATGCCTCCGACTTTGTGTTATGCAGATTATGAGTTAACTGAAAAAATATTTGAGTTTTTAGATAATCATTCTTTCTCATCCGAGATGATGCCAGCCATTCTACCCAAGCTGCATACTTCGCAAAAGCAAGAAAGATCAACGGGGCCTTCATTACCATTGCCTCCTGGCCTGGCGCACGATGTTATTTTATTGTCGGTAGATGACGTGCTATATAGCGTAAGTTGGGTTGTTTGATAACTGCATTGGCAAATTTTTTCAAAGAAGCGCCTTGCATTTTGCGTAATATCTGGCATACTCGATCGTGATCCTAATAAAGAAGAATCGCCATGTATCAGCTAGATCCACATGTACAATACTGCGTAGAGTGGGCTCTTGGGTTCATTATTGATAACCTGCGAGACCTGACAATATCGTTCAATTCCCGGGAGAAACTGCGCTCAGCATTGGTAGCTCCATTCACAATTTATATAATCAAAAACAAGCACTCAGTGGAAGATGCTCAAACGTTATTTGTCCAGGAGCTAATTGCTGAGGGAGAGGAGGGGTTCCAGGAACTACGCATGTTTCTGAAAGACCAGGCTCAAGTAGATGAAGCCATTGCGCTTTCGCTTTTACCTCATGCGCTGTCACCAGGTCACCCTGCGGCGGCGGCTCGTACGCCGTCGCCAGTTCCCCCTGCGCCAGCGGCTCGTGTGCCATCGCTAGTTTCCCCTGTGGCGGCGGCTCGTGCGCCGTTGCCAGGTCACCCTGCGGCGGCGGCTCGTGCGTCGTTGCCAGCTCCCCCTGTGGCGGCGGCCCGTGCGCTGTCGCAAGTTTCTTCCTCCGGGGTAAATGCTTTTATGGAATCTTTGGCCAAAGAGCGGATAGCATTGCGGGAGTATTTAGACGAACGTATGCCAACTAAGGGTTTTCGGCGGCCGTTGTCGAAGCCAAGGTGGATAGAAGAGCCGCTGCCGCTTCCTTTGGTTCCTGTGCTTCCACCGTTACCGCAGCAGCCTGATCCTTTAAAAGATATTATTTTCACTTCACCAAGGGGCACTCAGCTAAATGTGAAAAGTGCCTTTCATATGGAAATGCCTGTGAATATGGGCGAATCACCATTAGTACTCGGTTATCAGGCAGCCACAGGAAATAAGCAGATTCTACAGAGCAGTCTAGGTGCTCACATAGGGACGAAGATCACAGAATTAAGCAATATTATCTTGCAGGGCAGCCAAGGTTTTGAAAGAAGCACTAATCCCGTGATTCCGGAAAAAGTGAAACCAGAAGATGAACCGAAAATAATAGCGGCCATTACGCAGGCGATAGCGTATGATTTCATTGAAGAGACTTTGCTCCTTAGCAGTAGCAGTCGCGAAAGTTTTAGATCTTTAGTGAGTACGATAGATTTCAACACCGTAATAGTTGTTCTGTCTCAGGAATTCGCAGAGCTGCAAGCGTTATCTACGTGGCCTCCTGATGCAATCGACACTGAACGTGAGCAGCTACGTGGTAAGCTGTGGGCGAAGTTTCCGGTGGATGCCCCCTTTGCTCCTGAGACGCCGCAGTTTCGTACACTTTTGGCAGCTTATTTGAAGACTTACATTATGAAAAAAATTACAGTTTCTACTTTCGAACCACGCCTGGCAGGTCTTTTAAGTGCTTTTGCGGCGCGTGAGAAAAAATTACTGTACGGCTGGATAGTGCCGGGCCAACATATCCAGCCCATTAATTTGTGTTATGAAACTAATAAGGAAGTACAAAAAAAATTAACCGGCCTATCTTTTCTTGTGGAACAATATATTATTTTACGCGATAAAAATTTTTATATAGCTGAAGTGTAATGGGTATGTATTATAATGCGTTGCATTTTTAGCTTGCTCTATTTTTTATTTTGCTGTTTCTCTTCGTCCCGCAGCGTCAAAACCTCATAGCCATTTTTCGTGACGGCAATGGTATGCTCCCACTGCGCAGACAAAGAATGATCTTTAGTGACCACGGTCCATTGATCACCTAATAATTTCACCTGGCGTTTGCCGGCGTTTACCATCGGTTCGATGGTAAAGGTCATGCCTTCTTCCAGTACGATACCGGTGCCCGGCTCGCCGTAATGCAACACTTGCAATTCGGGTTCATGAAAAATTTTACCGATGCCATGGCCGCAATATTCACGCACAATACTAAAGCGCTGCGCTTCGGCGTGGCGTTGAATCGCGTGACCAATATCGCCTAAGCGTACACCGGGTTTCACCATTTCGATGCCGATAAACATCGCTTCTTGCGTGATGCGCACCAAGCGCTCGGCGAGGATCGAAGGCTCGCCGACAAAAAACATTTTGCTGGTATCGCCATGATATTCATCTTTAATCACCGTGACGTCGATGTTGAGAATATCGCCTTTTTTCAGCTTTTTATCACTCGGAATACCGTGACACACCACGTGATTGGGCGACGTGCAAATTGATTTCGGAAAGCCGTGATAATTGAGCGGAGCAGGGTAAGCATCTTTGGCAATAATGTAATCGTGACAACGCTGGTTTAACTCGTCGGTGGTGATGCCCGCTTGCACGTAAGGCCCAATCATCTCTAAAACACTGGCAGCCAGGCGCCCAGCGATGCGCATTTTCTCGATTTCAGCAGGGGTTTTGATGTGGAAGGACATGAATTGGGGGGCTTCTTGGCTTGATCTTTTAATGAGAGTATGGTATAAAATACGCCCCTAAAAATCAAGGACTTTCTTGGTTTTGGGGAAAGTAAAATTAATCCACATGTTAATCGGCACACTTTGCAGGGTGTTTGGGTTTAAGTTGTAGGGGCGGCTCGCGAGCCGCCCGTTTTAAAATGCGGGCCGCTCACGAGCGGCCCCTACATTATTACTTAAGCTTGAATTGTGAAGTGGGATTAACAGAGGCTCAACCCGGAGAACACATGTCAAACGTTACTATGCGCCAAATGCTTGAAGCTGGCGTACACTTTGGTCACCAAACTCGCTTTTGGAATCCTAAAATGGCGCCGTATATTTACGGCAAACGCAACCGCATCCACATCGTTAACCTCGAAAAAACGCTACCCATGTTGAATGATGCCATGAATTTCATCGGCAGCATTGCAGCTAATAAAGGTCGGGTTTTATTTGTAGGTACTAAAACGTCTGCACAAGAAGCCGTCGCTGAAGAAGCGCGTCGGTGCGGTATGCCTTTCATTTCACACCGTTGGTTAGGTGGTTTGTTAACCAACTACAAAACCATTCGTCACTTGATCAAACGTTTAAAAGAATTAGATGAAATGTTCGAAAAAGAAGCGTTTGTAGGTTTAACGAAAAAAGAAATTTTAAATTTAACGCGTGAGCGCGAAAAATTAGAACGCTCGATCGGCGGGATTAAAAATATGGGCGGCTTGCCGGATGCTTTATTCGTCATCGATGTGGGATATGAAGATATCGCGGTGACTGAAGCACGCAAACTCAGCATTCCTATCGTCGGTGTCGTCGATACCAATTCAAATCCTGAACACGCTGATTACATTATCCCTGGTAATGATGACGCAGTGCGCGCGATTCGTTTATACGCTGCGGCTGCGGCAGATGCAGTGCTCGATGCACGTCAGGGTGAAGCAGTAGATTTAGCGGCTGAATTTGGCGATGCGATGGAAGACGATGAAGTGCCTGCCGTGGTGACCGCAGATTTAGAGAAAGAGGAATAATAAAATGGCAATTACTGCAACACAAGTGAAAGAATTACGCGAACGCACCGGCGTTGGCATGATGGAATGTAAAAAAGCCTTGGAAGCGGCCAATGGTGATATTGAAAAAGCCATTGAAGAAATGCGCAAATCAGGTTTGGCAAAAGCCGCTAAAAAAGCTGGCCGTACCGCAGCGGAAGGTGTAATTGTGATTAATAAAGATCATAATCATGCTGCCATTGTGGAAGTGAACTGCGAAACGGATTTCGTCGCGCGCGATACCAACTTCTTAGGTTTTGCAAAACAAGTAGCTAGCAATGCGTTAACCGCTAAAAACGACGATGTGCAACAATTGGCAGCGACTGTCGAAACAGCGCGCTCTGAATTAGTTGCTAAGTTAGGTGAAAACATCAACGTTCGCCGTTGTGCTTCTTTAACAGCCGCTGATTATTTAGGCACGTATCTACACAATGATAAAATTGGTGTAGTGGTGAGCTTAAAAGGTGGTGACGCTGATTTAGCGCGCGATGTGGCGATGCATATTGCTGCGAGCAAACCCGAAGTGGTTAATCCTGAAGATGTGTCGAGCGATGCGATTGCGAAAGAAAAAGAAATTTTTGTAGCGCAAGCCGCTGAAAGTGGCAAGCCAGCTGACATCATTGAAAAAATGGTAGCGGGTCGCGTGAAAAAGTTTATGAGCGAAGTAAGTTTGACTGGTCAAGCATTTATTAAAAATCCTGACGTAACCGTCGGTACTTTATTGCAACAGCATAAAGCCACAGTAACAGGCTTTACGCGCTTTGAAGTCGGCGAAGGGATTGAAAAAGAAGTGGTCGATTTCAGAACTGAAGTGATGGCGCAGGTTAAAACCGCGTAGGATAATTTTTTAAGGTAATTAAAAAGAAAACTGTCATTCCCGCGTAAGCGGGAATCCAGGCCTCACAAGGATTGAGGAACGAGGATTGAGGATTGAGAAAAAAATATTTTGTCATTTTCATCGCGAAGTGATGGAAGCCCAAGGTTTTTTAATCTAATTCGAAAGTTCTGGATTCCCGCTTACGCGGGAATGACGTGGATATGGTTCTAAATAAAGGAACTTAATTTAATGGCACATTCTCAACCGATCTACAAACGCATTTTATTAAAATTAAGTGGCGAAGCTTTAGCAGGTGAGGCTAAAGTTGGGATTGATCCCGCAGTGTTAGATCGGTTGGCAAAAGAAATAGGTGAGCTTGTCGCTTTGAAAGTGCAAGTTGGAATTGTGATTGGTGGTGGTAATTTGTTTCGCGGTGAAACACTTTCCAAAGCCGGTTTGGATCGCATTACCGGCGATCAAATGGGCATGCTCGCTACCATGATGAATGCCCTTGCAATGCGTGATGCCTTTGGTCGCGCCGGTTTAGAAACGCGCGTGATGTCAGCGATCCCCATGAGCGGTGTGATGGATCATTATGATCGTCGCAAAGCGATGCATAAATTAAATACCGGTTTGGTAGTTATTTTTGCCGGTGGTACGGGTAATCCTTTAGTTACCACTGATTCTGCTGCAAGCTTGCGCGCCATTGAAGTACAAGCTGATATTTTATTGAAAGCCACCCAAGTCGATGGCATTTATTCTGCCGATCCACGCAAAGATCCTAATGCGAAATTATATAAAGTGTTGAGTTATGAAGAAGCTCTTAGTAAAGAATTAGGCGTGATGGATTTAACCGCGTTTTGCCAATGCCGTGATCACAATATGCAATTGCGCGTGTTTAACTTACATAAACCCGGTGCCTTGCGCCGTGTGGTATTAGGTGAAGAAGAGGGTACTTTAGTTAAGAATTAGATTTGTATTGTAGGGGCGACTCGTGAGTCGCCCGCTTTTAAATAACGGGCCGCTCGCGAGCGGCCCCTACATTTTTGGATATGATTATGTCAGAAAAATTTAAAAAAGACGCTGAAGAGCGGATGCAAAAAACTTTGCATGCTTTGAAAGATGAATTTTCCAAAATGCGTACTTCGCGTGCGCATCCGAGTTTATTGGAGCACATTCTTGTGTCGCACTACGATACTGAAATGCCTTTGAGCCAATTGGCCAGTATCACCGCGACAGATTCGCGCACTTTAACCATTACTGCGTGGGATAAAACTGCCATTCAAGCGATTGAAAAAGCCATTTTAAAAGCGGACTTAGGCTTGAATCCTGCCACTACGAGTGAAGTGATTCGTGTGCCGATGCCGGCTTTGAGTGAAGAGCGCCGCAAAGAGTTTGTCAAAATTGCCAAAGCGGAAGCTGAGCGCGCCCGTGTTTCGGTGCGTAATATCCGCCGCGATATGAATCAGGATGCGAAAAAAGATGAGACGCTGACTGAAGATGATGAACGTCGCATCCAAGATCTCATTCAAAAATTAACTGACAAATATATTGGCCTCATCGATGCAGCATTAGAAGAAAAAGAAAAAGATTTGCTGGAGGTGTAATGCACGTCGTCATCATCATGGACGGCAATGGTCGCTGGGCCAAGCAACGCTTATTGCCACGCAAAATGGGCCATCGTGCCGGCGCCAAAGCAGTGCGCCCCATCATCGAGCATTGCATTAAACGTAATGTCAAAGTCTTAACTTTATTTGCTTTTAGCAGCGAAAATTGGCAACGTCCCATCGATGAAGTCGAAACTTTGATGGAATTATTTCTCGAAAATCTGCAAAAAGAATTACCTACCTTACAAAATAATAATATTCGCTTGCGGATTATCGGTGAGCGACAACATTTAAATTCTCATCTGCAAACCAAAATTGCTGAAGTTGAAACAGTAACAGAAAATAATACGGCTTTAACATTAGTATTAGCGGTAAGTTATGGTGGCCGTTGGGATATTTGCCAAGCAGTACAGAAACTTGCTAAGGCGGTGCAAGAAAATAAATTGTTGCCCGATGCCATCACGGAAGATCTGATCACACAAAATCTTTCTTTAGCCGATTTGCCGGAGCCGGATTTACTGATTCGCACCAGTGGTGAACAACGCATCAGTAATTTTTTATTATGGCAATTAGCTTACACGGAATTTTATTTTACCGAAACTTTATGGCCCGATTTTGACGAAGACGCTTTTGATGTGGCGTTAAATGCCTATCAGCAACGGGTACGTCGTTTTGGTTTGACAGCAGAGCAATTGAAGGAGAATGACTAATGCTTTGGCAACGTGTTTTAACCGCTTGTATTATGATTCCACTCATCTTGTGGGTGTTGTTTGGCGCTTCAAGTTTAGTGTTTCAAATCGTAGTGACTTGCATCGCATTATTGGGTGCATGGGAGTGGTCTAACCTAATGAAATTAAAAGGGTGGTGGCAACGCTTAGCGTTTGTCATACTCATTTTAATTCTGCTGGCGGTATTTTATTATTTTGCACCGCTCATTATTATTTATCTGGGTGTCATATTTTGGTTTGTCAGTTTTTTTCTGTTATACCAATTCTCTCATCAGCAACATAAACTATTTGATTCGCGAATCGGCCAAATTATTTTAGGTGTTTTTGTATTAATACCTTTTAGCGTAGGCTTTTTTGCGCTCAATGCCATGCCCGATCACAAAGTCAATATTTTATTATTGTTGCTGAGTATTGCCGCTTGTGATAGTGGCGCCTATTTTGTCGGCCGTTTAATGGGCAAACATAAACTTGCGCCTGCGATTAGTCCCGGCAAAACGATTGAAGGCTTAGTAGGCGGTGCGATGATTACCTTAGTGGTAGTAGCGATTGCCTGCAATATCATCGGCTACAGTGTTGAACATAGTTTATGGTTATTATTAATTTGTCTGATTACCGCGCTGATTTCTGTGATGGGTGATTTGTTTGAAAGCGCGATGAAACGTCATGCCGGAGTTAAAGACAGTGGTCGTTTATTGCCTGGCCATGGTGGCATTTTAGATCGCATCGATAGTTATACTGCGGGTGTTCCCT
>JABDGN010000039.1 GCA_013285995.1 Gammaproteobacteria bacterium
CACAATAATTTTTTTATAGAATCGTGAGAAAAATTTTATGGAACGCATCGGTATCATCGGCTACGGCCGCTTTGGCCAAACACTTGCGCAATTATTGCAGCAGGATTTTGCTGTTTCAGTATTTGATGTTAATCAAATTAATTTGCCAAAGCCTTTACAAGCTGTAAGTCTAGAAGAGCTGGCTTGCTTAGAAACTATTTTCCTCGCAGTCCCCATCCGAGCTTTTGCTGATATTGTGCAACAACTTGCTCCTTTGCTCACTGCGCGACACAGCGTGATTGATGTCTGTTCTGTCAAAGTGTATCCCGTGCAAATCATGCAACAGTATTTGCCAAGCAATGTTGATATCATCGCAACGCATCCTTTATTTGGGCCCGATTCAGTGCAGCAAGAATCTTTAAAATGGGTGCTGCATTCAGTGCGCGATCAATATCAACGATTTGATGCTTGGCAAACTTATTTTAAAAAACGCTGTTGGCAAACTATTAGCATGACTCCAGAGGAGCACGATCAGTATGCCGCACGGACACAAGCCATTACGCATTTTATTGGTCGCAGTTTAAAAGCCAGTGGCGCAGCAGCTTCTCCTATTGATACGCTGGGTTATCAAAAATTATTGCAAGTAATGGAACAAACTTGTCATGATAGCGTGGATTTATTTCACGACCTGATTCAATATAACCCTTACGCGAAAGTAGCATTAGAAGAGTTTTTACAAGTGGCTGAGGATTTGGTTAAAAAATCTTTTTAAAACCTTGGATTTCCACTTCGCCGCTTTGCGGCTCGTGAGAATGACAAAAAAATAGAGCGAAACCATGAACTACGAGATCGACCTTCAACATAAAAAATTACACGGCTCAATCGCCGTGCCACCTTCTAAATCACATACCCTGCGAGCTATTTTATTTGCCAGCCTTGCCGAAGGGATGAGTAAAATTGAAAATTATTTAACTTCGCCCGATACCACAGCGATGTTGCATGCCTGCCGACAATTAGGAGCGAAGATTCAGCAAACTGAGGGTGAGTTAATTATTCAGGGTGTAAATTTCAAGCCCAAATGTCCCGACGATGTTTTAGATGCAGGCAACTCCGGGCAAGTGCTGCGTTTTGTGGCGGCGATTGCGGCGGCTTTAGTACAAGATTACACAGTCATCACCGGTGATCATTCGATTCGTTTCCAACGTCCGATGCAGCCTTTGATCGATGGCATTAATCAGTTGGGTGGGTTTGCTGCGGCGAGTAAAAATGATGGCCGTGCGCCGATTATTGTGCGAGGTTTGTTAAGCGCGGGGCAGGCTAAAATTTTAGGCACGGATTCACAACCGGTGTCGGCTTTATTGATGGCAGCGGCTTTTGTGACAGGCGAAACGACCATTGAAGTACTTGAGCCTGGTGAAGTCCCTTGGGTTAGTTTAACCTTGAGTTGGTTCGATAGACTGGGCGTGCGTTACACACAAGAAAATTTTAGTCATTATAAAGTGGTAGGGCCAGTTCGCTATCAAGGTTTTCATTATCGGGTACCGGGGGATTTTAGTTCGGCTGCCTTTCCGATCGCGGCAGCGTTGGTTACCCAATCGAATATCAGTTTAGAAAACATCGATATGCAAGATGTGCAAGGCGACAAAGCGCTGATTCCAGCTTTAGAAAAAATGGGTGCTGAATTTAGTTATGATGAAAAGAAACAAGTGCTACATGTTAAGGGCGCAAGCGCTTTGCAAGGGATGCCAATTAATGTGAACGATTTTATTGATGCGGTGCCGATTTTAGCAACGATTGGCTGTTATGCTAAAGGCAAAACTGAAATTGTCGAGGCGGCCATTGCGCGATTAAAGGAATCCGATCGCATCAAGGTTATGGCAGACGAATTAAGTAAAATGGGCGCTACTATTAGTGCAACTGCAGATGGCTTAACGGTTGAAAGTAGTGCATTAAAAGGTGCGCGCGTGTACAGTCATCATGATCATCGTATTGCGATGGCGTTAACGATTGCAGCTTTGCGTGCCAAAGGCAAAACCATCGTAGAAAATACCGCGTGTGTGGCAAAGAGTTACCCCAATTTTGTGGCAAGTTTGCAGGCTTTGGGGGCGGAAATTAGGGTAATACCTTAGGGGATAGGTTGTAGGTCGGTTTACGAGAGTTTCGCGTGAGCGAAACGAACAAGCCGACAATCGGCCAAAAGTCGTCCCCACGTGGTAAGCATGCCTCTGCGAAAGCGGGGAAGCGAGATCCAATTTCAAAAACATGTCGGCTTGTTCGCTTGGCTTTTGCCAAGCTCTCGTAAACCGACCTACTGTTTTTGCCACAAAATCTAAAAAGTAGAATTATGTTTAACATCATCCTCATCGGCTTCTCCCATTGCGGCAAAACCAGCAGCGGCAAATTACTGGCTGAAAAACTAGGCTATCCATTTATCGATACCGACCAATTAATGTTGGTTGGAACGGAATTTAAAACCTCACGTGAATTACACAAAGCGTTAGGAAATGCAGCATTTCGGGATTTGGAAGCAGAAAAAATTGCCGCTTTGAACGAGTATGAAAATACCGTGATTGCGACGGGCGGGGGTGCAGTGTTAATGCCTGCCAATCAAGAAATTTTAAGTCAGCTAGGAAAACTGGTTTATTTGGTGAATACGGCTGAAATCTTATGGGCTCGCATCAAACGCCACGGTATTCCCAGTTATTTGAGTTCGGCGGACGATCCTTATGCAGCCTTTTTAGAGCTGTATAAAGAACGCGATGCTGTTTATCGACGCGTGGCTGATTTGTTGGTCGATACGCAAAATAAATCGCCGGAGCGGGTAGCCGCCCAATTGGCCCGTAAATTTTCCTGAAAATAAAATACCACGGGTAAACCCGTGGTATTTTATTTCCTTATTTGATTTCGCTGCGCGCGAAGTAAATTCGCGCTCGCGACCAGGGGGAGAATCGCGTTTCTCCCCCTGGAACCCCCATCGCGAAAAGATACCACGCGTAAACGCGTGGTATTCTAAGCTTATAAAATCCCCCCTACCCCCCTTTTTCAAAGGGGGGATTCATACTATAATCCTTAGCATATGATTATCTCCAGTGAGTTTGTGCCGGCAGTTGGTTTAAAAGGCCCCAATGCACAAACTATTTTAGCCAGCCTGATTCCGCGCAAACATCAAATTCGCGCCTCGCGTCGTGAGCGTTTGATTATGCCGGATAATGATTTTGTTGATTTCGATTGGTTTGACAATACAGTCAGTTCACCGATTGTCATTATTTTATATGGGATGACCGGTTCAATTGATGGTTATTATGTACAAGATATTTTAAAAGAAATTAAAGCCAATGGTTGGCGCGCCATTTTATTATATTACCGTGGTTGCAGTGGGGAACCGAATTTAATTGATCGCAGTTACCATTTGAGTGATACCCTGGGTTTAGATACCTTAGTGAAAGAATTGCGCCGCCGTGAACCCAATACGCCAATTACTGCTGTGGGTTATTCGATGGGTGCCAATATTTTATTGAAATGGCTGGGGGAAGTGGGTGCGGCTGCTGATTTAACCACCGCGGTGGCCGTTTCGACGCCATTTGATTTGCGGATGGCTTCTAACCGCTTACGACAAGGGTTTAGCAGTTTTTATCAATGGTGGTTGATTGGTGATTTGCACGACTACGTGCGCAGCAAATATCAGAACCGTAAACCGCCATTTGATTTTGGTGATGTGACGCAGCTTAAATCCTTTTGGGAATTTGATGATGCGATCACCGCGCCTTTGAATGGCTTTAAAGATGCCGCGGATTATTATGGCCGTTCCAGTTGTCGGCCGTCTTTAAAGAATATTACCGTACCTACTTTAGCCTTGCATGCTAGAGATGATCCTTTCATGATGCCAGCGACCATTCCAAGCGAAGCTGAATTATCGCCCACTACGACGATCGAATTAAGTGAGCACGGTGGGCATGTTGGATTCATTAGCGGTAATTTATTTTTGGGCAAATTGGAATTTTGGTTGCCTATCCGTATCACGCGCCATTTACAGGCGTGCTTGCAGCCTGTTGTTGAACCTATCACGATTACGGCTGAACCGGCGGTGAATCATGCCTAAATCACTGTTACGTAGTTTTATTCCGTGGGTGATTTTTTTTGCGTTATTTATTTATGATCAAATGCACTTACAAATTGGGGCCATTGGCGCTTTAGTGGCGCTGGTATTATTAAGTTGGCGTGGTTTGCGAGAAGGCTTTATTTTTGATTGGGGCAGTTTATTATTTTTTGTGTTCATTTGTTGTAGTGTCTTGATTTTATATCTACCATGGGTTCGTACTGATGCCGATTTGCTAGCCAGTTTAGCCTTAAGCATAATCGCTTGGATTTCTTTATTCTTGCAGCGACCCTTTACCTTAGAATATGCCAAACAATCGGTGGCACGTGAATATTGGCAAACGTCTTTATTTATGCGGACTAATCGTTACCTCACCATTTTGTGGGCTGGTGCTTTTACGGTGATTACTTTGCTGAGTATCATTAGCGAATTTAGTTTTGGTAAAAATTATTGGTTAGAAGATGCTTTGCCTTTGGTGTGTTTAATCGCGACCGTGATCGTGAGTCTGTGGTTTCCCAAATGGTACAGTCGGCGTGAAATTGGCGTGGGTGGCGTGATTACGCTAGAGGGTTTGTCGGATCTAAAATATTTAGAAACCGACACTGCCAAACTAAGTTATCGTACGATCGGGACAAACGGGCCGCGATTAGTGTTATTGCCTGGTATTAATATGAGCATGTATGGCTGGGATCCTTTATTAGTGGAAAGGTTGGCTGAACATTATCAAGTTGTTTTGTTGGATTATCCCGGTATCGGTGAATCACGTGTCCAAGCAAAAGAATTGAGTATTATCAGCTTAACGCAAATTTTACATGAATTTCTAGCGGCTTTAACAGCAGAGCCAGTGATCTTATTAGGCTATGCGATGGGCGGCTATTTTGCGCAGCTTATTACCATCAATTACAGTGAGCAAGTACAGGGCTTGGTGTTGATCGCGACCGATGCGGGAGGGCGCCGAGCCAGCCACCCCGATCCGGCTTTGCTGGATCGGATTCTCGATACCAAGGGTAGTTTAGAAGAACAATGTCAACGCTTGATGGATGTGTTATTTCCCGCGCCGGCCATTCCTGCCATGCAAGCCAAAATGCGCGATATTTTTCGCACCGCAGGTTTAGTGCGTTCTGTGCCGGGGCGAGCTGTATTAGCTGAAAAAGTGTTGCTGGATGAATGGTATGCTGCCGGCGGTGGAAGCTACAGTTATTTAAGCGATATTAATCAACCAACCTTAGTGATGATGGGAATTTTAGACCGAGTTGTGCATCGGCAAAATGGTATTGTGCTAGCCAATGGGATGCGTAATGCTAAATTGCTGGAATTTCCCGATGCGGGGCATGGTCTGATTTATCAGCATCCGGAACGGATAGTGGGCGAAATTGTGCAGTATTTTATGCATTGACTTAATATGAGCAGGAGCCACTGCTTTTGGTATAATTCCCTCATGACCCAACAAAAAGCTAATATCGTAATTTATCCCGGCACCTTTGATCCCATTACCTTTGGTCACGTTGATTTAATTGCGCGTGCGGCCAAGTTGTTTGATCAGGTGATCGTTGCCATTGCCCGTAGCAGCAAAAAAGTGCCGGCTTTTGCCTTAAATAAACGCATTAAATTGGCGCGTGAAGTGTTGGCTGAGTTCCCTAACGTAGAAGTGTGTGGCTTTGATATCTTGCTCACTAAGTTTGCTGAAAAAAGAAAAGCGAATATTATTTTGCGTGGCTTGCGAGCGCTGTCGGATTTTGAATATGAATTTCAATTAACCTGGATGAATCAACGCATCGCGCCCCATATGGAAACAGTTTTCTTAACGCCCGCGGCTAAATATGCTTATATTTCTTCCACACTGGTAAAAGAAATTGCCAGCCTGGGTGGCGATGTGTCGCAATTTGTCCCGCCGCTTGTGGCAAAGGCCTTAGAGCAACACTATGGGGATGGGGGCGAATGAGGATTTTCTGCTCGCTTGAGTTATTTACTAAAGACGCATGAATACATCCTTGTAGCTCTGCAAAAACATCCCTGTTTTTGAAGCTTTAGTAAATAACTCAAGCGAGCAGAAAATAGAGGGTTAAAAGAGGTAAAAAGATGGCTCTTATCATCACTGACGAATGCATCAATTGCGATGTTTGTGAGCCCGAGTGCCCCAATCAAGCCATTTATCAGGGCGAAGTCATTTATGAAATTCACCCTGAGCGTTGCACAGAATGTGTCGGGCATTTCGATACTCCGCAATGCCAGGAAGTGTGCCCGGTAGATTGCATTATTGTAGATCCTGAACATAAAGAAACCAAAGTTCAATTGCAGTTGAAGTATGAAGGGTTGATGCGGCAATCGCTTAAGGGAAAAAATTAAATCACGTTATCGTTGAATAAAACAGAGCAGGAGAGAGTGAAGCTATGTTACAATTTTGTTCTAAATTCTAAGGAGAGTGAGTGTGACCCAAGCTAATGATGAAATCAGTTTGCGAGAGATTGTTAGCATTTTGAAGAAAAGAAAATGGCTAGTGTTTGTCCCGATTGTTATTTGTCTAATAATTGCTATTATTTCGATTGTTTCCTATAAAAAAATGTACGCCTACACCCAAGGTATTTTGCCAGCCAATTATTATGTCGATGGCAAAATACAGTTTCTGGAATCACCGGGTGATTTAATCAGTCGCGTTAATATGATTTATATTCCCGAGTTTATTGATAGTTATAATGCAACCAACCCTACGTATCCTATTTCTTTGTTGGGCGATAAAGTCCAATTTGTTATTCCTAAAGATGTTTCTAATGAGTTTTACCTTTCTGCAGAAATGCCGAGAGATCGTTTAGCGGTATTTCAACAATTAAGTCAAGCGGTATTAAACAACATGCAAGCCAGTCAGCTGGATTTGATCAATATCAGCCGCCAACAAAACGAACAAACTGTTGCGATATTACAAACGCGCTTACCTAAATACCAACAATTAGATAACTTGATGCAAAATTCCCTTAAGACAGCAGTTTCCTCAACTGAACAGAACAATAATACCACCTCTTTATCATTAAGCGATTATTTAGCCTATGGTATGATGCAACAAAAGCAAGAAGCCTTGGTTGATTTACAATTGCAAATTATTTCCCTGCAGCAACAGTTGGCGACTCTTAAAGCGACTAGTTTTTATGGAGCGCTGGTGGCCTCGCCAGTGAGAGACCCAATCGGCATAGCAGGGAAAATTATTTTGGCGATTGTATTGGGCTTTATTATCGGCGTATTTCTTGCTTTTATGGTAGAAGGGTGGCAGCAAGTTAAAGAATAGTCGTTCAGCCTGTAGTCAAGCCCAGCAACTCAGCTTATCTTCTGATGCACAGCTCCTGTAAGTTGGTAGCTCAAGGCAAATTATGTTACAATTAAACGCTGAGTTTTGCATGGGGAATCATAATGAGTCAAACCAATACCAACGATGAAATCAGCTTGCGCGATATCGTTAATATTTTAAGAAGAAGGAAATGGGTAGTCATCATCGCGGTGATTGTCTGCCTCATTATTGCGCTTGGATTCGTAATAAAATCTAAAGCAAGGCCAGCATCGGCTCCAGCGCCAATCTATACTTATACGCAAAGCATTTTACCAGCCAATTACTATAGCAGTGGGAAAATACAACTGCTTGAATTACCAAGCGATTTAGGAGCGCGCGTTAACAATTTATACATTCCAGAATTTATTAACACTTATAATGCAGCGCACACTGAACAACTTAGCGCAGATAAAATTCAATTTACTTATCCGAAAGATCCTATTGTTCCTT
Source organism: Gammaproteobacteria bacterium (assembly GCA_013285995.1). Lineage (GTDB taxonomy): Bacteria > Pseudomonadota > Gammaproteobacteria > JABDGN01 > JABDGN01 > JABDGN01. Next base: position 7,842 of record JABDGN010000039.1, read on the forward strand.
CTCACGAGGGAATTGTCATTTATACTTCAACGGGTTTTTATCTCTCAGCGCAATTGCCCCCAAATAGCGATGCAGTTTTTCAACCAATGAGTCAATGGGTGTTAAATAATATTCAAAGCAGCGAAGCTGATTCGGCAACTATCTGGCGGCAACAAACGCAGCAAATTATCACTGTGCTCCAACCGCAATTACAACCACATCAAATGTCCCAAGGTCAAAGAGCAGCATTAATAAATTTGCAATTGCAATTAGTTTCTTTACAACAACAACTAGCCAGTTTTAAACCCGCTGCTTTTTATGGTTCTATGGCAATTTCTCCAGCAGCTTCTTCTGTTGTTGCCGCCCACCCGATTTCAGCTATTACAAAAATTATTTTAGGGATTATACTGGGCTTTATTATTGGTGTATTTTTAGCTTTTATGGTGGAAAGTTGGCAGCAGGTGAAAGAATAATTCCTGTTACGCAAGCGTAACAGGAGTATCTTGTTTTTATTGGCAATTACGAACTGAATTCGTAATTGCCATTTAGGGGGAGAATCGCGATTCTCCCCCTAAAAACCCCCATCGCGTAAAGAAGTTACTGCGTAACATGTAGAGGATAAAATTGAAAGGCATTATTTTAGCAGGTGGTTCGGGGACACGCTTGTATCCCATTACTAAAGGCTTAAGCAAGCAACTCTTGCCAGTGTATGACAAACCGATGGTGTATTACCCCTTATCGACCCTTATGCTAGCGGGCATCCGTGAGATTTTAATTATTTCAACGCCTAATGATATTCCTCTCTATGAAACTTTATTAGGTGATGGCTCGCAATGGGGCCTTACTTTTCAATATAAAGTTCAACCTTCCCCCGATGGCTTGGCGCAAGCTTTTATCTTAGGTGAAGAATTTATCGCTCAAGATGATGTATGTTTGATTTTAGGCGATAATATTTTTTATGGTGATCGCTTAGGAGCAGAGTTGCGTTCTGATGTGGCCGAATTGAGTGGTGGAACAGTGTTTGGTTACAAAGTCACCGATCCAGAACGCTATGGCGTAGTAGAATTTGACGAACATAATAAAGTGATTGGTATTGAAGAAAAACCTCTAAAGCCTAAATCGTCATATGCTGTAACGGGTTTATATTTTTACGATAACGATGTAGTAGAAATTGCCAAAAGTTTAAAACCTTCTGCGCGTGGCGAGTTAGAAATTACCGATGTCAATAAAGCCTATTTAAAGCGCGGCAAATTAACGGTGAAATTATTAAGCCGTGGTGTTGCCTGGTTGGATACGGGTACGCACGAATCTTTATTACAAGCCGCCCAATTTGTGCAAGTAGTAGAAGCGCGACAAGGCTTACGCATTGCTTGCCCGGAAGAATTAGCCTGGCGTTTAAAACACATCACCGACGCAGAATTGGCGGCCCTTGCACAGCCTTTATCAAAGTCTGATTATGGCAAATATTTATTAAGGTTAATTAATCAATAATGAATGTTATAACAACTCCCTTAGCAGGTCTTTTAATCATAGAACCTAAAGTATTTGGCGATAGTCGCGGTTTCTTTTTTGAAACTTATCAGAAACAGCGCTATCAACAGGCAGGTATTGAGTGTGAATTTGTCCAGGATAATATTTCGCGCTCCCAGTATGGTGTGTTGCGTGGCTTGCATTATCAATTGCAATACTCACAAGCAAAGTTAGTTTCTGTGTTACGTGGTAAAGTGTTCGATGTGGCAGTGGATATCCGTCGTAATTCACCAACCTTTGGACAATGGTTTGGTATTGAACTCAGTGAAGAGAATCACAAACAACTATTTGTGCCACAAGGTTTTGCGCATGGTTTTAGCGTTTTATCAGAAACGGTTGATTTTTGTTATAAGTGTAGTGAGCTTTATCATCCTGAAGATGAAAAGGGCATTGCCTGGAACGATCCTGCTTTAAGTATTAATTGGCAATTATCTGAACCGCAATTATCCGCTAAAGACCAACAATATGTCAATTTAGAAGAGATGCCACCCGAGCATTTGCCTATTTTATGAAAATTCTTGTTACCGGTGGAGGAGGGCAAGTCGGTCGGGAATTTGCCGATCTTCAAGATCCCAATGTTATTGTTCTATCTCGTGCAGAGTGTGATATTACAAGTGTTCAAAGTATTACCGCTGTGATTAACGAGCATCAGCCGACTATCATCGTTAATACGGCTGCGTACACCGCGGTGGATAAAGCCGAAAAAGAAGTTGAATTAGCATATCAAATTAATCGCGACGGCGTTGCTAATTTAGCCAAAGCTTGTGCGCAAGCGGATATTCCTCTCATTCATCTTTCTACTGATTATGTATTTGATGGCACTAAAAAAGGTGCTTATTGCGAAACAGATGTACCTAATCCACAAAGTATCTATGGAAAAAGCAAATTAGCCGGTGAAGAAGTATTGATGGCTTTACATGGCAAACACATCATTGTGCGGGTGAGTTGGGTATTTGGCCAATATGGTAAAAATTTTGTAAAAACGATTCAACGTTTGGCAAGCGAACGCGATGAGTTAAAAATTGTAGCTGATCAAATCGGTTGCCCCACCAGCGCGGCTTCTATTGCTAACATGATTATACAGCTCTGTGATAAAATTAATAAAGGCCAGGAGAAGTGGGGTCTTTTTCACTACTGTAATGCTCCTGCGACGACATGGTTTGAATTTGCCAAAAAAATCATTGCCGCAAGTAATGTTAATAAACCACTTTCTGTTTTGCCCCTTGCAACTAAGGAATATCCTACCCCAGCTAAACGCCCCGCTAATTCAGTGCTCAATTGTGACAAAATACAGGCTGTTTTTGATATAATGCAGGCTGATTGGCAACAGGAATTAGTAATGGTTTGCCAACAACTTGTTGGGTTTCAGGGTAAAGCAACAGTATGACTATTTTGTGGTCGAAATTTTCGGCCGCGAAATTTATCAATTTTTATGAATATATCACGCAATATTATCACTCAATTTTTACTCGAGCATATTCCCCACTTGCAGGGGATCTATTTATTTGGTTCATATGCACAAAATATGGCAGATAAAAAGAGTGATGTTGACATTGCTGTCTTAACGCCTGCCAAACTCAGTTTGGCTGAAAAAAATGAAACCGCTTTTTTGTTGAGTAAACGGCTCAACGTATCACAGGTCGATTTAATTGATCTAAAAACTGCCTCTACTGTTTTGCAAGAAGAAATTTTGTATACCGGTGAACGGATTGCCACGCAAGATGAAATGGCATGCGAAAAATATGAAGATTATATGGCGCGCAAAGCGCTCGATTTTGCCATTTTTTGCCGCCCTTTAGTAGAAGATATTCTAGCCAGGAAAAGCGTGTATGGATAAAGTGTTACTCACCAAATTTGCCAGTTTAGAAAAATGCATCAAGCGAGTGCGTGAAGAATATGTTGCTTGTGAAGGTGATATTGAACATGATATCTTGCGGCAAGACTCTATTTTATTGAATTTAGAGCGGGCTTGCGAGCAATGCCTTAGCATGGGTCAACGGATGATTCGTCTGAAAAAGTTAGGCTTACCGAAAGAGTATCGCGATATTTTCATTGTGCTTAAAGAAGCAAAAATAATTTCTGAAGAGTTATCTGAACGATTGCAGCGCATGGTCGGTTTTCGCAATGTAGCCATACATGATTATCAAGCTTTAGACTTTGAGCGTATCAAATGGATTATTGAAAAGGGTGTGGATGATTTATTAACATTTGGTAAAATCACAATTGAGGTAGTTTAAAGATATGGCTTACCAACCGAAAAATATCCTTATCACCGGTGGTGCTGGTTTTATTGGCTGCAATTTTGTGCGTTATTTATTGCAGCGTGATAAGCAAGTTAACATTGTCAATTTAGATTTATTGACCTATGCAGGTTCTTTGGAGAATCTTAAAGATTTACCAGATGCTTCACGTCATCACTTTGTGCAAGGCGATATCTGTGATCGCGCTTTGGTGGATAAATTATTACGCGAACATCAAATTGATACCATCGTCCATTTTGCCGCTGAAAGCCATGTGGATCGCTCAATTACCGGGCCGGCTGCTTTTATCCAAACCAATGTGGTTGGCACCTTTACCTTGCTTGAAGCAGCGCGCCAGTATTGGCTTAATGAAAAAAAGAGAGATGCTACGCAGTGTCGTTTCCACCATATTTCGACTGATGAGGTCTATGGTACCTTGGGTAAAAACGATCCAGCTTTTACCGAAACCACGCCTTACGCACCTAACTCACCGTATTCAGCTTCGAAAGCCAGCTCCGATCATTTAGTGCGCGCCTATTTCCATACCTATGGTTTGCCAATGACTTTATCAAATTGCTCCAATAATTACGGCCCTTACCAAAACCCTGAAAAATTTATTCCGACCGTTATTAATGCTTGTTATAATTGGCAATCAATTCCGGTGTATGGCGATGGCAGCAATATCCGCGATTGGCTATATGTAGAAGACCACTGTGTTGCAATCGATTTGATTATTAAACGAGGTCGCATCGGCGAAAATTATAATGTTGGCGGCGATAATGAACTTACTAATTTACAAGTCGTCGATACTATTTGCGGTTTGATGAATGAGCTTTATCCCCGTAAAGAAAGTTATAAAGTGCTCATCTCTTTTGTTAAAGATAGACCAGGTCACGATTGGCGTTATGCGATTGATTATACAAAGATTCAGAAAGAGTTGAGGTGGCGGCCTGTGACAGATTTTTTGATGGGCGTAAAGAAAATTTTTTCTCAAAAAAAACATTGAGATTTTCATTTATATAAAAGAGAAAGAGATGACATGCAAAGAAATGTTTTTTTGATAATTTTTTTAGTCTTGCTAAACAATATAAGCAACGCTGCTGCCTGCCAGAATGGTTCTAGTACTTTCATAGTTAACGTTAACAACCAATTACATGGTAACTCAAATTTACAAAATTTATCTGTGGCTATAGTTGAGTATGCACCAACCGTTCCACCTCGTTGGATTAATGATACAAATTTGGGGAGTTATCTTTGGCCTATATCTGTACCTGTTTGTAACGGAGATTATTTAGTGATTTACTCGTGGGATCCTATTATTACCCAACCATTTTGCATAATTAATAAAAGCGAATCTGTTAGTATCTTGGGTACTCCAGAAACTGCACATTGTGTTATTCAGCTGCCATCACCTAAGGATTGAATGATTTGTCAGTTTGTTGTTTAATTGTTTACAGTGTGATGGAAAAATTTGCTTCGCGTAAAGTTTGATGTCACCTAATCAAACTTGCAGGCTTCTTAAGTAAGTAGTATTGCGAGTTCAAATTTGGCATTCTAATTTTTAGACATTTGGAAATAACTATGGTTAGAAAAAACATATTGATTGGCGTAATTGGCTCCATTATAGCTTTTTTAGTTTCAATTCTGAATATTTTTTTTATCACTCATCTTGTTATTAAAAATCTAACTACTAATGATGCATCTGCCTGGTTTTTGTTTTATAGCATTGCCATGTTGCTTTATGTCTTTGATTTTGGCTTATCACCTACTTTGGGTCGTGAAATCAGTTTTTGCCATAAAAACAGCGTAGTTGATGCTAAGCGTATTAAATCTTTATTGGAAGCAGCTATAGGAGTCAATTTGCTGTTGGCAATTATTTGTTTTTTCTTGTTTCTAATTGTGGGTCTGCTGTATTTATCTAAAGTCTTCCCGCCAGTTGATTATTCAGTAATTAAATTCTCTTTTATGTATTTTTTAGGCGGGGGCTTCTTTCTATTTTTAAATATCCCTCTGTTTGCTACTAATTATGGATTAGGGCAAGTCTTTCTAGAACGAATGCTACGTTCTTTTTTATTAATGATTACTGTTATCACCGTATATGTTTTTTTTAAATTCAGCCATGATTTTGAATCACTATGTAAGATATGGCTGTTAATCAATTTGGTATTTCATATTTTCTTGCGTTTTTTAACGTTAAAAAAAGCGGGTATCCATTTTTTTGAAATAAGCGGGCATTTTGCTGAGGCAAAAATAATTATCTCGACAGGGTATCGACAAGGGTTAGTTGGCTTTGGTGCATGGGCGATTTTTCAGGCAGGCTATTTTATCATTGCGCATCAACTAGGCCCTTCATATGTTACACAATATGCGCCCCTAATGCAGATTGCAGGTGGGCTGATAACAGTTAGTGCTGTATTACAATATAGCCTTGTACCTTTTGTTTCAAGGCTATTTACGCAGCAAGAATTTAACAAAATAGCAGATGTTGCTCTGCGATTTAATAAATTTATTCTGCTTATCGTTATCACAGGTTCGGCGTATGTGTTTGTTAATGCGCCTCTATTTTTAAAATATTGGTTAGGCCCTTCTTTTCATTATTCTCACGTGACTTTGGGGGTCTTGTTGATAATGAGTATTTTAGAGATAAACCACGTATCAATTGCTACGGTTGCTATGGCCTGTGGCTATCTGAAGTTTGTAAAAATCTCTTGGCTCGGAGCTGCTCTGAGCTTCATTCTAGCTTTTGCGTTTGCTAAACCCTTAGGTATTCTGGGGGTTGCTTTGGGTTTGTTTTTAGCGCAGCTTACAACCAACAATTGGTGTGCCGTTTATTTAAGTTTAAAATTTCTCAAAATACCTTTTCGACGGTATGGCAGAACATTTTTTACCAGTCTTCTTTATGCAGGTATGATGTGTGTTATAATTGTAACAAGTCAGCAATTATACCTGACGGGTATTAGGTTGTTTGTTTATACAACATTATTAATGGGCTTTTTATTTTTTCTTTCAAATCTATTTTTATTCAAGCAAGAGATCATTCGACTTTGGAAAAAAAATAAAGCAAGCAATTTTATTTGACAAACCTGATGAGCACTTTACCCACATTAGCCATTAGCATTGTTAATTGGAATGGCGGCAATTTTATCCTCGATTGTTTAAATTCTATCTCCCAATGTACTGCGTATAATTATAATTTAGAACAGATTATTCTTGTTGATAATGCATCCACAGATGATTCACTGCATAAATTAAAAACGAGTACATTTAATTTTTATTTGAAAATAATAGAGAATACAAAAAACTATGGGTTTGGCCATGCGTGCAATCAAGCTGCGAAAGAAGTTGATTCAGATTATATTTTATTTTTAAACCCGGATACTATTTTGTTTGCTGATACGTTAGATAAAACCTTTGAATTTGTGGCGAAAAATAATAACTCGGCGATAGGTTTAATAGGTATTAAGCAAGTTGATCAAAATGGAAAAACTTTAAAAACGTGCAACCGGTTTCTAAAGTTAAGATATTTAGCTAATAGGATATTAGGGTTGACAAAGCTAAGCCCCCGTTGGTTTCCTGACTATACAATGTTAGAGTGGGATCACGAGAGTGATCGGTTCATAGAGCAGCCCATGGGGGCCTTCTATTTGATAAAAAAGACTATCTTTACTCAACTATCTGGGTTTAATAAAGACTTTTTTATGTATTTTGAAGATGCGGATCTTTGTTACAGATTGGCACAGACTGGTTATAAAGCTTACTATTTTGCTGGGGCTGCTATGGTTCACAAAATTAGCTCTACCACTGCCCACATTAAGCATTTGGGATTATTTTATAATTTGCAAGGCAGGCTTATTTATTCGCGTAAGCATTTTTCTTGTTTAGCATACTGTTGCACGGTATTTTTAACTTGTGTTATCGAACCTATAACCCGTATTGTTTTTATGTTACTTAAAAGAAATTTTCTGAGTGTAAAAG
>JABDGN010000040.1 GCA_013285995.1 Gammaproteobacteria bacterium
TCTTATCACGGTACCACTCCAAGGCCATTGAAAAAGCAGCAGGATTCTGCAGTTCAAAAGCAGTATTATTACCAAGATGTTCCAAAGTACGAATAATATCTTCTTTCTTAAAAATTTTCTCGCCTGTTTCTTTTTTCTTGAGATTCCCTAATACCCATGTCAACTCAATTTGCACACTTTGAGCTACAAACACCTTCTTTACTTCACGTATAAAATTTTGAGCAATAGAGGTTTGCTTATCATTTTTATCAGCAATAAAAATCCTTGCTAAAATATTGGTATCGACACTAACCATTAGCAGTTTTTCTCCGCTTAATAGGTTTGGCTGGTTGACGTGAAGAAACTTTAGTAGATTTTTTTGCTTTAGAATTTGAATAGACTTTCAAATTATTTTTAACTGTGTTTGTTCTTCTGAAAGAGTCAGTAGCGCCCTCTTGAATAGCTGCTTCCATATCTTCAAGACTAATGTGCTGATCTGTTTTAAGTAATCCAAAAGCCGCGGTGATATCACTGATCCTTTTTTTAACAAATACACCATTTTCTCGAGGAATGAATTCAACTTTATCCCCCGGCTCAATGTGCAAAGCCTCGCGACATTCAACGGGAATAGTAATTTGGCCTTTGCTGGTAACGGATGATTGCAACATCTTACACCTCCACTAAGTAATACTTCTTTCTTTAAGTATTACCTATGTTCAGCAGTTTGTCAATTGGCGTGGACTGCCACAAACTCTTCTAAAATCGCGACAATTTTGCTTTGCACAATTTCTTCATTTTGATGCGTAGAAACTACGCGAAAGCGGTGGGGTTCGCGCGAGGCGCGTTCTAGATAATTATTACGCACGCGTTCAAAGAAACTGATTTCTTCGGATTCAAAGCGATCCAGTTTGCCGCGCTGTTTAATACGCTCTAAAGCAACTTCTAATGGCGCATCCAGTAAAATCGTTAAATCAGGGCGCAACTCGCCTTGCACTAAGGTTTCGAGCGTGGCAATTTTACTCATCGGTAAACCACGACCCGCGCCTTGGTAGGCATAACTCGCATCGGTGAAGCGATCGCAAATGACCCATTTACCGCTGTGCAACGCCGGCAGAATCACCCGCGCTAAATGTTGCGCCCGCGCGGCAAACATCAATAATAATTCTGCATCGGGACAAATAATTTCATTATGATCGGCTAATAAAAAATGGCGAATGTCATCCGCTAAAGGCGTGCCACCGGGTTCGCGTGTCGCGAGCACGGGTTGACTGTGATTGTGCATCCATTCAACCATAAAGCGTAAATTGGTGGTTTTCCCCACGCCTTCTATGCCTTCAACTGTGATGAGTTTGCCCGCTTGTTGTGTCATTTACTTCTCTCTTATTTAGAATATATTTCTTTATCGCTGCATCTTGCTCTCGTAGTGTAGCACTAAATTCGTGACTGCCATCACCACGCGCGACAAAATATAAGGCATCACTATTATCCGGATGCAGCGCGGCGTGAAGTGAACCCAAGCTCGGTGCAGCAATCGGTGTCGGCGGCAAGCCATAATGCAGGTAAGTATTATAGGGCGATTTAATTTCCAAATCTGCGCGAGTGATTTTACCATGATAATTTTCACCCATGGCATAAATGACGGTCGGATCAATTTGCAGACGCATATGTTTTTGCAAACGACGCAAAATAACGCCAGCGATGATGGGACGCTCATCCGCCAGATGGGCTTCTTTTTCCACCAGGGATGCTACAATCAGCGCTTGATACGGCGTTTGATACCACAAATTGGGATCCCGATTGGCCCACTCTTCCGCTAAATGTTGTTGCATTTTAGTGTAAGCCATTTGCAACACGGCTTGTTCAGTATCGCCCCAATAAAATTGATAGGTATTAGGGAAAAACCAGCCTTCAGGATTCGCATCAGTAATACCCAGCTGCTCAGCAAGCTGTTGCGGCGTTAATAAATTGGTATTGTGTTGTAAATAAGGATTGGCCGCCAGCACCGTGCGAATTTCAGTTAAATCCCAACCTTCAATAAAAATAACTTGCCGCGGTGCAAAATCGCCACGGTAAATTTTATTTAAAATTTCTTGTGCGGTGGTGCCGGGCGCAAAGGAATAACCACCGGCTTTTAAATGGATCGATTTATCTTCCAATTTCGCCATCAAAATAAAAAACCGCGGATGAGTGATTAAGCCTTGTTTTTCCAGATCATAAGCTAAGGTATGACTATTGCCGCCACGTTGAAAAATGTAGTCGACAGCTTGCTCAGAATGAAAAGCAGCGGTAACAGTGAAAAGAAAAAATTGATAAAGAAAAAGGAAGAGCAGGGCAAATATAATAAATCCAAGTAAATAGACGGCTATTTTTCGCAATTTATATCCTACCCTTTTGTATGCGGCAATTTTTGTCAATTATTTAAAAAATACTCGTCATTCCCGCGAAAGCGGGAATCCAGAGTTAAATTATTTTATTTCAGTCCTTACTTGTTTGCCATTTTTTAACAAATTTCAGCAGAAAATAAATTGAAATACGTTGATTCTAGCTCTGGATTCCCGCTTTCGCGGGAATGACAATCAAGTATTAAAAATTATCGTGTACAAAGATCTTACTTCTCATATAGCTTTAAAAATCAAAGTGCCATTAGTACCACCAAAACCAAACGAGTTGGAAGCAGCGATTTCAATCGGCAATTTTTTCGCGACATTGGGGACAAAATCTAAATCGCAACCTTCGTCTGGATGTTCTAAATTGATGGTCGGCGGAGAAATTTGATCGCGAATCGATAACACCGTAAAAATGGCTTCCACCGCGCCGGCAGCACCTAATAAATGGCCAGTCATCGATTTAGTAGAACTGATGGATAATTTATCCGCAGCTGCACCAAACGCTAATCGCACCGCTTGCGCTTCGACGGGATCGCCAAGCGGCGTGGAAGTACCATGCGCATTAATATATTGCACTTGTTCCGGTGCAATTTGTGCATCTTTTAAGGCATTTTTCATGCAGCGCACTAAACTATCTTGATTGGGTGCAGTCATGTGATCACCATCACCACTCATCCCAAAACCAATCAATTCAGCATAAATCTTCGCGCCCCGCGCTTTGGCCCGTTCATACTCTTCCATAATAACAACGCCTGCGCCATCACCCAACACAAAACCATCGCGATCTTTATCCCAAGGGCGACTCGCTTTAGCGGGATCATCGTTACGCGTCGATAAAGCTCGCAGTGCACCAAAACCGGCAATTCCTATAGGAATGCTCGCCATTTCGGTACCACCGGCGACCATCACTTCTGCATCGCCATACGCAATCGTACGCGCGGCATAACCGATGTTATGCGCACCGGTGGTACAGGCAGTGACGATGGAAATATTGGGACCTTGGAGTTTGTGCTGAATGGCAATATAGCCAGGTGCCATATTGATAATTGCACCAGGGATGAAAAAAGGCGATACGCGACGTGGCCCTTTTTCGGTTAAGACATGAGAATTTTCGTAAATGCCTTCGAGACCACCAATCCCGGAACCGACCGCGACTCCAATGCGAGTACGATCTTCTTGTTCAAGATTTAAAGCGCTATCTTGCAAGGCTTGGGTAGCCGCAGCCACTGCGTATTGCACGAAAGTATCTAGCTTGCGGACATCTTTGCCATCTAAATAAACCAGCGGATCAAAATTTTTAACCCGCGCAGCAAAATGCGTAGAGTAAGTACTGGTATCGAAATCAGTCAGCGTTTCGACCCCACTTTTGCCCGCTAAAATGGCTTGCCAGCTGGTATCCACTGTTAAACCTAGAGGGGATACCATGCCTAAACCTGTAACAACCACACGACGTTTGGCGCTCACGATAAGCTCCGTTTAAGCTGCTTCGGCTTTATCTTCAGCCTTGCGCTTTACAACGTAATCGATAACTTCTTGCACGGTTTTAAGCTGCTCAGCATCTTCGTCGGGAATTTCTTTATCAATCATTTCTTCCAGCGCCATCACTAATTCCACTGTATCAAGCGAATCAGCGCCTAAATCACTAGCAATATTCTTGTCTTCTTGAACTTCTTCTACTTTTAAACTCAAGTGTTCAGCAATTACTTTTTTCACTTGATTACTAATTTCTACTACATCACCGCTTTGGTTGTCACTCATTGATAGCTCCTCAAAGTTAAATTGGCAAAATTATACTATGTTATGCCCTGTCATGCAATGTGCAAAAAAACAGGCTACCACAATTTTAAATCTTTAAATTCTTCCTGCGCTTAACGGAATGCCTTGAGGTACTCGCTTGTATAGCAGCCGGCACATATTGAATCCCTGCCGTTTGCGTGACGAGGTAATAACCGCTGGTTCCGTTGAGGACTGTGATGAAAGAAGGCACGGTATCATTGTGCATCCAAATTGTGCCATTGTAATAATATAAACCAGCATCAGTATTGGCATAGATGCCGCCTTGGGTATCGGGCGTTAAGCTATAAATAGAATCTCCCGGAGGTAAATTACTCATAGTGACATTCAACCAACCCGGGCTGTTGATGTTATAACGCCAGATTTCAAAATTATTATTTTGTCCATTGATCATGATCACATAGAGATAACTACTCACACTATTGTTTTGATCGGCGGTGATGAGAAAGCTTGCATTGCTGGCTGAAGTTATTCCTCCGTAAATGATATCAGTATTGGGGAAATTAGGAGCTTGCGTTAAATCGCGCCAACCAGTACCGGGAATATATTCCTGCAATTGCGAGCCACTGCCACCTGCCGCATAAATATCACCTTGCTGATCAGCAGTGAGTGTTAGCACATCGCTTAAACCAACCGGCATGCTGGTATTGCTCCAGCCAGCGTTGTAACGCATGATGGCTTCTCCCGGGCCGTCAAAATCCGTAAAATCAGCATACAAATTACCTAGGGTATCGGTGGTAGCAGCTCTGAGGTTAGTTGAGACAGCATGCCCACTCTGAAGATAAGTTGCATGCCATTGTTCATCGGTCGGGCTGTAATATGAAAGGTCGAATTGATTTTGTGCGTTAGTATCAAATGTTTGTACATATACATTACCATCACTGTCGACTGGTAAAGCATCACTAAACGACGAGCCATTAAAATAATGGGCTGGTACACTGATTTCACTCCAACTATGGTTTACCACGCTGTAATACCAGCCATCGCTTGGCCCAGCAGGATTGACGGTAATCAGCAGCATGCTGCCGTTGCCAGCAACGCCCATGAGCGAGGGAAAAGCATCCCCCGCTTTCACCGAATCAGGATCATTAAAGGTCCAATTGCTACCATCATATTGATTAATGCGATTATCCCCCGGCACAATCAATTGTTGCGGTGCATTACCCAGCCAAAAAGCATTGAATTGACCGAGCGTATCTAAATTTTTATTCGCCTGAATCCAAGTGTTAAATTGACTTTCATAGCGCCAAATCCCTTGGCCTGCCAGAAAACCAAAATTTCGTTCGTAGAAATAAACATGGCCTTGTTGATCGGCGACGAAAGGTGCTTCCTCGTAGGGGGCGTGGCCATAAGAATTAAGCGGAAAACTCTGTGTGGATTGCGTATTTAGCCATTGACTGTTTACATATGTCCAGATGATAGTCGCTGCATTTATGTCATGCTGAATGGCTACATAAAGATTATTTGCACTATCAATTGTCATCAATACCGTATAAATATCGCCACCCTGCCCCACCAAAGCAGCGGCGTGAGTGCTCACCCAGGTAGTGCCGCCGGTATATTCCCAAATATCATATACGTCAGGAGTTCCACTTAGGAAAGTCGCTGCATACAATTTACCGGTTGCGTCGGCCACCAAAGCCTGAATAGTAGACCCACTCGGTGTAATTTGATTCGCATCCAGATCGGCCCAGTTTGTACCATCGTATTGCCAAACATCATCGGTTTGCCCGTTGGTTTGAACCACGGCATAAATATTGGTACCTACACCGCTGATTAATTGGCTCACAGTGCTAGTGCTGATTTGATTACTGAGGTGCGTACTGTTCCAAGCGGTACTGCCATCGTACTGTTCCACATCATGCGTATCAGCACTCACCGCATATACAGCCCCACCACTGTGGGCAGCAACGATAGTCGCGCTGGGTGCATGGGTATCGGTCCAACTTCCACTATATTCCCACACCGTTTTAGGTGTGTCTGTACTTGCCGCATACAAATGATTGTTACTATCGGTAGTTAAAGAAGCAATGCTATTCCCACCGGAATAATTTAAATCGGTCCAACTGTTTGAGCGAGTATGTGAAGCTGTTGCCTGATATTCTAATACGGTGTCGATGGTACGGGAACTGTTCGTAGCAATCAAATATAAATTACCGGCTGTATCAGCAATCAAGCTCGTGCCGCCAAGAGTTTCTCCACTCGGTAAACTATCTACCAACAAAGTCCAATTATTATTGCTGATATCGTATTGATACAAAGCAAAGTTTTGTCCTAAAGCGTAGATGAGGCCGTCGGGTGTACTGGTCATCACGAACGCGCCACCATAGGGCCCGGCTTGTGCCGGCGGTGGGCCGGCTGCAACAGTAATAAGTACATTGTTATCTACCAAGATTTGGCGGCCACCATAATCAACGACTAAGGCTTGGGTAAACGTCTGTGCTGTACTGGGAGCGGTGAAAGTGATAATTAAGGTACAACTTTGATTGGTCGCCAAACTAGAGGCAGTTAAACAAGTCCCACTGGTAGCAGAAAAATAAGTGTTAGGATAAACACCTCGAATACGAAAGGGATTAATAGCCGGCCCATTATTGGTTAAGGTATAACTTAAAGCCAAAGTTTGATTTATTGTCACGGTTTGCGGATAAGTAGGTTTGGCACTAAACACTACTGGCGGCGCTGCATGCGCTACATTGATTAAGAAAAATAAACCGAAAAAACCAGACCAATATTTTTTTAACATGCCTATCTCCCTTAAAACCGATACGTTACAGCTAATAATTCCGTACTGGAATTGACATTAAATTTCGCGGGTGCAGCCAGATTAAAGGCTTGATTATCGGTATCGCGATCAATCGTACCGCTACTACTGCTCGACCATTGTCCCAAATCGGTATAGAGATAAGTCAGCCCAACACTCCATTGTTGCGTTAACTGATATTGCGCACCGGCCCCCACTTCCCAGGCAAATTGCCAAAAGTAATGATTATTTAACGTGATGGCGCCGTTATCCTGAGCAGAGCTGACGCTATCGTGATAACCGACTTCATCATAAGATGGGCCCAAGCCCGCCATTACAAAAGGCAAAATATGGTGCCAGGATAGAATAAATAATTTTTCATCCAGCATCAGACGCATACTGTTTAAAGGCAGATTGTAATTGTAATTATACGTCGGTGGGTCGGTGGCATCCTGATTGATTTGGCCTTTGGCGGTGGTTTGTAAAAATTGCGAAAAATTCAGCGCCGTTTCGGTAGCTGGCAACCAGTGCAAATTATTTTGTGGCGTGGGCAACGCATAAATATAACCAACACCAGCGCTGTAAATAAAATTTTGCAGCTGATTAGTTTGGTGCATTTGCTGCGTTTCGGGATAACCAAAATTTGTCTGGTAGGAAGCATTTTGCTCGGTGTTAATTTCGGTTAAACCGGCTTGTACCGTGACATCGAAATTGTGTGCCCAATCGGGTTCCGCCACAGCCGCTAATGAATAAGCACTGGTTAAAACCATGAAAAAAACGACGCGCAGAGAAAAAACAGACATTGTGAATTCCTTGTCTAAAGAAAAGTAGTAAGATTATATCCATATTCTTTCCTTAACAGCAAATAAAGATTTTTAGTTTACCCGTCAAGTTCTAAAAACTTGACGGGTATTATTGAGGTTATTTATGCCCCGATTGGAATAGCGGCATTTGCCACGCTAGGCGCATCATGTTTTTCTTGCACCATGCGTGTCACCATTGGCGCAGCGATACACACAATCACGCCGATCACGACGGAGACAATGGCGAAAATATTAAACGCATGCGCATAGATATGCAGGCTATCGATGGCCGTGGCTTTATCGGGTACCGCCGTCATATCGGCAAAATTACCGGCTAATAAACCCCCAATCGACGTGCCGATAAACCAGATGCCCATCATCACATTCATCACTGATTTATGCGCTAATTTTGCGATCATCGCGGTGCCTAAAGCATTCACCATTAATTCCGCTGTCGATTGCAAAGCATAGCTACCGATAATCCAACCACTGCTAATGTGTTGTGTGCTATCGGCAAACCAAGTACCGACGGTCACCACGAAATATCCCAAACCCATGAAGATAATTCCCACACCAAATTTCATGGTAATTGATAAATCGCGCTGTCTGCGTCCAAAATAATTGTAAATCGCCGTTAAACAAGGGCCGATGATTAAAATCCAAATCGGATTCCACACCCAATAGGACGAACTCGGCATGGTAAAGCCAAACATGTGTCGATCCACATTACGATCAATAAACAACGTTAATGACATGGGTTGTTGGTAATACAAAGCGAAAAATACAATTCCCATGACCGTCAAACCAACCGCAACGGCTAATTTAACGCGATCAATCGTAGCCAAGCTTTTCCCTTTAAAAATAACATAAGCTAACATTACGACGGCAACTGACCACACTAACATGTGAGTCGCTTGTGAGTGCTCTAACATGCGAGTGATAAACGCGATAACAAAGATACAAGCGATGATCACCATGGCTATAAAAAAGTAGTTGGTTTTTTCATAACCGATTTCGATGTCGGCGTTTTTAAAACAACGAATGCCAAAAATAAAAGTCATAAAACCAATGAACATGCCGACCATGCCAATGGCAAATGTTGCGTGATAGCCCATTGCGTTGGCTAAAAAGCCCCCGGCAAATACGGGTACTAAACCACCGACTTGAATCGACAAATAATACAAAGTAAATGCTCCATCCATTTTGGCGCGTTGCGCATCACTTTGATATAACTTATTTAACAGCGCATAGGGCATCGATTTAAAAAAGCCCATGCCGATGATGATGCACGCTAAAGCCGGCCACATAAAACTTTTTTCCGGCATCGCTAAAATGGCATAACCAACGGTTAAAAAGGCTGCTCCAATGCCTAAACTGCGACGATAGCCTAAAAATTTATCGGCCACATAACCACCCACTGCGGGCGTGATATACAGCAAAGCAACAAACGAGGCAAACGCCGTGTAAGCGGTTGTATCATCAAAACCCATTGTCTTAGTTAAATACAACACTAACAATGAGCTAATTAAATAAAAGCCAAAACGCTCCCACATTTCTGTTAAAAATAAAATATAAAAACCAGCTGGTTGCCGGACTTTCTGTCCGGTGGTAATAGTAGTCATGATTATTCTTCTCCGAATCAATTAAATATATTTTTCGCCGCATGCGAAATAATTAATACTGGGCTTTGAGGATTTTTAAGACCTGACCCGGAGAAAGCGCAAAGATAAAACTATGAACCCCGGACCAGGCAAATAAGACCGAGGAGGAGAGAAGAAAAAGAAAATGACAAAGCAACAAATCTCGCTTGACGAGATGTCAAAATGTGAGCGTGTTGTGAGCCATTAAAGTAAGACATGACTGGAGGTTAACATGCAGTTTTGTAGAAAGCAACTACTTTTTTATTAAGGAATTATTAAGTATGTGTGTCAGTTTGTTTCATATTGTAGGGGACGCTCGCGAGCGTTCCGCTTTTAATAACGGGCGGCTCGCGAGCCGCCCCTACATTTTAAATGCGAGAAGCCGACCTCAATTGTCCACTTTCAAAATCGCGAGGAAGGCATCCTGCGGAATTTCCACCCGCCCGACTTGCTTCATGCGTTTTTTGCCTTCTTTTTGTTTCGACAATAATTTCTTCTTGCGGGAAATATCGCCACCATAACATTTCGCCAAGACATTTTTGCGCATCGCTTTGACTGTCGCACGGGAAATAATATGTGCGCCAATCGCAGCTTGTATAGCGACATCAAACATTTGCCGCGGAATAATTTCTTGCAATTTTTCGGCTAAATCACGGCCGCGCGACATGGATTTATCTTTGTGAATAATGACGGCTAGCGCATCGACTTTGTCGCCATTAATCATAATATCCAGCTTCACCAAATTAGCCGGTTGAAATTTTATAAAATGATAATCAAGCGATGCATAACCGCGGCTTAAGGATTTTAAACGATCAAAAAAATCTAATACCACTTCGGCCATCGGTAATTCATAGCGTAGAGTGACTTGATTACCGACATAATTCATAGCCTTTTGCACACCGCGTCGCTCAATACACAAGGTGATCACATTACCAAGATAAGTTTGCGGCACAATGATGTTGGCTTCAACGATCGGCTCGCGCATTTCTTCGATTTTTGATGGCTCTGGCAAATCAGCAGGATTATCGATATGCAGCGTTTCACCACCACGCGTCACAATTTCATAGACGACAGTAGGCGCGGTGGTGATCAAATCTAAATTATATTCGCGCTCTAAACGCTCCTGCACAATTTCCATATGCAACATGCCTAAAAAGCCACAGCGAAAACCAAACCCTAAGGCTTCAGAATTTTCCGGTTCATAAAATAATGAAGCATCATTTAAACTTAATTTAGCGAGCGCTTCACGGAAAGCTTCAAAATCTTCGGCATTAATCGGGAACAAACCGGCATACACTTGCGGCTGCACTTTTTTAAACCCCGGCAAAGGTTTATCAGCTGGATTATTAGCGCTGGTTATCGTATCGCCGACCGGGGCACCTAAAATATCTTTAATGCCCGCTAAAATATAACCCACTTCACCAGCTTGCAAAACATTTTTTTCGGTACGCTTAGGAGTGAAAATTCCCACACCATCAACCAAATAGGCTTTGCCGGTTGACATCACTTGCATTTTGTCGCCGACTTTAATCGTGCCATGTTTCACGCGTACTAATGACACCACGCCTAAATAATTATCAAACCAAGAATCGATAATCAGCGCTTGTAAAGACGCGTTTAAATCGCCTTGCGGCGGTGGAATTTCTTTCACTAAACGTTCGAGTAAATCATCAATTCCAAACCCGGTTTTCGCGCTGACATGCACCGCATCAGTCGCTTCAATACCAATGATATCTTCAATTTCTTGCGCCACCCGTTCTGGTTCGGCTTGCGGTAAATCAATTTTATTGAGCACTGGCATCACATGTAAGTTTTGTTCAATCGCGGTGTAACAGACAGCAACCGTTTGCGCTTCCACACCCTGCCCGGCGTCAACGACTAATAATGCTCCTTCGCAGGCAGCAAGCGAGCGCGATACTTCATAAGCAAAATCAACATGTCCTGGCGTGTCAATAAAATTTAACTGATAAGTTTTTCCATCTTGCGCTTTGTAGTGCAAGGTTACACTCTGCGCTTTAATCGTAATGCCACGTTCACGCTCGAGATCCATCGAATCCAATACTTGTGCTGACATTTCACGATCGGATAATCCGCCGCAACGTTGAATTAAACGATCGGATAAAGTCGATTTGCCATGATCAATATGGGCAATAATAGAAAAATTTCGGATGTGAGAAAGATCGGACACGTGATACTCAAGCTTTAAAAAGGATGGCTATTTTAACCTATACCTTTCCTCTTCACAATTTGAGTTTTTCTAACATTGTGAAGAGGAAAAGTATCACTTAGCCTTAGGCGCTACAGCTGGCACAACACTGGCAGCCGAAGTGGCCGATTGCAAGGTAATCATCATATTTAATTGATCGGGATTAACTTTTACCATATTACCATTCGCCCCATCGATAATAAACCCTATCCCCCAAAACGGTAAATTTAAAATATTCCATAAACCAACTGGTTGGAATACGCTATTAATCGCTATGTTTTGAGTAGCGTAGCCAGGTTTTTCTAGCCGCAAATAAATGTTATTATAAATATGCTGTGGCAAATAAACGGTAGTGGGTGTTACACCAAATTGTGCAGCTCCCAGGTAAACAGCTGCCCCTTCGGGATTAGAATTCACTTTGACATTACGGGTGTTATCACCAAACATCGTGGCACAACCCGTCAGTAATAAAGTGGCAATAAGTGTTAAGGGTAACAAAAAACTGTGTATTATTTTCATTATTATTCTCTCAAAAAAAGGCGGGCATTTGCCCGCCTTTCACTTTGTCTACAAAGTATTAGTGACCTGTTACAATCACACAATAAGTACCATACAAGCCTAACACGTTATTAACTTGATAGTTAATCGTTGCTACGTTAGTAATACCACCATTGATTTTAGCTGTTTCAATGCTTGCATCACCCGTTGCAACCAAGCCCAATACAGAAGTCGCACACGCCTGACCGGTTTTGTCAGCTGGCACACCATTGTTAACCGCTGTACCTACTTTTGCACCATTGTAAATGATGCCTTGTGGAGCATAGCTAGCACAACCTGCTAACAACGCAACTGAAGCCGCTAAGGCACTTAATTTAATAATATTTTTCATGAGTTTCTCCTCGGAGTTGGATAATTTTAAGCTTAATTCCAAAATCGCTTTGGAAGCCGTATAATAACACAATTTAGAGGGAAGATATGCAACTCCAACAAGATAGCAATGATGGCTTACAAATTAACGCTTATGCGCTTGGCAAGGTTCAAATTGCTGGACAAGAATATACCCACAGCGTGATAGTCACTCCAGAGCGAGTCATTAACGCTTGGCCCCCGCAAACGTTTGCCGAACTCAAAGCAGATGACTTCAAAATGATTGTGCAGGAAAGCCCGGAATTAATTTTATTAGGAACCGGTGAAACATTAATTTTTCCTGAGCAAGAGATATTAGCTGACGTTTATGCCGCTAAAATCGGTATTGAAATTATGGACACTGCAGCAGCTTGTCGCACTTTTAATTTATTGGTTGCTGATGGACGCAATGTATTAGCCGCTCTGATTTTGTAAAGGTGATATGATGCGTACAGTTTTAATCATATTATCTTTCACTTGCAACACTTCCATTGAATAGCCTTCCAAACGCAAAGCCGTATGCGCAGCGGGGATCATTTCCAAATACTCAATGATGACTCCACTCAAAGTTTTAGCACCATTGCTTGGCAACTGCCAATTCATCAAGCGATTTAAGTCACGAATGTTAGCGCTACCTTCCACAATAAAACTGCCATCAGTTTGTGGATATACCAATTTATTATTACTGCTGGCAAAATCAGTGGTAAATTCACCGACAATTTCCTCTAAAATATCCTCTAACGTAATCATTCCCAAAATATCGCCGTATTCATCAACAATCAACGCGCACCGCCGACGTAATTTTTGAAAATTCAATAGCTGAGTGCTTAAGGGGGTTTTTTCTGGCACATAATAAACTTCACGACAAATGCCAGGTAATGTTTCCTGTGTTAAACGCTGCTCAGTTAATAAGCGAGCCGCATCCCGCATGTGTAAAATACCTTGCACATTGTCAGGGCTGCCGCGATAAACTGGCAACCGCGTATGCTGACTCATACTTAATTGCCTAAGAATAGTTTGCCAATCCGCTTCGAGATCGATGCCCACAATTTCATTTTTGGGGATCATAATATCGTCAACAGTGGCATGACTTAAATCTAAAATACCTAACAACATGCCTTGGTGATGCGCGGAAATTTTGTGCCCGGCTTCATGCAGTAAAGTACGTAACTCATCAGAATTTAAGGCTTCCATGTGATGTTCATGCACATGCACACCGATTAAGCGTAGCATACTAACCGCTAACTTATTAGCCGACCAAGCTAAAGGATAGAGGGTTTTCTTTAAAATCAATAAAGGCCATGCCACAAAAAACGATAAGCGTAAAGCTTGCGTAGTCGCAAAAGTTTTAGGAGTGACTTCAGCAAAAATTAAAATCACAATGATCAAAATCACGGTGCAAACAAATACGCCGCCATCACCAAAATAACGACTGGCGATTAAAGTGGCTACCGCGGAAGCCATAATATTGGCAAAGGTATTACCGATTAAAATAATGCTGAGCGTTTTGTCGGGACGTTCTAATAATTGGCTAACTAATTGTGCAGTGCGATTGCCGGATTTTGCCAAATGCCGTAAACGATAGCGATTAATGGCCATTAAAGCGGTTTCTGCCGCAGAGAAAAAGGCTGACAGGAAAATAAGGATAATTAAAATGATAATCAGTGTGACAGTATTCATAGTTTGAAGAGATCTCGATAACGGCCACCACGAAGTTCATCCATAATTTCTTCAACGGGACGAGTGTCATCTTTCGACATTCCAAAAGCTGGACAATCTTGTACTCTGATGCGTTTTTTCTTTTTTAACTTCGACGATTTTGAAGATGAATCTGCCTTGTCATCTTTCATAATATTACTCTCACATTAAACTTGTTTTAAATACACTTCGTGGATTTAATCTTTGAAAGCCTGGATCCCGGATAATTGCTACGCAATTTCCGGGATGACAACATTCAAGTATATACTAAAACCCGTGTCCCATAATATACAATCGCCAGCAAAATCACGCCAATTAAAGTGAAGCGTATCGCGATTTTTCCACGCCAGCCTAAATAATATCGGCCAATAAGTAGGATTAAAAAGACTAGCCATGCTAATAACACAATGCTGGTTTTAGCAATCAAATTAGCAGCAAAAATATTTCCAAAACTTATAATTGAGCTAATCGCTAATACCGTTAATAAAATAAAACCCAAAGCGATCATCCGAAATAATAACTGTTCCATCGCTTGCAAAGGCGGCAATAACAACATCCAACGCAACAGCGATTGATGCTTGAGCAAATATTCTTGCAAAATTAAGAAAATCGCTTGCAATGCCGCAATGCATAACACACTAAACGTTATGATAGCCAATAGGATATGAAACACATCTGCGTCACTGGTTTCCAGCACGTAATAATGTGGGAATAATAAGTTTAAAATAATCGATAAAGCCGCTAGCGGATAAATAATCAAACACAGATTCTCAATGGGTTTGCGCAAAGCTGCAATACTCAATAAAAATGCTGCCAACCATACTGCCATCGAAAATAAATTACCGCTGCTTAAATTTTGCCCCATCGGCAAGTCAATCCAGCGATGTAAAAGTTCTGCATGCAAAATCACCGCAATGAATCCAGCGATTAATAAAAATCGTTTAGCAAATTTCTCATACGCATTAAGGCGCGCAATTTGCACGCCACTTGCGATAAGATAAAATACGATGGCAAAAATAATTAATAAACTCACTGCTTGTCTCTTCTTTAGAAAAATGTAGGGGCCGG